>NZ_ATVH01000020.1 GCF_000420625.1 Fodinicurvata sediminis DSM 21159 | reverse complement strand
GCTTAAGAGACTGGAATAAAGCATAAAAAAAACCTCCCGCCTTCATAAAACCTCCCTCACCTTGAGGCTGCGCGAAGCGCACTCGAAAGGTCTCTTGCACCGGCGGCGCCGCTGGCATGCTTCCCAGCGCCAAGCGTCAGCAGGACCCAGAGGCACTTTCTCCCAGCAAGCCCGCCAAAGCCTCCAGCTCCTCCCGCGACAACCCGCCGTGGGCCGGCGCCAGCAGGCCGCGGCCTTCCAGCAAGGCGGTGAACTCGCCCGGCGTCATGGCCCAAAAGACGACCGGAGTCAGCCCCAACCGCCCGAAGGCCAGGGCCATCAGGCGGCGCCAGTCGATGCGCCACCCGGCTTTCCCGGCGCAGCTTCGGCGGTACCGCCTCCATCCTTGTCCTCGCCCGCCAGCGCCTGGATCAGCAGTTGCGCCGCCACGGGCAGCAGGCGGGCCGCGCCGGCGCGCAGCAGGCGGTCCTCGATCTCCGGCTCCGACAGCGCCTCCGGCCCTTCCTCCAATGCCCCCTCCTGTAATGCAATGGCCAGCAGGGTGACCACCTCGCCGATGCGCCAGCCCTGGCCCGCGACCAGGCGTTCGGCCAGGTCGGGCAGCGGGCCCAACGCCGCCTCGGCGCGGGCCACGAAGGCGAAGGTGGGGCGCAGGCGATGGGTTCGGCCGTTAAGGGTCAGCATCACTTCGCCGCGCTGGGGATTCCCGGGCGCCGTCATGGCGTGCCTCCACCGGCGGTGAAGCTCACCGGCCCACTGCTCTCCAGGGTCAGCGAGAAGGTCTCGGCCTCGTTGTAGCTGCCGGTGCGCACGAAGCGCGCGATGCAGACATCGCCCTGGAAGGAGTCGCCGTTGTCGAAGGTGACGCGGGCGCGCTCCACCTGCCGCGCCACGGCGCTGGCCTGCAGGCGCGCCCAGGCGGCGCTGTCGTTGGCCAGCCCCTCGGCCTCGATGGTCAGGCGCTGCACCCCGGCGTCGGGCAGCAGTTCGCGAAAGCCCTGGGAGTCCAGGGTGGTGGCATCCTGCAGGTCGTTGTCCAGGCTGACCGCATTGCTGCGCAGCCCCGCCACCAGTTCGAAGCTCTCGGGGTCCTGGGGATCGGCCAGGTAGAGGCGGGCCAGGCGCCCGCGATAGGCTTGGTGACTCATGGCGTGCTGCCTCCTTCAGGCTGTGGAAAGTACAGGCCCTCGACCTCCAGGCGGGCCGCGCGCCAGGGCCGCTCCGCCGGTGCCGCCAGCGGCCCGCGACAGGTGAGCGCCGCCAGTTCCCCGCCCGGCCAGGCCAGGTCGGCGCCCTCCAGCAGGCGGCGTGCCCGTCGCAGCGGTGCCTCAAGCTCCTCGGCCGGCGCCTCCTGCCGCGCGAAGGCGGTGAGCGCCAGGCCAAGGCGCGCCAGGCGTACGTCCTGTACGTCCAGGTTGCTCTCCTGCTCCGGCCGCCCGATGGCCAGCAGAGGCAAGGGGGCCGCTGCCGGCACCGGCAGGGCGGTGAAGAGCGCCGGCCCGCCATGAAAGGCGGGCAAGAGTCCGGCCAGCTCGGCATCGCCGCTCAGGCGTTCGTAAAGTGCCGCCGACAGGCTCATGGCGCTGCCTCCGGCCGCACCGCCTCCAGCCGCACCTGCTGCAGGCCGTTCGGCCCTGCAGCGGGCAACAGGGCACGCAGCTCGTAGTCCAGGCCGGCGTGGCGCAGGCGGTCGCCGACCTTTAGCGCCAGATGCCCGGGCAGCCAGGCGCGTCCCGTCACGGCGCTCACATCATAGGGCGCGTCCGGCGCCCCGGCCGGCAGGCGCAACTGAATCTGGCCGAAGACCGGCCCCGCCTCCTGCCAGTCCACCTGCCACCGGCCCTGAGCGTCGCGGCTCTCGACCCGGCGCAGCCAGGTCAGGCGGTCGTTCAATCCCATCATGTCTGCTCCCTCACGGCTTGCGCCAGGGCCGCAGCAACAGGCGCGCCTCACCCGGCAGGCCCTGACCTTGCAGGTTGCGCATTACCTGCTGGTCGCCCAGGCGTTCCTCCTCCCGGCTCAGATCGGCGCCGCGGCCCAACAGGCTGCCGGCCACCAGGCGCAGGGCCTGGCGAATAGCGTCGGGCAGCGGCACCTCCCCCGGCCCTTCGCCCCAGCCCGCCTGCCAGCTTAGCGTCACCGGCACGCCGGCACGGAAACCGCTGGGGCGGGTGACGGCCCAGGGCCGGGCCGTGAAGCCCTCGGGCGCCAGGGCCGATCCGTCGATCTCGACGGCGGAGAGCGCGCTCAGCGGTCCTTCCGGCAGCTCCAGCAGGCGCCGCCGGCGCGGCGGCGTGATCTCGCAGGTCACCTGCCGTGCCGTCAGCGAGGCCGTGCCCAGCCAGGCCGCCACCAGCGCCTCGGCGGACTCGGCGGCCGCCATCAGCCGCGGATGGCCCGCATCCACCCCGGCGAAGGCGGCCAGCTCCGCCTGCGTTAGTAAAGACATCGTTACTTTCGCTCCCTTGCTCGAGAAAAAGCACGGGCGGGTCCAAAGCCAGGGACCCGCCCGTCAGTCAGGGGGGATGGGGTAAGGTCGCTCAGGCCAGGTGGGCCGGCAGGTTGTCGGCCAGCACGATGGCCTCGCCGGTGGCGTACTGGTAATCGGTGCGCGCCGTCATGGTGTACTCCACCACCCGGCGGCGCGGCTGCCACTGGCCGTCCACGGTCATCTGCCGCTGGATGCCGAAGAACAGGTTGCCCGCCGGCGTCATCATGATGCGGTTCCCCGTGGCGCCGGCCAGGTGCGGTTCGGGGATGACCGGGATGCCGAAATAGCGCAGCTCGGGGAAGCCGCCCACCAGCACCCGGTCGCCCAGGGCCGTCTGTCGGCTGGCCGTCTCCTCGGCATAGCGTTCGGCGAAGGCCACCGGCACGAAGATCGCCTGGTCCGTACGCCCGCGGAAGCGGACGGGCTGCTGACGCATTAGCAGGGCCAGGACATCGCGCGCCGTGCTGTCGGTGTCGATGCCGTGGGCCACGTCTTCCAGGTCCAGGTCGTTTACCGTCGCGTCGGCCTCGGCCAGGGCGATCCAGCCGTCGTTGATCGAGCGGAAGGGATCGCCGGTCTCGGCCTCTGCGCCGTTCCAGGCCAGGTCGTTGACGTCGTTGCCGAAGGCCTTGGCCAGCAGGCCGGCGATGGCCTGCTCGGCATCCTGCTGCTCGATGTTGTCCTCCAGGAAGGTCAGGGTCACGTCCTCGGCCCAGATCACCTCCACGGTGGACAGCCCGCGCCGGCGCACGCCCACGGCATCGGCCGGCGTGGGCGCCGTACCCTCGCTGCCCCGGCGCAGGCGGCGCGAGGTCACGGTCAGCTCGTCGGTATGGCCCTCGGGGCTGTTCATGCGCCGCACCTGCACGCGCGACAGGGCGACCTGCTGTTCGATCAGGTAGTCCACGAAGCGGTCGGCCGTCTCGGCGGCCAGCTTGCCGCCGCCGGTGAACAGGCTGGAGTCGATGGCCCGCGTCGCCGCCTCGCCCGAGCGCAGCTGGGCCAGCCGCGCCCGCACCTCGCCGGGATCCGACAGGAAGATGCCGCGGAAGGCCTCGTTGCCGCTCCCCGCCCCGTCGCGGGGCAGGATCGGCCCCGCCCGCTGCAGGCGCAGGCTCTCCCGTGCATCGGCCAGGCGCGCCTCGGCCTCGCCCAGCCGGGCCTCCAGGTCGCTGACCCTGCGGTCGCGCGGCCCGGCGCCGGCCTGCATCTCGGCCAGCAGGCTGCCGCGCAGGGCCTCCACCTCGCGCCGCACGGCGCCGGTCAGCGCCGCCTCCTCCGCCGCTGCATCCGCCGCTTCGCGGTCTCCGGCACCCTCCGGCGCCCGGGTCTCGGTCTCTGACGTCATGCTGTACTCCCTTGCTGTAGGTTGAATCTTCGAACTCGTACTGTCTGTCGGCGCCAGGGCGCGCAGTAGCGCCAGCGCCTGGGGGTTCGAGGGCACGGGCACCAGCGAGACCTCCAGCAGCTCCACGGCATCGAAGACCGTGATGCTGCGCCCGCCTGGCGCCTCCTCCTGGTGGCTCTTCAGCGGCAGGAAGCCCACCGAGACGGCCTGCAGGAAGCCGGCGCGCACCAGGCGCAGGGCCTGTTCGGCGCGCGGGTTCACCTCCGCCCCGGCGAATTCCACCACGATGTCGAAGCCCGCCGCCCCGGCGCTGTGGCGCACCACCCGGCCGATGACGTTGCCCAGCTCCGGCGCCTTGCCCTGGGCGGCATAGCCGTCGTGGCCCCAGAGGAAGACCGGGTTGCGGTCGAAGTCGCCGGTGCTGACCCCGCGGGGGTCGATGCGCGTGCCGTGGCGGTCCACCTCCGGGCCGATGGCGCGGAAAGTCACCCGCCGGCCCTCCGTCCCTTTGCCCGGTCCGTCCTCCGCAGGCAGGGCCGCCCCCTCGGCGCGGCGCAGCACGCCGGCCGCCTGGCCGGCCGTCTCCATCTCAGCTTCCATGCGCTCTTCCTTCCTTTTTGGCCCTTCAGCTCTCGGAAACGCCGGTCTCGCCGCGCGCAGCACCCGGGTCCTCGCCCAGCAGCTCGCGATAGCGGTCCAGCGTGATGGCCCCGTTGGCCAGCAGTTCCCCGGCCCGGCGCAGCAGGTGCTCGCGGTCCTCGCGCACCGGGCTTTCGAATTCGAACCACAGCCGGCCCCCTTCTGCCGGCCCCTCCGCCGCCTCCGCCAGCCGGGGCAGCAGGGCATGATTGATCGCCTCCTCGATGCGGCGCAGGCGCGGCAGCACGGCGTTTTCCTTGTAGGTCGCATCCGCCGCCTCGGCATTGGCACGGTTGGTGTCGGTGGTCAGGCCCACCTTGCTGGCCGGCAGCTTGTAGACGGCGAAGACCTGGTCGCGGCTCAGCTGCGCCAGCTCCAGGAAGGCCAGGTCCTTCAGCTGCCCGCCCAGCTGCTGCACCTGCCCGCCGCGGCCCAGCACCGCCGGCCCGCTGGCCGGGTCGCGATAGCGGTCCAGCCAGCGCTCGCGGATCAGGTCGGCCTGCTCGCTCGTCAGTTCCTCGGCGCTGGTGATGACCAGCTCCGGCGTCGCCCGGTTGCGCAGCAGCGCCCCGGCATAGGCCCGCGCCTGCTGGTCCAGCTCGTGCGACAGGGCCAGGGCCTCCACCGGCGAGGCGCCGCGCAGCGGCTCGGCCGGATGGGGATAGCGCAGGAAGATCACGTCGCGCGCCGGCAGGGTCTGTGGCGCCCGGCCCGGCACCTGCAGGCACCAGCCCGCCAGCTCCAGGCCGGCGCGGTCCAGCACCGGCCCCTCGATCCACTGCGGATAGAGGATCTGCAGCCCCGTGACCCGCGCGCGGCCACGCCCGTCCTGTTCCGTCACCAGGTGCCAGAAGGCCTCGCCCGTCAGGTCCAGGTGCAGCTGCGTCAGCTCCAGCAGGTCGCCCCAGGTCTGCAGCGCGTTGGGCCGGCACAGCAGAGGCGGAATCTCCGTCTCGTCCAGCCGCCGCCAGTGCTGTTTGCGGCCGCTTCTTTGCCAAAGGTCCCAGGGCGCGGCCCGCACGTCCTGGGCCAGCGCCCCGGCCGCCGCGGCGACCCAGCCGGCATAGGCCTCCAGCGCCTGCCGCCGCCCGCGGATGGGCCGCAGCTCCAGCTCCGACCCCTGGCGCAACAGGCCGGTGAAACCCGTCCCGCCACTGCTAAGTGGTCCCGCCACCGGCGCCGCCCGCCGTTTCGTCAGCCAACGCCACATTCACAGCCCTCCCGAGCACGCAGAGACGCCTGCGCCCGGACCAAGCCGGGCGCAGCGCTATGCAATCTTCAGTTTTCAGTGAGTCGTTCGACCCTCAGGTCACTGGCACGAAGCGTCCCAGTGTCACCAGCTCCAGGCCTTGTCGTCGAAGTCCTTGTCGAGCCCATCGGGAATCAGCGGCGCATCGTCACCGCTGGCAGCCATGCGCTCAAAAGCCGTGTTCCAGCCCTCGCGCACAGCACGGCAGGGCGTCAGGATGACGGCTCCGTTTTCGACCCGCAACTCGACCTCGTTCCCCAGGCCCATGTCCCGGGTCAAGGTTTCCGGCAGACGCACCACCTTAGACTTGCCGACGTTTTCCAGCCTGACTTTCATGACTGCTCTCCTTCACGAAGGATCCTACCGCAAGCGCGCGCGGCAGGCCAATCAAGCTTGCCCTCCCCATCACGCGAACACCTGCGGCGGCCGGGCGGCGGTCAGTTCGGCGAAGGCGCGGCTCAGCGCGTCGATCTGGTCCTTGTGGGCGCCGTTGGGAAACAAGCTCGCCTCCTCCAGAAATGCATCGTTCCAGGCGCCGCGGATCAGGCGCAAGTTCCCGGCCTCGGCCTGGGCGGCCACCGGGGCGGCGCGCGTGACCTTGTCGCCGCTTTCCGGGCTGGCCTTCACGCGAAAACCGGCCAGCCGGCGCACCAAGTAGGCCGCCTGGGCCTTGCCCGCCTGCCCCGGATCCTGGGGCAGGGCCACCAGGCAGCCAGCCCCGTCCTGCCGGGCGCAGGTCAGGATGGCGCGCTCGACCTCCAGGCCGCTGCCGCGCAGGCGCAGGATGTCCTCGATGTAGAAGATCCCCTCGGCCGAGCGGCTCAGCTTCACGCCCACGGTCCAGTCCGGGTCGCTGCCGGCGTTGGCTCTGGTGGCCGCCAGGTCCCAGCCGCGTACCGAGGTGCAGTCGGCCGGCAGGGCGCCGGCAAGAGCGAACCAGTCCCGGCGGAACAGTCCGCCTTCCCGCGGCGCCGGCCGCTGCTGCAGCTGGCCGGCGGCGGCGTAGCTGCCCAGCGTGTCCTTCAGGCGCGCGACCTTGCGTGCCGGAAACTGCTCCGGCCACAGCAGCTCACCCGCCCGCCGGCGCGGATCGGCCGGCCCCAGGCGGGTGACGCAGCGCCGGTCGGGCTCGAACTCCATGGGCAGCATCAGGTGCTCGTAGTCCAGGGCGCGGGCCAGGATCAGGCCGCTGACATCGCGCTCGTGCACCCGCTGCATCACCACCACCAGGGCCGAGCGCGCCGGGTCGTTCAGGCGCGTGGGCACCGTTTCCAGGAACCAGCGCAGCGTGGCCTCGCGCACCCGGTCCGAGTCCGTCTGCTGCACGTTGTGCGGATCGTCGATCACAAAACGGTCGCCGCGCTCGCCGGTGGCCAGCCCGCCCACCGAGGTGGCCAGGCGGAAGCCGCCGGCCCGGGTCTCGAACCGGGCCTTGGCGTTCTGCTCGCGCGACAGCTGCACCGCGCCGCCCCAGCGCGCCCGGTACCAGTCCGAGCCCACCAGCCGGCGGCAGCGCAGGTTGTCGCGGATCGACAGCCGCTGGGAATAGCTGGCCAGCACGCCGCGCAGCCAGGGCCGGCCCAGCGGCCCCCATTCCCAGGCCGGCCAGAAGACGCTGACCGTCAAAGATTTCATGGTGCCCGGCGGCACGTTGATCAGCAGGCGCGTGATCTCGCCCCGGCTGACCGCCTCCAGGTGGCGGCAGAGCGCATCGATGTGCCAGTTGCCGCGATAGCGCCGCCCCGGCTCCAGCACCGGCCAGGCCAGCTCGATGAAGGCCGACAGCGAACCCGCCGCCTCCAGCCGGTCCAGCGCCGCCAGGCCGGCCTCCGGAGTCTGAAGGGCCGCCACCTCAGCCAGAGTGGAGTGCTTGCGACCTGTCACGGCGAGGGCTCGTTTCTCCCGAATTTCCGGCCTTCAGGGACCGTCCGGCAGCATCTGCCTGGGTCCTGCCCTGCCGGAATCGCTGGACAGTCGCCGGTCAAATCCCAACCTTTGGATGAATGATTGCCGGATGCACCGGCAACACGGGCGGGTTTTCCCGCCTGCAACCGGCCGCCCCGCACGGCAGGGGCCAGGCCTCTCATAATCTGCACCCAAAGGAGGCATCATGTCTCAGAGCAATGCCCGCACCGCCAAGGACCACACCGCACAGGAGGCCTCGACGGACCCGGCGGACGCCACGCCCACACGCGGCGGCATCAGCCGCCGGGGACTGCTCGCCGGCTCCGCCGGCCTGGGCCTGGGCACGCTGATCGGCGCGCCACCGGCCCTGGCCCAGAAGGCCGGCCAGGTCCAACTGGCCGAGCACGACCACAGCGGCACCATGAGCAACCGTCTCTATTCGGTGAACCCCGCACACCCCGACATGGCGGACATTGCCGAGAACCCGGCGAACGTGCCACCGCCCATCGAGCGCAGCGAACCGGCCACCGTCCAGGTCGAGCTAGAGACCATCGAGCTGGAAGCCCATCTGTCGAACAACAGCACCTTCCGCTTCTGGACCTTCAACGGCACGGTGCCCGGCCCCATCATCCGGGTGCGCGTCGGCGACACGGTCGAAGTGACCCTGAAGAACGCCGACGACAGCTGGATGATGCACAACGTGGACTTCCACGCCGCGACCGGTCCCGGCGGCGGCGCCGAGGCCACCACGGCGGGCCCGGGCGAAACCAAGAAGTTCAGCTTCAAGGCGCTCAATCCCGGCATCTATGTCTATCACTGCGCCGTGCCGCCGGTGGCGCTGCACATCGCCAACGGCATGTACGGCATGATCCTGGTCGAGCCCGAGGAGGGCCTGCCTCCCGTGGACCACGAGTTCTATGTCATGCAGGGCGAAATCTATACCGAGGAATCCTTCGGCACCTCGGGCCTCCTGACCGAAAGCTACGAGAAGCTGCTCAACGAGCGGCCGGAATACTTCGTGATGAACGGCCACGTGGGCGCACTGACCGACCACTACCCCCTGAAGGCCCAGGTGGGCGAGTCGGTGCGCATCTTCTATGGCTCCGGCGGCCCGAACTACTCCGCCTCCTTCCACGTGATCGGCGAGATCTTCGACCGCGTCTATCCCTATGGCGCGCTGACCAGCCCGCCGCTGGAAAACGTGCAGACGGCCACCGTGCCGGCGGGCGGCGCCATCATGACCGAGTTCACCACCCAGGTGCCGGGCACCTATGTGCTGGTGGACCACGCCCTGTCGCGCGCCGAGCGCGGCCTGGCCGGCCACCTGATCGTCGAGGGCGAGGAGAACCACGAAATCTTCAACCCCATGGAAGAAGATGAGGCCTGACATGACGGCGCCCAAAGGGCGCTGACATCAAGGTCCGAAACAGCGGCGCCCCGGGGCATCACACCCCGGGGCGTCGTTCTTTTGTGGGGCGCCGTTCGTTCCGGGCCAGCCGCTTGTTCAGCAGGCGGCGCAGAAAGGCCCGCTCGGAGCGGTCCAGCTGGGCCGCGGTCAGCAGGGCCTCCGCCCGTTCGGCGCCCCCATCCGCTGTATCTCCCGCAACGTTCCTCTTTCCAGAACCGTCCGACGCCGCACCCTCAGCAGGCAAGGCCGCCGCCCGGCGCGTCATCTCCTGCACCCAGCGCCGCGCCTCCATGCGCAGGCGGGCATGGCTCAGCGCCAGGCGCCCGTCGCCCTCCGGGTCCGCCGGCTCGCTGCCGTCCGCAATCTCCAGGATCTCCTCGGCCCACTGCTGGCGCTGAAGCTGCAGGGCCAGGGCGAAGCGCCGCGCCAACTCCGGCTCACCCGCCAGCGCGGCCAGCACCGCCCCGCGCTCGGGAATGCCACGCCGCCCGCAGAGCTGCCCCAGCACCTCCCCCGCCGCCAGCCGGCGACAGAGCCGCTCGCGCCAGTCCTCGACTTCATCTTCCCCGTCCGCAGCCATCGGCCTTTCCCCACGAAAAAACCCGCCGCCCCAGGGGCCGCGGGTTCCGCTCAAACTTTTCGATGATGCGTGAACATAACCGGAACATGCCCCGGCTGTCAAGGGCAATCCAACTAAGCTAAAATTGTCGCGTTTACCATTTACAGCCTTGGGTGGTTATTCGTATGATGCCGAGAATCGAGTAAATATTTGCGAATCGGTTGAAAATGTCATCGCGTCGATCATCACCCCAAGCAAATTTTCTTTATGCTCTAATAAGGAGTGGCTATCTACCCTCTGAAATACCTCCAATAATCACAACAAAATATTTTTCTGATTATTGCAAAAATAACTTTAAGTATTTAAAGAAGAATAGAAAATCGTTACTTAAGAAAGTTACAAAATATAATACATTTACATCACCAAAGCCTAATTACGGTAGAAGAAACTTAGCTTTAGTTCACCCTCTCTCTCAATTAAATTTATCCATAGTTGTTACGGAAAACAGAAAAAATATTAAAGAATTAATAAAAAAGAATAATACATCATTTTATATATTTGAAGAAGATATAAATAATAATAAGGCCTTTAAAGGACTTGATTTTAAAGGATGGAAGAATAGGAAGAATGAAATATATTCTGAGTACAAATACATATTAAAAGCAGACATATCTAGATTCTTCTATACAGCATATACCCACTCTATACCCTGGGCTGTCATAGGCAAAGAAAAAGTAAAAAACTATTTATGCAATAATGATAGAAGACTAAAAAAGCATTGGTCCAGCGAAATAGATAATGGACTTCAATTATGTCAATCACGAGAAACTTTTGGAATACCTGTAGGACCTGATTTATCACGTATAATCGCAGAAATACTAATGAATGGAGTTGAGAATGATAAAAATTTCATAGAATATGCTAATAATAAAAACATTATTAGACTAGTAGATGATTTTTTAATTGGTTTTAATGATAAAGATAGCGCTGAAAATGCTTTAACTAATTTACGAAAATCTTTATGGGATTATAACTTACAATTAAATGAAGATAAAACTTATATAACAGAATCAAAATTTTTGTATAGAGATGAGTGGGAATTAGAGTTTGATCTAATCAATGTATCTAATAATATATTTTATCAAGAAAAAGAAATTCTTCATTTAATAGATAAAACACTTTTTCTTTGTGAAAAATACAATACTGGTGCACCAGCACACTGGGCGTGTAGGAGATTATCAAAATTAAATAATTTTCATAATAATTTTTTTATAATAATAGATGGGTTATTACGGCTTTCACGCGATTATCCATCTTGTACTAATCATGTAGCTGAATTTATTATAAATAATAAAGATATATGCCTCTCAAACGATAGACACGTAGAGAAGATTAGAAGTTGGATTATTTACCATCTTCATCAATATTTTGATCAATCAAAGGATTTTGAAATCAGTTGGGTTCTATTTGTAAGCGGATCCCTAAACATTAAGATTCGAGATATTGATATAAATTATTACGATGTTATGCCTGATCCAATAATTTTTACTATTTTTGGGTTATTAAGAGAGAACCATGTATTAGACATACCACTATCAAAATGGAAATGGAGGAAAGAGCTAAGGAAGAATGGCTTATATAGCGAGTACTGGTTGCCATTTTATGAATCCGTAAGACGAAAATGGACATCAGATCAAAAATTGATTCAAAGCGTTAAATATGATCCTGTATTTAGTAAAATGCTTAATAATAATGTTACATTTTTAGATAATGAAATATTTACTGCTGGAAGAATAGATGTAGTAGGTAGGAGGTATAGTAAATATAAATACCATGTATTTAAACAAACAAAAGATGATAGGTATATATAATTTATACTAATACATAGTAATTTTTTTCTATTTTTATTCTAGAAATTTAAGGATAATTAATTCTTGGGTGAACAGGGAGATCAGGCTTGGCGAAACTACGAAGGCAGTACAGCGTTGGATCTTACCGCACGTTACGAAGCCCTGCAGCCAGAGCTATTGCATACTGGTCTGAGTGACCTGCTGCCCAAAACCCCAGGGACCATCCTGGATGTTGGCGCAGGCTCCGGCAGGGACGCTGCCTGGCTGGCTGGCCTGGGCCATGAAGTGGTTGCAGCGGAGCCTTCGGCTGACATGCGCGCCGAAGCGCAACGCCTGCATCCGGAGGCACTTATCCACTGGGTGGACTCTTACCTGCCTGGCCTTGATGCAGTCTATCGTCTCGGCTTGACCTTCGATTTCATCCTGCTCTCCGCCGTCTGGATGCATGTTCCTCCGAATGAACGCCAGCGTGCCCTCCGCAAGCTGCTCGGCCTACTGCGCCCTGGCGGTACCTTGGCCCTGACCCTGCGGCATGGCCCAGCAGAACCTGAACGCCAGATGCACCCGGTCTCGGCCGAGGAGATTAACCGCCTAGCCAAGAGCCATGGCGCTATGGTGGTACACGAGGAATCGGCCCCGGACGGACAGGGCCGCAGTGAGATCACCTGGACCCAGATGGCGCTACGGCTGCCCGATGACGGCACCGGCGCCCTACCCCTACTGCGTCACGTCATCCTGAACGATCTGAAGACCGCCACTTACAAGCTGGGCCTGTTGCGTTCGGTCGCGCGGGCCGCCGACAGTGCCCAGGGCATGGCCCGCAGTGCCGGTGACGAGGCCGTGTCGGTTCCGCTGGGGCTGATCGCACTCATCTGGCTCAGACTCTACAAGCCGCTGCTCGACAATGACCTGCCCCAATCCCCCCTTAACAGAGCCAGCACACAGGCGCTGGGGTTTGCCAAGCAAGGCTATCAGGCCATCTGTCACCTTTCGCCCCTGGACCTGCGCCCCGGCGCAACATTCACAGGGGCGACGGCAAGTGCACTTCATCAGGCGCTGAAAGAAGCCAGCGCCACGATCCAGCAGATGCCAGCGCACTACATGACCTGGCCGGACTCCGACAGGCCCATTCTGGTCGCAAGGCGCGGACGCGTCGGCAGCGCCCCGCAAACGCTACGCCTGGAGGAAAGCTATCTTCGGCAGTTCGGAGAAATCCAGGTGCCCCTGCATCTCTGGCGGGCGCTGGCCCGTTATGATGCCTGGATCGAACCGGCCCTCGTCAACGAATGGGAACGATTGATGTTCACCTATGCCGAACGGCAGGAACGCCAGCTGGATCGCGACACCCTGGCTCAGGCCCTGCGCTGGTCGGACCCTGAGCGCAATGTTGCCTATGCCCGGAGGCTTGCCGCACCCCTGCTGGAGCAGAACCGGCTTTACTGCGTGTGGAGTGGCAAGCGCCTGTCGGCCAGGTCTCTGGACATCGACCACTGCCTGCCCTGGTCGGCCTGGCCCTGCGAGGACCTCTGGAACCTCATGCCCTCGGACAGAAAGGTGAACCAGAACCAGAAGCGCGAGAAACTGCCGGCAGCAGAGCGCCTTGCACAGGCAAGCGACACGATCATCGACTGGTGGCAGCAGGCCTATATCGACAGCGGCGAAGCCACTTCCACGCGCTTTTTCACCGAGGCCTCCTCATCCCTGCCGGTAGATGATCCTGGGAATGACCCTGGAACAGTCTTCTCCGGCCTCAGCGCCAAACGACTTGCCTTGAAGGCAGACCAGCAGATCAAGGAGTGGTGATCGATTTAACCGTTGTGACCCTATCCATTGAATAGCCAATCAATTCCACTTTTTAACTGCCTTCGATAAGCACTCCAGAAGGGGCATCCTCAAATGACAGATATCAACCATTTCCAGACCTACTCACAACGAGAAAATCACGTCACCAATAATACTCTGCTGATGCTTCGGCACGTATATCGTCTTTCCCCCTTCAAGCTTGAGCAGATTCTCAATTCAATGGTTGGCGAGGAGGTCATCGAGGTAGGGCCGCGATTTACGCAACAGAGAAGGGCTGCATACAGCGTACCTGACTGCGTTATTGAGCAGGCAAGTTTCCATATATACGTGGAGGCCAAGCTTGATTGTCCTCTCTCAGAACAGCAGCTAGACGCGCACCTTCTATCGATACACGAGCATAGCCATAAGAAGGGTTCTGCCTTTCTGGTCGGATTGGCTCCGGAAGCGCTTCCTGAAGAAATTCTGAAGCGTGTTCAATCGAACGCCGCAGAGTTTGGAATCCAGTTCAGCGTTGTTTCCTTCGCTGAACTGCTGTCCGGGCTTCAGGAAGTCTGTGAAGATGAACCTGAACTAGAAGATATTCTCAATGATTATCACTCATTCATTGCCAATGAAGGCCTGCTGCCGGATCAACACGAAAAGCTGGTCGCCTTTCTCTGCGGCACCTCATGGCATGAGAACATAACACATGGCGTTTATTATGAACCCGCATCTCGCAACCCAAAATGGGCACAAGCCCACTTGATCGGGACTTATAAGGACAAGTGCATAACGCACATAGGGAGAATCAAGGCAGTTGCTATATGCCAAAGAGGCGGAAAAGGACTCGAAGTCCTAAATGACGAATTTGGAGAATTAAAAGACGAGGATCATTATAGAATCGAAGCCGCCATTGACGGAGCAGCATACTACTATCCTGATTTTGCCCAAGAGCCACACAGATTCTATGTTGTGGAAAGCTTCTTTGAAGCAAATTTAAATAAGGCATCCTCTGGCGGCATGCTTGGACATCGATACTTCAACCTCGTCAAGGACTTCAATATTGATCTAGACAAATTCAGCGACATTGAAGCTATTGCTGAGGAGCTTAGTAACAAAACATTTAGTTAGACACATACCTTTCGGGTATCCTGGTCCTAGGTCATGTGGACTCCGCGCATCTGGTGGGAACGCTGGATGACCCTCTGTAACTATCAGGCACGACAGTCGATAGCATCTTGCGCGAAGCCATGGTCAGCAGTGGACAAAGGCAGCTCGCCAGAACCTGCCAAGTTGGATAGCAAGGAATAATCAGCCCAGTCTGTCTAGCTCCATAGTAAGGTATAGAGATGAACAGCGAACACTTCACGTCTGTGTGGGATGCCATCGAGGATACCCCGGAGCAGGCCGCAAACATGAAGCTGCGATCGACGCTGATGATGGCAATCAAGGATCACATTGTCCGCGCGGACCTCACCCAATCCCAGGCCGCCAGGCTGCTGGGCGTGACCCAATCACGTGTGTCGGACCTCATGCGCGGGAAGAGCGAGCCGTTCGGGCTGGAGTCCCTCGTCAACATGGCCACGGCCGCCGACCTGGAGATCGATTTGCAGATCAAACCGCGGACGCTGGAGACGGCGTAAGCCACCGGCCAGTTGCCTCACTCATTTGCTTTGCACACGGTCTGGACAGGGCGCTGACACGCGATGAAGCGCGCCACGATCAGCGCGCAATCGTCCAGCTGCTTGTATGTTGTCAGAAAATTTAATATGTTTCTGACAACTGTAGAAACGACCATGATATCGATAGCCGAAAACATACTGAACGAAGCCAGGAAACAACCTGAGGGCACCGTCATCACGGCCAGGGGCATGCTGCACCTGGGCAGCCGGGCGGCAGTGGACCAGGCACTCTCGCGTCTAGTTCGGAGCGGGCATTTGATGCGCATTGCCCGCGGCGCCTATGTCGTCCCTGTCAAAAGCCGCTTCGGAGCCCGCCCGCCCTCCGCCAAAAGGGTCATCGAGGCCCTGGCCGCCACAGGCGGCGAAAGCATCGCCGCGCATGGCGCGGCCGCTGCGAATGCCCTTGGCCTGACCAGCCAGGTCCCCGTTCAGCAATGCTTCGTCACATCGGGGCGCGGAAAGCGCCTGAGCCTCGGTGCCCAGACGTTGGAGATCCGACATGTGCCGCACTGGCAGATGGCCTTGAAAAGCCGGCCGGCCGGCGATGCCATTCGGGCGGTCGCGTGGCTGGGCGAACGGCATGCGCGACAGGCTTTCGCGAAGCTCCGTAAAACCCTGCCCGAAACCGAGTGGCAGGCCCTGACGTCGGCACGCCCCCTGCTGCCCACCTGGATGGCCAAGGCCGTGAGTGAAGCCGCCGCAAATGAAACCGGGGCCAATAGGTAAGGCGATCTTCGAGCTCTCTGCCGAGGATCAGGGCAAAGCACTGGAGACCGCTGCCGCTCATTCGAGCCAACCAGCCTATCTCCTCGAAAAGGTATACAAATGAACAGCGAACGTTTCACATCTGTGTGGGATGCCATCGAAGACACTCTGGAGCAGGCCGCGAACATGAAGCTGCGATCGGCGCTGATGATGGCCATTAAGGATCATATTGTCCGCACTGGCCTCACCCAGTCCCAGGCCGCCAGGTTGCTGGGCGTGACCCAGCCCCGTGTATCCGATCTCATGCGCGGGAAAATCGAACAGTTTGGGCTGGACTCCCTCGTCAACATGGCCACGGCCGCCGACCTGGATATCGATCTGCAGATCAAACCGCGGACGCTGGAGACGGCGTAGGCGATCAACCTTTCAAGCCCACGCCTCAGGCATCCTGCTTCTCTTCTGCGCCCTGAAGCTGCGCGCGCAGTTCGGTCTTCAGGACCTTGCCGTAGTTGTTCTTGGGCAGCTCTTCCACAAAGACGTACTTCTTGGGCTTCTTGAAACGCGCGATCTCCGCGCTGCAGGCGGCGTCCAGGGCGGACGGCTCGGGCCAGGCGCCGTCGGCGGCCACGACGAAGGCCACGACGATCTCGCCCCACTCGGGGTCGGGCGCGCCCACCACGGCCACTTCCCGCACCGCTGCGTGGGTCAGCAGGGCCTCTTCCACCTCGCGCGGATAGATGTTGGTCCCGCCCGAGATCACCAGGTCCTTGGCGCGGTCGTGCAGGGTCAGATAGCCCTGTTCGTCCAGCTGCCCCAGGTCGCCGGTCCACAGCCAGCCGTCGCGCAGGGACTTGGCGTTGGCCTCGGGATTGTCCAGATAGCCCTGCATGACCGAGGCGCCGCGCACCACCACCTCGCCCACTTCGCCGGCGGGCCGGTCACGCCCCTGGTCGTCCACGACGCGCACCTCCACCACGCTCTGCGCCCGGCCAACCGAGGCCAGGCGCCGCGTCCAGTCGGGATGGGCGCTGTCGGCCACTTCGCTGCGCGACAGGGCCGTGATGCACATGGGGCTTTCGCCCTGGCCATAGATCTGCACGAAAAGGGGCCCGAAGACCTGCAGCGCCTGCTGAATATCGGCGACGTACATGGGCCCGCCGCCATAGATGATGGTCTTGATCCCTTCTCCGTCTACACCCCGACGCTGGGCCTCCTCGGTCAGGCGCTTGACCACGGTGGGGGCCGCAAACATGGAGATGTTGCCGATGCGCGGCGCCAGGTCCAGGACCTCGGCCGCATCGAAACCGCCGCTTTCCGGAATGACATGGCGCGCGCCGCGCAGCACATGGACGAAGTTGTAGAGACCGGCGCCGTGCGACATGGGCGTGGCATAGACGATCGCGTCCTCGGGCTGAACCGCATCCACGTCCAGCTGATAGCTGAGCGACATGGCCATCAGGTTGCCGCCAGTCAGCATCGCCCCCTTGGGCCGCCCCGTGGTGCCGGAGGTATAGAAGATCCAGGCGGTCTGCTCGGGCGGCAGGGGCACGGGCCAGTCCATCGGCGGCGTATCGTAGAGCGCCGCAAAGCCCGCGGCGCTCACCTCGATCACCTCCAGCGCGCCAGTCAGGCCGCCCGCCGCGCGGAACGCGCCGGCAGAGGACAGGAAAACCAGCCTGGCCCCGGCATTGTCCAGGATCCAGTCCACCTCCTTGGCGTGCAGCTTGGCATTTATGGGCACCGCCGTCGCCCCGGCGTACCAGATGCCATAGAGAATCGGCAGATAGTCCGGACAGTTCGGCAGCACCACGGCCACCCGGTCGCCGGGGCCGATGCCGCGCGCCTGCAGCGCCGCGCCCAGGGCCGCGCTCTGCCGCGCGAAGGCGCCATAGTCGGCAATCTGCCGCGCGCCGTGGAACAGGGCCGGCGCCCGGGGATGGGCGCGCGCCGTGCGGGCCAGCCACTCCGCAGGGTTCATCGACGCGCCTCCAGCACCGAGCAGTAGTTGGCAACCCCGCTGCCGCCCATGTTGAAGACGGCGCCCAGCTCGGCGCCCGGCACCTGCATCTCGCCGGCGGCGCCGGCCAGCTGACGCGCCGCCAGGACATGCATGGAGACGCCCGTGGCGCCCACGGGATGGCCCTTGGCCTTCAGCCCGCCCGACAGGTTGACCGGCAGCCGGCCGCCCTTCAGGACCTGGCCCTCCTCCAGCAGGCGCGCGCCCTGGCCCGGTTCGGCCAGGCCCATGGCCTCATAGATCATCAGCTCGGCGATGGTGAAGCAGTCGTGGACCTCGGCGAAGTCCAGGTCGTGCACCTGGATGCCGGCCCTGTCGAAGGCGCTCTGGAAGGCGCGGCGCGGCCCCGGCAGCTCGGTCATCTCGCGCCGGGACATGGGCAGGAAATCGCTGACCTGGGCCGTGGCGCGGAAGGCGATCGCGCGCTTGAAATCCGCCGCCACCTCCGGCTGCGCGATCACCAGGGCCGCCGCGCCATCGGAAATCAGCGAGCAGTCCGTCATGCGCAGGGGTTCGGCGATCATGGGGTTCTTCTCGGAGACCCTATTGCAGAACTCGAAGCTCAGCTCCTTCTGCAGTTGGGCCAGGGGATTGGACAGGGCGTTGGCGTGGTTCTTGACCGCGATCCGCGCCAGGGCCTCGGAGGGATCGCCGAAGCGCTGGGCGTACTGCCGGGCCAGGTTGGCGAAGATCTGCGGGAAGCTCTGGCCCGCTTCCTCCCGCTGGTACGAGGCGCGGGCCAGGGCCTGGGTCACGCCCGGCGTGTCCAGGTGCGTCATCTTCTCGACGCCGACCACCAGGGCGATCCGCGCCACGCCGCTCTGGATGGCGTTGAGCGCGGAGTAGATGGCCGCCGAGCCAGAGGCACAGGCGTTCTCGCAGCGTGTGGCCGGCGTGAAGCGCAGGCCCTCGTCGGCCGCCAGCACCAGCGAGGCGGGGAAGGCCTCGTCCACCATGCCGGCGTTGAAGTGCCCCAGCCAGATGCCGTCCACGTCCGCACCCGAAACCCCCGCGCTCTCCAGGGCCTCCCGCGCGGCACTGCGGATCAGGTCTTCCAGGTCCTGGTCCTTGTGGGCGCCAAAGGGGGTGTGCCCCCAGCCGACGATTGCAGGTTTCATGGCCGAGCCTCCTTGCCTTTTTCTGATCCTTACTCTCACGTCTTGGCCAGCAAATCGCAACCGGATCGGTCAGCCCGGGATTGCAGAGCGCGCCTGGAGCCGCATAATCCGCAGCAGCCTGACAACAAACGGAAGACCGAGCCGCAGATGACCCAATCCCCTGCCCCCCTGTCGAACGCCTTCAATCCCGAGAGCATCCTGGACGGCCTGCTGGAGTGGGTGGCCATCGAAAGCCCCAGCTACGACCGCGACGCCGTCAATCGCATGGTCGACAAGGTGGAGAACGAGTTGCGCGCCCTGGGCGGCGCCATCGAGCGCGTCGACCAGGACCAGGGCTTTGGCGACGTGCTGCTGGCGCGCTTTCCGGGCCAGCACGAGGGGCCGGGCATCCTGATCCTGGGGCATGTGGACACGGTGCATCCCGAGGGCACGCTGGACGGCCCCCTGCCCATCCGGCGCGCGGGCGACCGGGTCTATGGCCCCGGCATCTTCGACATGAAGGGCGGCCTCTACCTGGCCGTCCACGCCCTGCGCCAGGTGCTGCGCGACGGCGGGCGCCCGAAGCTGCCTGTCACCGTCATGGTCATTCCCGACGAAGAGGTGGGCACGCCCAGCTCGCGCCCGCTGATCGAGGCCGAGGCGCAGCGACACCGCCACGTCCTGGTGCCCGAGCCCTCGCGCGAAGGCAAGCTGGTGACCGGCCGCCATGCCTTCCTGCGCTTCCTGCTGCGCTGTCACGGCCGGCCGGCCCACGCCGGCGCCGACAACCGCGCCGGGCGCAGCGCCATCAGCCAGATGGCCCGGGTGATCCAGCAGGTGGAGTCCTGGTCCGACTTCGATCGCGGCGTGACCTACTCCGTGGGCGTCATCCATGGCGGCACCTTCGCCAACGTCATGCCCATCGAGTGCACGGCCCAGCTGCTCTGCGTCGCCCCCACCGAGGCCGACATGGAGGAGGTACGCGCCCGCGTCCTGGGCCTGGCCGAGCAGAGCAAAGACCGCCACATCGAGGTCGAGGAAGGCCCGGTGCGCCCGCTGTTCAAGCCGCACGCGGGCACCCTCAACCTCTATGAAACGGCGCGCGCGATTGCCGCCGAACAGGGGCTGATCCTGGAGCACGGGCAGTTCGGCGGCGGCAGCGACGGCAACTTCACCGGCGCCCTGGAAATCCCCACCCTGGACGGCCTGGGCGTCTGCGGCGGCGGCCCGCACACCCACGAGGAACACCTGCTGGTCAGCTCCCTGGAGCCCCGCTGCCGCGTCCTCGCCGGCCTCCTGGAACGGTTGGCGTAGGGGGCGGGTGCACCTTACTCATGCTTGACGTGTCACCATCTGGTGACTTACGGTTATGTCACTATAAGGTGACATAAGAACTTCCGGCATGAACACAGCACCCCAACGCGATGCGGAGACCACCAAGGTCCGACTGCTCCAGGCCGTGGACTCGGTCATCCTTGAGGACGGCTTCGGCGCGCTGGGCGTCAATGCACTGGCCCGGCGGGCCGGTGTCGACAAGGTGCTTATCTATCGCTATTTCGAGGGGCTACCCGGTCTTCTGGCCGCCTATGCCGAAGAGGGTGACTTCTGGTGGCAGGTCGATAGCCTGCTGACCGAGCCGCTGCCCCGGCCCGGCGAGGCCGAAGCCTTGCCGAACGCGCTTGCCCGCATCTTCGAACGCCACGTCACCTTCCTTCGTCACCATCCGGTGACACTTGAGGTACTGGCCTGGGAAACGGCCGAACGCAACGAATTGACCATCGCGCTCGAAAGCGTGCGCGAGGAGCGCAGCTTGGCGCTGATGCGCAGCCTGGCGGCGCGCTTCGAGGTGCCCGCCCCAGAGCTGATGCGCCAGGTCGGGCCCATGTTCGCCCTGCTCGGCGCGGCCGCCAACTACCTGGCCGCCCGGGGCCGCCGACTGGGCCACTTCAACGGCCTCAATCTGCACTCGGACGCCGGCTGGGCCACGCTCTGCGACAGCGCCGCGCGGATGCTCGCCACCGCCGAGCTGCCCACTCCCACCGAATTGCCGAGTCCCGACTGGGAGGAAACGGAGCAACGCGCACGCCAAAGGGAGGACAGATCATGAGCCACGCCTTTACTCGTCGTCAGGTTCTGGCCGGCACCTTGGGCGGTCTGGCCGCGGGCGGCGCCGGCGGCCTCGCCTGGCGCAGCTGGACCAACGGTGTCTTCTCCGTCGGCCAAGGAGCGGCCTATGAACCCTGGCATTCCTGGCGGGCAGCGGCCGCGGAGGCCACACCCCGGGAGCCGCAAGCCCTCGTCCACGCCGGCATCCTGGCCTCCAACGCCCACAACACCCAGCCCTGGCGCTTCCACATCGAGGATGGGGCCATCGCGCTGCATGCCGACCCCGAACGCCACCTGGGCAGCTTCGATCCCTTTCGCCGGGAACAGACGCTCTCCCTCGGCTGCGCGCTCGAGAACATGCTCCAGGCCGCCGCGGCCCAGGGCCTGCAGGCCGAGGTGGCGGCACCCCCCGGGCGGATGACGCTGGATTCCGAAGGAGGCAAAGCACCGGCCGCCCGGATACGCCTGACGCCGGGCGAGCCGCGGGAGAGCGAGCTGTACCGCACGATCCCCGCGCGCCATACCCACCGCGGCGCCTATGACGGCCAGCCGCTGCCGGCGGACCTGAAGCGGGAGCTGCAGGCCTTCGCCCCCGACAGCGGCCCGCTGCGCCTTTTCCTGTTCGCGCCCGGGGACCGGATGGAGGCGCTCGGCAGGCTGATTGTCTCCAGCACCGAGGCCATCATCGCCGATCGGCAGATGGCGCGAGACAGCGCCGCCTGGTTCCGCTTCGACTGGAAAGCCGTCCAGGAACGGCGGGACGGTGTGACCCTGGATACCGTGGGCCTGCCACCGCTGCTCAACGCCGCCGCCAAGATCCTGCCGGCGCCATCCGACGAAGAGGCCGACCGGCAGTGGCTCGAGGGCACGCGCGATGTCCATGTCGCCACCGCGCCCCTGCTCGGCATGATCGCCGTCCGCGATCTCTACGACCGGCCCACCGCCCTGGACGCAGGCCGCTTGTGGCAGCGGCTGCATCTCTGGGCGACGGCGCGCGAGCTGGCCGCGCAACCGCTCAACCAACCGGCCGAGATGGTGGACCGCGAGGCGCAGCTGGACCTACCGCCCCGCACCGCCGAAAGGCTGGCGGAGATCACCGGGACCTCCGCCTGGCGGCCGACCTTCCTGTTCCGCCTGGGCCAGGCCGAGAGCACCGCTCGCCTGAGCCCCCGCCGAGCCCCGGAGCAGGTCATCATGAGTTGAGCGTTGGCAGTCCCTTGCCTGTCGCCTCTTCCCTCCCGCGACAGACCGGAGAGACTGCGGGGAGGCATCATCCGGGCTTCGAGAGAAGGAGTAAGCCTCGGCCCTGAGTTTCCTGTTTCGCCCGCTGCAGAAAGCCATAGAAAGCGGGATTCCGGCCGCCGTGACCTTGGTTCAGAAAGCCTCAATTAAACCACATTCACTCTGTAGTTTTGTATTTGATATGCAGGCCAGAGGTCCGGCGTCTCGCGATGTCAGAGACACGACCCGCCGCTCCTTCCCCGCATCCCTTGAGACAGGCCCGGACAGCAGCCGTTTGCGGTGCGCCCGGGCGAAGGACTCGACCATGCCAGCGCAAACGAAACAGACGGTCGTTCACTTTTCCGCCCCCTTCTCCCTCAATGGCCTCGACGGCATCCAGCCGGCGGGCGATTACACCATCGAGGAAGACGAGGACGAGATCCAGGGCACGACCTGGGTGGCCCGCCGGCGCCTCGCCACCTTCATCCACCTGCCGGCCACAAGCTCCGGGCGCAAGCCTAGAGAGACTGTACCGATCGACTACCTCGACCTGCTGGCCGCCCTGGCCCATGACCAGGCGCGCGACTGACCGGCCGCAACCGACAGCCCCCATCCCACACCCCGCGCCGCGGGCCAGGCCTGCGCGCAGCTTCCATGAAAGGATATCCCCATGGCCAAAGGCCAGAAACGCAGCAGCCGCGAAGCGAAGAAACCCAAGCAGCAGAAGGTGCCGCCAGCCGCCACTCCGCCCTTCGGCGGACAGCACAAGGCCAACCCGACCGCTGCAAGCCGCAAGACCCCCACTGCACGCTGACCAGCGGCGCGCCTGATCAAACAGGAGCGCTGGGTCACAAAGAACAAGGATATCCACCATGACCTCCCGAAAGACCACATCCAAAACCTCCTCCACCTCTCCGCCGGAGAAAGAGGAGGTCGGCAAATGGGAAAGCGAAGGCGGCGCTGCCGCCCCGAGAGAGACCGGCGGCCGCCGCGGTAATGCGCTGACCCGGATGGTCTGCCGCGTCTTCGGCCACTGCAAATCCAAGGACAAGGCCAGCCGGCCTTCCTCCAACGCCTCCTGACCTAGGCATGGATTGGGGCCGCCTGAAACTGGCGGCCCCTGCGCCATCCTAGCCGGATGCCCCAGGCCTACCGCAAGAGCTCGCGCGCGATGATGTTGCGCTGAATCTCCGAACTGCCTTCATAGATGCGGAAGATTCGCAGGTCGCGGAGATAGCGTTCCAGGGGGAAATCCCGACAATAACCATAGCCACCATGGATCTGCAGCGCGCGGTCAGCGATGCGCCAGGCGGCTTCCGAAGCAAACAGCTTGGCGTGCGCCGACTCGCTGGAGTAGCGTTCTCCGCTGCCGCGCAGGCGCGCCGCCTGCAAGCCCAGGGCGCGAGCAGCGGCCAGGTCGTTGGCGTTGTCGGCCAGCATCCACTGCAGACCCTGAAAATCAGCGATGGGCTGCCCCCCAACCTGTCGTTCCCGCGCATAGACGATGGCCGCATCCTGGGCCGCGCACGCAATGCCAGTGGCCTGGGCCGCGACTTCGATCCGGCCGTTGTCCAGCACCTTCATGGCAGTTCGGAAACCCGTTCCCTCCGCACCCAGGCGATTTTCTTCCGGCACGAAGCAGTCGAGGGACAGGCCAAAGACATGCCCGCCCTTCAGGCCCATGGTCTTCTCGTGCGGGGCGACCTCCAGGCCCGGCGTCTTCGCCGGTTCGACCACGAAGGCGCTGATGCCCCGAGCCCCGGCCGCGGAGTCGGTCTTGGCAAAGATCACGATGAAGTCCGCAGCCCCGGCGTTGGAGATGAAGCACTTGCTGCCGCGCAGGCGATAGCCGCCAGGCTCTGCCGTGGCTGTGCTGCTCATGTCGGCGGGGTTCGAGCCGGCCTGGGGCTCGGTCAGGGCGAAAGCGCCCAGGGCACCCTTACAGGCCGCCGGCAAAAAGCGGGCCCTCAAGGCCTGGTCTCCGCCGATCTGCAGCGAGTCGGTGGCCAGGAAATGCGCCGTCAGCAGGGAGGCCGTGGAACCGCAAGCTCCGGCCACCAGCTCCACCGCACGATAAAGTGCCGGACCGGAGAGGCCCAGACCGCCATGCTCCTCCGGCAAGTTGAGCCCCATCAGGCCCAGGTTCGCCATGGCCGGCAGGTGACAGGTCGCAAAGCGCGCCTCCTCGTCCAACGCAGCCGCGGCCGGCGCCAGCACTTCGCGTGCGAAGCGCTCGATCTGGTCCAGGACGGCGACCTCTTCCTCGCTCCAGTCCATCATGCCCGGGCTCCTTTCTTCGTGTCATCAAGTTCCCTGCGGATCTCGGCCCCATGCTCGTCCAGACCTGGCGCTGGCCGTACCTGGCCGCGTTCCACACCCGAGAAGTGCACAGGCTGTTCCGGCAACTGCAGTTCACCCAGATTTGCGTGCTGCGCGCGTACAGCCAACCCGCGGGCTCTTGCCTGGTTACTGGCGAAGGCCTCCTTCGCACTGTAGATCTCGGATGCCGGAACGCCGGCATCCCACAGGCGCTGCACGGCCTCGCTGGCACTCAGCTCCTCCGCCCAGGCGATGATGGCGGCCTCCAACAGAGGCTCGTTCCGGCGCCGCGCCTCGTCGCCGGCCAGGCGCGGATCCTCCAGCAGGTCCGGCCGTTCCAATGCCTTGCAGAAACGTGCGAAGAGGGGATCGTTCAGGACCGCCACGGCAAAGTGCCCGCCCCCGGCGGGATAGACACCGAAAGGCGCCGAGAGGGCATGACGGTTGCCCGTGCGCTGTGGCGTCTCTCCGCCCACCAGCACCCGCGCGCCGGCAGTGGGCATCATGGACAGCAGGGCGTCGAACATGGCCAGGTCCACCACGCGGCCGCGGCCCGTACGCGTACGCTCGAACAAGGCCACCATGATGCCCCAGGCGGCGAACAACCCACCTGAGACGTCGCCCAGGGATTCGCCGATCATTGTGGGCGGTCCATCGGGTTCGCCGGTCTGGTCCATCAGACCGCTCATCGCCTGCACGATAATGTCATAGGCCGGGCGTGTGGCGTTGGGCCCACTCTGCCCGAAACCGGAAATCGAGGCATAGACCAGGCCCGGGTTATCGGCCTGCAGCGTCGGCGCATCCAGGCCCAGCTTGGCCATCACGCCGGGACGGAAGTTCTCCACCAGAACGTCGGACTGGGCGGCCAGGGCCCGTGCCACCTCCAGGTCCTCAGGGTTCTTCAGATCCAGGACGATGGAGCGCTTGCCACGGTTCACCGTCTGGAACAGGGCGCTCTCGCTGCCCTTGAAAGGACCCACCTGGCGATACTCGTCGCCGGTGGGGCTCTCCACCTTGATCACCTCGGCGCCAAGATCAGCCATCAGGGCCGTGGCATAGGGCCCAGCAAGGACCCGCGTGAAATCCAGGACTTTTACACCCTGCAGAGGCTGAGATGTCTTTTCCATGGGCTGCTCCTTCATTCGATCAGGGCAGCTTAGTGACCACAGGGCTATGCCAAGAAATAATAGTTTGTCATAATAGTCATTAATGGAACCTATACCCTTCAGCTTTCGTCAGATCGAATACCTGCTGGCCGTGGCCGACAGCGGTTCGACTTCAGCGGCAGCACGGCAGCTCAACGTTTCGCAGCCTTCCATCTCTTTGACCGTGTCGCGGATCGAGGCCCACTTCGGAGCGCCGCTCTTCCTGCGCCTGGCGGGCCAAGGCATGCAGCCAACATCGTTTGGGCGAAGAAAGGTTGAGGAACTGCGCCTGCTATTGCGTCAGGCGCGCCAAACCCTTTCAGCCGAGGACGCAGATGCGACACCTTTCCAGCTGACACTGGGTGTCTTCTCGACGCTGGGGCCACTCCATGCACCCGGTCTGGTGCGCGCCTTCACCGAACGCCACCCTGGAGCCCGTGTCACCCTGGTTGAGGACGACCTCAGCGGTTTGCTGCAGGACCTACACCGCGGGCGTATCGACCTGGCGCTGGTCTATGACGTGGGCCTACCCAGCGAGATCGAACTGGTCCACCTGCGTGATGTGCAACCGCATGCCCTGGTGCCCGCCGACCATCGCCTGTCAGGGCGAGACGCCGTGTCCCTGTCAGAGCTGGCCAAGGATCCACTGGTGCTGATCAACCTGCCGCACAGCCGCGGCTATTTCCTTTCGCTCTTCCAGACGCAGGGACTCAGCCCGCGCATCGGACAGGAAACCAGCTCGATCGAAATGCTGCGATCGCTGGTGGCCAACGGCCTGGGCGTTGGCCTGCTGGCCACCGACCTGCCGCACAACCTGGCCTATGACGGTCGCCGCTTGCACCGCCTGGCACTCACCGACCTCCTGCCCCCAAGTCGCATCGCCCTGGCCCAGACCACCAACTGGCCCCCCAGTCCCGCGGCAGAAGCGTTTATCGAGCTAAGTCGGGAGATTTTGGGAGGGACAGGCTCTCACTCGCTTCTGACAGATAGCGGCCGTCCGGCACAACTGAACGATGAAGAATTTGCGACCCTTGAGAAGGTGCGCGACAAGACTCCTGCACGCCCGGTCAGCTTTGACTGAGTCCGGAGAGCAGCAACATGATTTGTGATTGAATATCGCTTGAAGGGTTGAATCGCCTTGAACGCGGCTGACTGGCAGTTCCACAGGGCGAAAGGCTTCACGCCGCCTCGAAGGACTCTATAGTTGCCAACTCCTGCTTCTTCTTCTCCGCCTCAACTTTCAGGTCATAGGCGGCCTGCATGTTCATCCAGAATTCCGGGCTTGTGCGGAAAAAGCGTGCGAGACGAAGGGCCGTATCCGGCGTAACCGGTGTTTCCTGTTTGACCAGGCGTTCGATGCGCGTGCGCGGCACGCCCAACCGCTTCGCCAAGGCGCCGGCGGACAACGCCAGGGGAACCAGATATTCTTCACGCAGAATTTCACCGGGATGAACGGGGGGCAAGATACTGGTCATCAATTGGTCCTATCGGCTTAATGATAATCGACAATCTCGACACTTTCTGCGCCGGCGTCTGTCCATATAAAACATATCCGCCATTGCTCATTGATGCGGATTGAATGCTGCCCCTTTCGGCTACCAACCAAAGCTTCCAGCCTGTTACCTGGCGGGGAGCGAAGGTCATTCAAGGACAATGCATGTTCAAGCATTGTCAGTTTACGAATGGCTGGTCGCAGCAAATCCGAGGGAAACCCTTTCGGCACTTTTCCGCGTGCCACAGTCTCGGTCTTTTTATCTCGGAAAGAGAGGATCATGCAGGCTTCCCATCTTTCTGTATCATTGCGTGATACATTCCTGATGTCAACATAAATGTATCATGGAACGATACATATTCTCGCGCCCCCCTGAATCCTGAGCTCTCAACCCCGCCTACCCCTTCACCCCCGCCGTACCGGCCAGCCGCGCAGGCGGCAGTAGAGGGCCAGGCCGGCGGCAATCTGGGCGCGGCTGTGGCCCTTGCGTCGGCGGCGCTTGCGGTCGGTTTCGGCACAGCCCAGGCCATAGCCCAGCACATCCATGATGGTGGCATGCTCCACACCCTCGGCGGTGCACCAGCGCGCCCAGCGGAAATAGAGGTCCACCAGGCGCCGCGCGCCCTCGCCGTCAGCCGGGGTGCCATCCACCCGCTCGCGCGCCAGCGCGCAGGAGGCCAGGCCCATGCCACGCGCGATGGCGGAAAAGGCGTACCAGATGCACTCGGCGGCCGCCTGCTCCTCGGCGGTGAAACTGTCCCACAGCCGCGCGTCCAGGCGACGGCGGCGCGTGCGAGCCTGGGTCAGGGTCACCACGGCCAGGGATCCATCGTCCTGCCGCTCCAGGCGCTGGCCCAGGCGCAGCTCCACGGCGGTGGTCGGCGCTTGGCGCTCCTGCCAGGCGGCTGGGGTCGAGTGTTCAGCCGTCGCCCGTTGCAGGGCCAGGCGGCGGCGTGCCTGCGCGCGCGTCATCGACGCTCCTCCCCTGTCTGTTTCAGGCGCGCCGCCGCGCGGGCAGTGGTGCCGGGCAGGCGGGGCGAACGGAAGCCGCTGCGATAGGCAAGCGTGGCCTGCCGCGGCCGGCGGCAGCCCGCCGCCCGGTCCAGGCGGCCCGCCTCGTGCTCGCGGCGTTCGCGACAGGCTGGCGGCGGCAACCCCAGAGCTCGGCGCGTGGCCGCCGTGCTCATGCGTCCCCAGGCCACCCGGCTGGACAGACGTCCGGCCAGGGCCTCCAGTTCCTTCTGCCAGTCCCTTTGCCGGCGCTCCACCTCCTGCTGTCCCGCGTCCCGATTCCCCGGCTGCCCGTTCCGCATCCTGAAAGCTCCTTCCCTTGGGCTGTCCTTGTCGCTAGGATGTATGTTCCTGTTATGTTCTTTATACAGGCAAGCCTGTTCTGTATGCAACAATTTTTCTTGTTGATAACTTGTGGAAAGGATCCTATGCTTGGCCATCATGGACGAGACGGGCGAGATACGACCGCACCGCCTGGGCGAGATCGTGCGCCGCTGGCGCCAGGCTGCCGGCCTGTCGCAGCCGCAGCTGGCCGCGCGCCTGGGCGTGACGCAGCAGGCCCTGGCCCAGTTGGAGGCCGGACAGACGCGCGCGCCGCGTTACCTACTGCAGCTGGCCCAGGTCATGGACATGGAGCCCGGCGCCCTGGCCGCCGGGCAACTGCCGCCCGGCCTGGCGGCGGGGACACAGGATGAGGCAACCGAACCGGCACCCGTTCCGCCACAGCCAGACCCTCCACAACCAGACCCAAACGTGGCCGGCCCGCCACGGCCGGCGCCGCTGGGCGCGCGCGACCTGCCGGTCTTTGCCAGCGCCCAGGCGGGGCCCGACGGCATGATGGTCTCCTACGACCCCATCGAGTGGATCGAGCGCCCAGCGCCGTTGGCCGGCGTGCCGGACGCCTTCGCCATGTACGTGGTGAACGATTCCATGGAGCCGCGCTACCGCCAGGGGGACCTGCTACTGATCCATCCGCAGCGACCGGTGCGTCCGGGCAAGGACGTGCTGGTGATCTCGCGCGACAGCCTGCCGGCCGAGGCGGACGCCGCTCTACCGCCCGACGAGACCTTGAACCTGCAGGGCGACGATGAACACAGCGCCTGGATCAAGCAGCTCGTGCGCCTGGACGCGGGACAGGTCATCCTGCGCCAGCTGAACCCCGCCCGCGACTTCGCCCTGCCCCGCCAGCGCGTGGCCGGCCTGCACCTGGTGGTGGGCGTTTACTACGACTGAGCCGTGCCTGTTGACAGGCGGCCCTCAGCACAGCTGCTTCTCCATCGCATAATTATGCAGCCACAGGTCCACAACCTGGATATCCCGCCGGTGCAACACGCAATAGCCCTGGCGCAGGAAGAAGCCGCGTGCACCCTCACTGGCCTCCACGAAGAGGCGTTCCAGGCCGGCTTGGCGGGCCTGTCGCTCGATCAGGTCATGCAACTGCACGGCCAGGCCCTGTCCGGCCGATTCCGGCAGGCAATAGAGGAAGGCAAGATGACCGTCGGGCTCCAGGTCGGCAAAGGCCAGGGGCTGGTCTTCCGGCCCCACGGCCAGCCAGCGCCAGCGGCCGTCCTCTGCCTGGGCCTCGAACTGCGCCGGCGCGGGACAGAGCCCGGCCCAGGCCTGCACCTGCTCCGGGCTGTAGTGCCGCGGCCCCAGGCCCAGAACCGACGCCCGGTAGAGTGCGGCCAGGGCAGGACCATCACCCGCCTGGAAGGGCCGGACCCTCCCCGACGCCAGAGCGCCCTCATCTTCACGCTTCCCGGATGTCTTCCCGACCAAAGGCGATGGCATCACATGAGACTCCCTTGCTCCGGACACTCTTCAGCGAGCGATCCATCATAACGCGACCCATCCTAGCGTTGGAGGTTATTTACCAAACGTTCCTTTCCGACATCCAGCTGTGACCTGGTTTGGCAAAGAAACAAGTTTCCTTGTGAGTTCCCGGCTTGTGAACAAGGCGGTGGTGGGACAGTCTTTTCAACCTGTGCGGGGCTCGAGGGAACGGGTCTTCACAGCTTGTCCAATCGAGGGGAAGCATGAGCGAGGGGTCCTCACCGCGGCCAACCGGCCCGCAAAGCAGTTCGAAAGACACCACAGGGGCGAAGGGTCGCAGCCTGCCCGGCCGCCTGTTCAACATGCCCTATCTGCTGCTGCTCACCGCCGTGCTCTGCTGGTCGGGCAACGTGGTGATCGGACGCGCGGTCTATGAGGACGTGCCGCCAATTGCCCTGGGCTTCCTGCGCTGGTCGCTGGCGCTCCTGATCATCCTGCCGTTCACCTGGCGGCGCACGCTTCAGGATTGGCCCGTCATCCGCCGCTCCCTGCCAGTGGTCCTGCTGATCTCGGCCACCGGCATCGCCGCCTTCAACACCCTGGTCTATTTTGCGCTCAACCATACCCTGGCGCTGCACGGCGCCCTGCTGCAATCGACCATTCCGGTGCTGATCGTCGTCTTCTCCTTCGTCTTCTTCCGCGAGACCATGACACCCAAGCAGCTGCTGGGCGTGGGGTTGTCCATCGTGGGCGCCAGCATCATCGTCGGCCAGGGCAACCCCCTGGCGCTGCTGTCCATCCAGTTCAATCCGGGCGACATGATCCTGATGATCGCCTTCTGCTGCTATGGCATTTACGCCGTCTTCCTGCGCAAGCGGCCCCAGGTTCATCCGCTCAGCTTCATCACCGTGACCTTCACCATCGGCGTGGCCATGCTGTTCCCGGTTTTCCTGCTCGAGCTGACCTACGGGCGCCAGCCCAGCGCCAACCTGCCGACCATCGGCGCCGTGCTCTATGTGGCCTGTTTCGCCTCGGTCCTGGCCTATTTCTGCTTCAATCGCGGGGTGGAGCTGATCGGCGCCAACCGGGGCGGCCAGTTCATCCACCTGATTCCGGTCTTCGGCAGCCTGATGGCCGTCCTGTTCCTGGGCGAACGGCTCCACTGGTACCACGGTGTCGGCGTGGTCTTCACGGGCTTCGGCGTCTACCTGGCCGCCATCCAGAAAGCCGCCAAGGCACGCTGAGCCCCCCTGCCTATTCTTATCCGCGGGCCTATTCTTATCCGCAGGCCTATTCCTTCAGCAGCTGCAGCTCGGTGCTGAACTGCCCCTCGACCGAACGGCAGCTGTTGGGGTCGGCTTCCTCCATGATCCCCTCGCGCCGGCAGATGGTGGCCGTGAAGCTGCCTTCGGCATGCCCGGTCTCCTCGCCCAGTTCCAGGCTATCGAAGCTGATGTTGGCCGCGCCCGCCTCGGCGTCGCTGACGAAGAAGGGGTTGTCCAGGCCATCGGGAAACAGGTTGACGCCGGCATCCATCACCTCGGCACTGGTACCATTGTCCGCAACCGTCGCCTCGATATTCAGCACGTTCTTCAGCAAGGAATCTGCTTGTGGATCATGACCCTGAATGGCGATGTGCGTGGTCGCCCCGCTGCTGCGGAAGGTTGCCGTGGCAGCATCCTCCGCCGGTACGGCCAGGGTTTCCCAATGCCCCTCTTCGCCGGCGATGGTGGCCTGGATACGGCCCATTGGTTCCGTTTCCTGGGCCAGCGTCGTAGAGGCCAGCAGCACTGTCCCCAGTCCCGTAGCCAGAATAAGGGCGGTCCTGCCAAGCACGAAGGTCATGATGAAGAATCTCCTGTTCCTGTTGTCAAACGCCTGCACTTATCATGCAGGGAACGGAAAGGGTAGGTCAGCGCGCGTAGAAGTCCTGGCCCTGGTCATCGATCACCAGGAAGGCCGGCATGTCCTGAACCTCGATGCGCCAGACCGCTTCCATGCCCAACTCCGCGAAATCCAGGGTCTCGACCTTGCGGATGTGGTCCTGGGCGATGGCCGCGGCCGCCCCGCCCACGGTGCCCAAATAGAAACCGCAGTGATCGGCACAGGCCTGGCGCACCTCCGGGCTGCGGTTGCCCTTGCCCAGCGTCACCAGCGAGCCGCCGGCCGCCATGAAGGGCGCGGCATAGGGGTCCATGCGCGCCGAGGTCGTGGGCCCGAACGAGCCCGAGGCCATGCCCTCCGGCGTCTTGGCCGGCCCGGCATAATAGATGGGGTGGTCCTTGAAATAATCGGGCAGCGCTCCGCCGGCCTGCAGGCGTTCCAGCAGCTCGGCATGCACCACGTCGCGCGCCACGATCAGCGGGCCCGTCAGGCTCAGCTTCGTGCCCACCGGCTGGCCCGACAGGGTCCGGCGGATCGCCTCCATAGGCTGGTTCAGGTCCAGGCTCAGCGGCGCCGTGCCTTCGCCCTCGGAGAGTTCGGGCAGGAAGCGCTCGGGATGCGCCTCCAGCTTCTCCAGGAAGATGCCGTCGGCCGTGATCTTTGCCTTCACCTGGCGGTCGGCCGAGCAGGAGACGCCCAGGCCCACCGGCAGGCTGCCGGCATGGCGCGGCAGGCGGATCACCCGCACGTCGTGACAGAAGTACTTGCCGCCGAACTGCGCGCCGATGCCCAGCTTGCGCGTCATCTCCAGCACCTGCGCCTCCAGCTCGCGGTCGCGGAAGGCGCGGCCCGTGGCATCGCCCGTGGTGGGCAGGCCGTCCAGCGTGCGGCAGCTGGCCAGCTTCACGGTCTTCAGCGTCTGCTCCGCCGACAGGCCGCCGATGACGATGGCCAGGTGATAGGGCGGACAGGCCGCGGTGCCCAGGCTGGCCACCTTCTCTTCCAGGAAGGCGTGGAGCTTTTCGGGGTTCAGCAGCGCCTTGGTCTGCTGATAGAGGAAGGTCTTGTTGGCCGAGCCGCCGCCCTTGGCCACGAACAGCAGGTCATAGCTGTCGCCCGGTGCTGCGGCGATGTCGATCTGGGCGGGCAGGTTGGTGCCGGTGTTCTGTTCCTCGAACAGGCTCAGCGGCGCCAGCTGGCTGAAGCGCAGGTTGCGCTCGGCATAGGTGCGCGCGATGCCGGCGCTGAAGGCCGCGGCGTCGTCGCCTTCGCTCAGCACCTGCTGCCCCTTCTCGCCGACCACCAGCGCCGTGCCCGTGTCCTGGCAGGACGGCAGCACGCCGGCCGAGGCGATGACGGCGTTCTTCAGCAGCGAGCGCGCCACCTCCCGATCATTGTCCGAAGCCTCGGGATCCTCGAGGATGGATCGCAGCTGCTGCAAGTGCGAGGGCCGGAAACGGTGCGCCAGGTCGGCAAAGGCCCGCTCGGCCAGCGCCGACAACGCTTCCGGCTCCACGGTCAGGAAAGTGCGCGATCCGAGCTTTTCCACCGCAAGGCCCTCGGTGCCCAGGCTGACATACTCGGTCGCATCCGCGCCTTTCTGGAATAAGGGGCTGTAATCGTTCATGCACCCAGTCTAGCACCGGCAGTTGGGGATGGCACGCTTGGTAAGGTTGGGTTCCTGCCAAGGATAAAGACCTGTGCCGAGCCGCTTCGAGGCGCTCCCTTGCGGGAGCACACCTCAGCGTGAAGGTTATTTTTTATTCAGATTCAATATCTTAAAACTATCCTCATGTTGAGGTAGCCCGAAGGGCCCTCGAAACATCTCTGCCAAACCGGTCAAAACAACCCCGAAACAGCGGCAACCTGTTGATCACCCTCCTTACCGAAAACCACAAGGAAATGTTGGGCAATTGGCGCTGAACACGGCATACTGCCTTCGCTAAGGGGACACGGCGTTCGAACGGGGGGTTCGCAATGCAAGCGCTCTACCGCATCACGGTTCTGGCGCTGCTCAGTATCGCGATCGGCACTTTGGCATCGCTGGCCGCAATCGGTTTCGTGGAGCTGGTGGCCTGGCTGAACGATGTGTTGCTGGTCGCGCCACGTGCACGGATCGTCTGGGAAACCCGGCCACTGCTGGTCATGGCGGCGACCATCCTGGCACCCACGCTTGGGGGCCTGGTGGTGGGGCTGATGCTGTCCCGCCTGATCTCTCAGGGACGCGGTTTCACACCGCCCGACGCCATCCTGGCCGTCCAGACACGCACCCCTATGCCCTCCTTTCGCGACGGCATGGTCTCCAGCCTGGCGGCCGCGCTCTCGCTGGGCGCCGGCGCCTCGGTCGGGCAATACGGTCCCATGGCCTACCTTGGCGCCCAGATCGGCGCACTGGGCGCCCGGCTGAACCTGGGCATCGCCCATCTGCAGGGGGTCGCCATCGGCTGCGGCGTCGCCGCGGCCATCTCCACCGCCTTCAACGCCCCCATCGCCGGGCTGGTCTTCGCGCACGAGGTCATCCTGCGTCACTACTCCCTGCGCGCCTTCGCGCCGACCACGGTGGCGGCGGCCACCGGCTATGTCTTCGCCAACGTGGTGTTCGAACGCGAGCCGCTGTTCACCGTTGCCTTCGAGGGCGTAAAGCACAGCTATGAATTCGTCTTCTTCGCTCTCGAGGGCATTCTCTGCGCCTTCATCGCCATCGCCTTCATGCGCCTGATCCTGGCCTGCCAGAATCTTTCGGACCGCATGTCCCTGCCCTTCGCCTTCCGGCCCATGCTGGCAGGCCTGGCCGTGGGCCTGGTGGCCCTGGAGCTGCCCGAGGTCATGGGCATCGGCTACGAGGCCCTGCGCTTCGCCACGATCGAGGGCGCCTTTGCAGGCTACGAACTGGCCCTGCTGGTAGCGGCCAAGATCGTCCTGACCGCGCTCTGCCTCGGCTTCGGATTTCCGGGCGGCGTCTTCAGCCCCTCACTGCTCATCGGCATTCTGTTCGGCGCGCTCTTCGGCATGATCGTCGCGCAGTTCGCGCCCTTCCACACCTCGGGCATCGTCGTCTATGCGATCTGCGGCATGATGGCGGTGACCAGCCCCGTCATCGGCGCGCCGTTGACCACCATCATCGTCGTTTTCGAACTGACGCGCAGCTATCCGCTGACCATCGCGGCCATGGTGTCGGTGGTCTTTGCCAACCTGGTCGCCTTCCGCCTGTTCGGGCGGTCGATCTTCGACGTTCAGCTGCTGAAGCGGGGCTGCGACCTGGCCCGGGGCCGGGACGGTGCAATCCTGTCCCACACCTGCCTGACCGACTACATGGTCACGGACTATCCCCGCTGTGACCGGAAGGACAGCCTGGGCAGCCTGCGCGCACGCCTGCGCGAACAGAGCTGGGACACCCTCTTCGTCACCGATGCCGCGGGCCAGTACCTGGGCACCATCACGGCGCGGCACATCCTGGAACAGGAGTCCGAGTGCACGGCGGGCGAGGCCTGTGTGCGCAGCCCCGTGATCTTCGACGAGACCACCAGCATCCGGGCGGCCATGGACAGCCTGGTCGATTTCCTGGGCGAAGCCGCACCCGTGATCTCCGCGCAGGACGGGCGCCTGATCGGCGTGGCGCCGGAAGGCGTGGTCATCAGCGCCTACCTGGACATCTCCCGGGAATTGCGGAGGGAAGAAAATGAAGCGGCCTGAAGCCCTGCCGGCCCTGGTTCTGGGCCTGCTTCTCATCCCCGCGTCTGGCCCTGCGGCCGAGGACGAGACCCTGACCGTGGTCTCCTGGGGCGGTGTTTACGAGGAAAGCCAGCGCATCGCCTACTTCGATCCCTTCGAAGAGGAAACCGGTATCGAGGTCGAGGTGGTGGAATACGACGGCAACTTCGAGGGCCTGCGCAGGGAGCTAGAAAACGGCGATACCGAATGGGACGTCATCGACCTGGTCTCCGCCAATGCCCGCCGTGGCTGCAGCGAGGGGCTGCTGCGCCCCATCGATCCGGACATCCTGCCGCCTGCCCCCGACGGCACGCCGGCGCGCGAGGACTTCATCGAGGGGGCGCTGCTGCGCTGCGCCGTGGTGCAACTGGTCTTCTCCACCGTGGTCGCCTATGACGAACGGGCCTTTCCTGGCGAGAAACCAACGACCATCGAGGACCTGTTCGACACCCAGCGCTTTCCGGGCAAGCGGGCCTTCCGCAAGATGCCAGGCGCCATCCTGGAATGGGCCCTGCTGTCCTATGGCGTGCCCCGCTCGCAGCTCTACGACCTGCTCAGCACCCGGCGCGGCATGGACCTGGCCTTCCGCCGGCTGCAGGAGATTCGCGAGGACATCGTCTGGTGGCAGGATCCGGGCGAGCCCGCGCGCCTGCTGGCCGAGGGCGAGGTCGCCATGGCCAGCGGCTTCAACGGCCGCTTCTTCGAGGAACGCACCCAGGGCAGCCCCATCTCGATCATCTGGGACAACCAGATCCTGGACTACGACGCCTGGGCCATTCCGGCCAACAGCGACCAGCCCGAACTGGCGGAGCAGTTCATCGCCTTCGCCACCCAGCCCGAGCGCATGGCCGAACAGGTACGGCACATTCCCTATGGCCCCTCGCGACACTCGGCCATGCGGCGCCTTGGCCTGGACGAGCGCACCCTGGCCCCCATCACATCCCAGCTGCCCACGGCGGAGCACCACCTGGGCACGGCGATCTGGGAGGACAGCGAATGGTACGCGCGCACGGAAGCCTTCCGCCAGCGCCTGTTCGACAACTGGCTGGCGGAAGGTGACCCCTTCACAGACAGCAAGGGCGGAAGCTGAGGACGCCTACTCGGCCGCCACGCGCGGCGCCACCATCCGTACCGGGCCGGTAAACGCGATAATCGCGAACAGGATAGCGCCGGCCAAGACCAGCAGCGAGCTGACAATCACCATAGGCTCCAGCTGTGCCTGCCCGCGCAGCATCAGGTAGAGCATCGGCGACATCAGAACGACCCCGACCACATAGACTCCATACTGCAGCCTGGCCAGCCGCCGCTCGGCCTGCCCCGGATTGAAGGCGAAATAGGCCCCGAACAGCGCCGGTGTCACCCAGCCCAGCAGGTTGACATGCGCATGCGCGGCCAACGTGCTGTGGTCATGTGTCGCCGCCATGTGCAGGCCCATGACTATACCCAGCAGCAGGAAAACCGCCGCCGTGCGGAAGTAAAGCAGTGAAATGAAGGGCATCGCCCCCTCCCATGAATGGCGGCCATAGTAATGCAGGGCCGCATGACAGATCTGCTATACACCAACCACAACCGCTGTCTACTGCTCCCTACGGGGTACAGGCTTCCTCTCAAGTGCTGTCAACAGCACCGCCGCTGCCAACCTGTTTCGAGGGGCCGCTGCCGCGGCCCACCTCAACATGAGGATTCTTTTATCGCACTGATATAAAATATAAAATTTTCCTCACACTGAGGTGTGAGCGTTAGCGAACCTCGAAGTGGATTGGCACAGGCGGTTCGTTCGGCCCACCCCCTCCACCGGCAGCCATTGCTTCATCGCCCCGGCATGCCAAACTGCAGGGAACAGAGTCACCACATCCAATGCAGTGGACCAACATGACGGCTTATTCCATTCTCGACCTCGCCCCCATCGTCGATGGCGGTGACGCGGCGCAGTCCTTTGCCAACACGCGCGACCTGGCCCAGCATGCCGAGGGCTGGGGCTACAATCGCTACTGGCTGGCCGAGCACCATTCCATGCCGGGCATCGCCAGCGCCGCCACCGCCGTGGTCATCGGCCATGTGGCGGGCGCCACCTCGACCATCCGGGTGGGGGCCGGTGGCATCATGCTGCCCAACCATGCACCGCTGGTGATCGCTGAACAGTTCGGCACGCTGGAATCCCTCTATCCCGGCCGCATCGAGCTGGGTCTGGGACGCGCCCCCGGGTCTGACCAGACCACGGCCCGCGCCCTGCGCCGCAACCTGGACAGCGACCCCAACGCCTTCCCGCAGGATGTCCAGGAACTGCAGGCCTATTTCGCCGAGGCCCAACCGGGGCAGAAGGTACGCGCCGTGCCCGGTGCCGGGCTGAACGTGCCCATCTGGATCCTGGGCTCCAGCCTGTTCGGCGCACAGCTCGCCGCCGCGCTGGGCCTGCCCTACGCCTTCGCCTCGCACTTCGCGCCCGGCGAGATGATGAATGCCATCGACATCTACCGCAGCCGCTTCCAGCCCTCGGCCCAGCTGGACCGGCCCCATGTCATGCTGGGTCTCAACCTCTTCGCCGCCGACAGCGACGAAGAGGCGGAGCTGCTCTTCACCTCGCTGCAACAGGCCTTCGTGGCCCTGCGCACGGGCCGGCCCGGCCCGCTGCCGGCCCCCGACGCCCGCTTCCTTGAGCAGGTAGAGGGCCCGGCGCGCGAGATGCTGGAGCATGCGCTGGCCTGCACCGCCGTGGGCAGCCCGGACAGCGTGAAGGCACAGATCCGGCAGTTCCTTGAGAACACCCGCGCCGACGAGCTGATGCTGACCGGCCAGATCCATGACCACGCCGCCCGGCTGCGCAGCTTCGAGATCGGCGCCCAGGTCATGGCGGATCTGGCCGACTGAAGCCGGAACAGATTCCGTGTGGGCCCTTCCGACCTATGTCCTGGCGGCCTTTGCCGAGATCGGCGGCTGCTTCGCCTTCTGGGCCTGGCTGCGCCTGGACAGGTCGGCGCTGTGGCTGCTTCCCGGCATGGCCTGCCTGGCGCTCTTCGCCTGGGCCCTCACCCGCATCGACGTCGACTTTGCCGGCCGCGCCTATGCGGCCTATGGCGGCATCTACATCCTCTCTTCGCTGGCCTGGATGTGGGCGATCGAGGGGGCCCGGCCCGACCGATGGGACGTGATCGGGGCAGTCACCTGCATCCTGGGCGCCATGATCATCCTCTTCGGGCCGCGGCAGGCCTGAGCCAGGCTCATGGGTCTGCCACCACCGAAATGCCTGCACCTGTGCGCCAAGCCGGCAGCAATAGCTGCACCGCCTGCGCAACCAACATGATCCCGACAGGAAAACCGCACCGGTCCAACGAGCCCGAGGCGGCAATTGAAAGAACGGGAAGTTGGTTGGGCCTCAATCCTGACTCGAAGCGATGAGCTTGCACGCGAGCTTGCCGAATTACGGAGCCATCATCCCGAAACGGCCTTACCGGGTTCTCCGCCCGATGACCAGTGAGACACCGTCCTCGCCGGCAGACTCGCTATGAGGACAGGCCGCATCGAGCTGGAATTCGTCACCCTCGCGATAGGATCTGGTCTCGCCATTCATGGTGATTCTGAATTCACCCTTGGTGATCAGGCCCCAGACATCGTAGTCGTGCGCATGATCGTCCAGCCCCTCCAGGGGCGGCAAATCCCTTCGTACGATGATATCATATCCTTGCGATGAGACCTTTTTCTCGAAGGCGGATGTGTCAGTCATGATTTGTCTACCATCTTGCAAGTGATCGGGCGTTTGCACAGGCTCTCCGCTTCACGACTTCGATGAGAGCTGTACGTCTTTGTTTCTTGCGGCCTTCGAACAGGGGCAATTCGTAGGCACCTCCTCAAAGCTATTCCCGGTATCCCGTTTCTCAAGATCCGTCAGCCCCGCCTCCCATTCGACTTTGGAACCTGGACCTACTTCTCCGGGGCGGCCTGATTCCAAAGTGACAACGACGCTAGCATCCGCTGGGTCCTTTAAATCACCCTGTGATGAACCTGGCTTAATGAGAACCGCGGCACCAGTGAGGAGCGGCGCTAAAAAAGCCGCGCCAGATCCGGAGACCCGACGCGGCAGTTGGGGGCAGGAGGGAGGATGCAGGTCTTGAAGAGTTGGGTTGGGCAGGGCTCAACGCCCGCTGTAACGGACCCGCTGCTCGATCCAGGCGAAATCGTCCCCGTTTTCCTTCAGGATCGCAACAGAGCCGTCATTCTTGATGCCACTGGGGTTGGACGCGTACTGCGCACGCGGCGCGGCCTGGGTTTCATAGCGGGCATTGGCGTTCAGCGTGGCGTTGCCGCTGTAGCCTTCCAGGCCCGGATTGGCGGCCAGCCGGCCGGCCGTGTAGGAGGCCTCGCCACCGGCCGGGCTGTCCACGCTCTGGAAGGCCGTCTGGGCCTGCACGTGGCCGCCCGCATAGCCTTCGATGCTGGGATTGGTCTGTGCCAGGGCCGGCAGGGCCAGAAGAGTGGCCAGGCTGAAACCGATGACTGTTGCGCTTTGCTTGAACATGATGGATCTCCTTTCGTCTTTTCAGATCTTGACGACATCTCTGTCGATGCCGTCTCCTTAAGACAAAATTTATGTAATTCGCGCACTACAGTCCAATCACGTCGCATCCATATTTCGTTATCATGGATCGATATCCAATCACGAGAATGTGATGACTTTGTGATATTTTGTATATTCTATATTTATTTAATTGTATCCAAGAAAAATGACTGAGCCCTGTTGCTGTTGACCGCTTCAACCGTAACGGTCAGCAGATGCTCCGCCCCGCCCGGCAGCGCCACCACAGCAGGCCAAAGCCGATCAGCGGGATCAGGATGTCGGAATAGAAGATCACCCCGGCATTGCCCGGCGCGAAGTTGCCCGCCGTCACCATCTGATAGACATGGCCGCCGGCCGCGCCCCACAGGAAGCAGGCTGGCCCCACCACGGCCGCCAGGCGCAGGCCGAAGCTGCCGCGAAAGGCCAGGAAGCCAACCACCGCGAAGCCCAGGCTGGCAAAGCCCACCTCGGCCTGGAACGGACTGTCCGCCCAGCCGATGAAGGCGGCCGCCATCGCGCCGAAGAAGACATGCATGACGAAGTTGTAGAGGAAGCTGACGCCGATGGAGAAGAACAGGAACCAGGCCAGCAGCTTCTCAGCCACATCCTCTTGCGTCGGCGGCTTTTTCATGCGCAGCAGCGCCACAACCGCGACGATCAGGCCAAGCACGAAGAAGCTCAGCGTGAAATTGGACAGGATGAACTTGATTGCGGCTTCCATATCTCGCACCCCCAAGTTGAAGACAGCTGGAAGACTACATCGCCTTCATTACAGGCGCCAGCGGTTGCGCCCTTGCCACGACACTCCAGGCGGCACGGACGCCTTGTGAGTCAACAAGAGGAGGAATTTAACTTATCGATAAAGAGACAAATCCCCCATTCCGAGGCGCACGCCCCCAAGGCGTGCCTCGAAGCAGCCTTTCCGGAGCCCATTGAAGAATATGGGGTATCGACGAACCCGCTGCCCCCTGGACCCTCGACAGTTTGGCCCCTCGACAGTCTGGGAGCCCGTCACACCAGAAGCCCTACACACGCCAAAAGAATGTCACACTTGTCTACTTGGCACGGACCATCGGGAGAAATACTTCATCTGTTACAGCCTGCCCCCATGGGCGGCGCCGACAGGATGGAAGACAAGAAGGTTTCAAGAAGACAAGCAGAGGGAGCGTTCCCCGAACCAGCCGCATTCTCGCGCCGACACAGTCTGGCTGCGACCTGCCCCGAGACAGTTTCTCGCACAAGGTACCTCCTCCCTCCTCCTGCCCTGCCCTGTGCAAGGAGGGACCTGAAGCCGCCCGGCCCCGCCGGACGGCTTCCTTTTTATCCGGGGCCTGGAATGGAACCGCAAGCAAGCCCCGGATCTCGCCTCAAGTGGATCAGGCCGCGCGGCGCTTGCCGGACCTGCCGGTCGCGCGCTTCGCTCTGGCCGGCGCGGCCGGGCGCGGATCATTGGCAGGCGCGGGCAGTCTGTCTGCGGAAGCCGAGCCCAGCGCGGAGGGCGATCTAGCCGCCCTCAAAGCCGGCGCCATCAGGCGCGGAACGGCCAACCAGCACACCAGCAGGGAAACGCCCGCAACGGCGGCGATCTCCAGCCAGCGGGTTTCGGACTCGAGATTGAACAGGAAGACGGCCAGGTGGAACACACCGAACATGAACAAAACGACAAGCGGCAGAATAACGGCGAGCCCTCCAAGATCGCTCTGGGTCCAGGCCCCGGGATTCGGGCGGCGAAACTGGCCATAGGCCAAGGCAAACAACAGGGCGGTCGCGGCCAGCATGCCGACGCCAAGAATGGCGTTCATTTTTACCTCCAGGAGGCAAGGCGCAGCGAAACCGCAGGATGCTCATGCAACCCCCGGCTCATGCGCGGATGATTTGATGTGTGTAGGTCCTGAGCGGTTTGTAAGAGGGTGATGAAAATAATGTTAGTCGCCCTGGCCTGCGTCAGGAGGGAGCTCTTAATTGATTGATAAAAAACGAAATTTCCAGTCATAGGCGACTTCAGGACGCGCCCCTTTCCACCTGCAAGTGCCCCTTCGCGCTCCCGCACCATTCCTTGACCCAAAGTATAAACTTTAGTATATACTAAGATGCGTCAAACTGAGCGAGGGCGGCCATGGATACACGCAAGACCATCAAGAAAATCGGGAACAGCGCTTTCCTCCCGCTCTCCCAGGATATTCTTAAGGAATTGAAGGCTGACGTGGGCTCGACCCTACGCGTCTCCGTATCCGAAGGACAGTTCACGGCCCAGGTTGAAGACAGCCACTACGACGAGACCTGGCGGGCCGCGGACCGCATGGCCTCACGCTATGCCCGCACCCTATGCCTTTTCGGGCAATGACACGCAGACAGCTTCGCCAGATACCCGTGCAACCGGGCAATAGGGCATGAGCGTCAACAGTTACGTCTGGCCGCATCCCCAGGCGGTGGTCGACCGGCTTGCCCGTTTCATGGAGGACCATGACGAGAAGCTGGTGGTCACCTCTCCCGATGACCTCAGCACAGGCTTCGAGCGTGCGCGAACCTACGCCGATGACGATCCCCAGGCCACTGCAGCCCTGCTCTCGGCTCTGGTCTTCGAGGGGATCGTGACACGTCATGCTCTGCTGGACGGCAACAAGCGCCTGGCCTGGCTGGCCGCCATGACCTTCCTGGTGATGAACGGCATCTACCTCGACGCCCCGGAGGAAGACGCCTACGAAGCCGGCATGTCCGTCATCCGGCACGAGACGACTGTGACGGACCTCGCCGGGTTTATCGAACGCTACAGCCGCCCACTGGTCGAATAGCTCTATCTCCTTGGCAGTAGCACGTCATTCCACGAAATTGCGCTCACGCACGCGTTTGAAGATATCATAGACAAGATGTTCTTGAGCAGCCAAACGCCTTGAGAGCCCGCACGTCCCCGCGGCGCGTCTTCATGGTTCAAGAAACCACTACAGGAGTCAGCTGAGGAAAATCTTCATACCAATCCGCATGACTGCCGGAATGGTTCTCCATCCCCGGCTTGGTCAGACAGCCTTTCGGCGTCACGTAGCTGTCGATCCGGCGCAGCGATCGCTCGTGCCACTGTATGTTGAAGGCGGCCAGTTTCGGAAAGAAATAGAGCGTCGAGTAAGGCAAGTGGTCGTGGATCCACCATGCAAGCGCACGCCAATCGGCACCGGCTTCGAAGCGATCGGCGAACCACGGGACCACGACACAGGCAGTCGCACCCATGCAGTTGTCTCCGTCGGTACGGTCCCAGATGTGATGGGCGTAATTGGCCTCGTTGCTCGAGCAGTTCAGGCCGTTCCTGTTTCCGTACGCGTTGACTTTGCAGGAGCGATAAGCCGAGCGAATGGCAACCCGGCCGAAGGTCGCGTGCAGAGGTTCGAGAAGCTCTTCACACAGCCGCTCGCCCGCAGCGATGGCGAGATCGGGATCATCCGGGATATTGGGAATGCCATGGAAAGCAGCGATCTCGGAATGGAGGAAGTCGCGCATATAGAAGCTCTTTGAAAGCCGGACTCGCCCAAGCTCCTCCAGCGCCTTCATTGTCTTTGGTTTTTTCATTTGCCCTCCCTGATCGACACACCGGTCCCCTATCCCGTCTCTCCCGCGAGTTCCTGGCTGACCTCCATGACCTTCCTGGTGATGAACGGCGTCTATCTCGACGCCCCGGAAGAAGACACCTACGAAGCCGGCATGTCCGTCACCCGGCACGAGACGACCGTGACGGATCTTGCCAAGTTCATCGAACGCTACAGCCGTCCGCTGGTGGAATAGCCCATAATTATACTAAAGATTATGAATTTTGGGTGCTATGTATTCACAAATAAATCAGGTCACCTAATCGCAATTGCCTAAAACGTATTTTCAAGTCTAGCGCCTATAATCGATGCTTTGGGCTTTGGTAGCTCGTCCCATGTGCGACCATCCAACATCCGACCAGTTTTCTTCTTGTTCACCCCCCCCCACTGCTTGAAATGGAAAGCCACATCATCAGCGACACACTGGTCACGGATATCACGCACCCATTCTGGATTGAGTGATCGTGCATTAGGGCCACTCTCCCCACCCGCTATCACCCAATCAATACTTGTTAGGTTCATTCCATAAAGTGGTCCAAGGAGAGGCTCTAAGCTTAGAAATTTGACGCATGCTCCGCTGTGCCGAAGATGGTCAATTCGGTACAGATAGTCTTCATTCTCAACACTAACACCCATCCACACATTCTCTGGCCAATCGAATTCATGGGATAGGGCTTCAAGACGCTCAGCACGCTTTGTTAGTATCTGGTACGTGTGTTGAGGAGTCTCGCGCATCGTCGAAAAGACGCGTTGCATAAAGGATAGCGGCACTTCTTCATGAAAAAGATCCGACATGGAATTCACGAATATCATTCGTCCGGTTTTCCATGTTCGCGGCAAATCAACGGTCGCTTCGTCGACTCGCACCGTACCATTCCATTTTGGCCGCCCACCAGAGATCCGTGTCGTACCGGCATACTTGGCCTGGCCCATTGCCTCCAGACGGTGTGCCATCCGCATGGCGTAACAGTTCGTACAGCCTGGGGATATGATTGAACATCCAACAACAGGATTCCACGTTGCCTCTGTCCACTCGATTGAGGAGTTAGTCGCCATCCGCTGCTCCTTCTGGAAATTTTATGAGGACATGGTCCGGATAGGTTCCTCTGCGCCGTTTGCCTTTCGTTGAATTGACTGACACAACGCCCCCTTCTTCGAGTTCCTCAATCACCGCTTTATAGTTCTTTTTGACATACGGTGTATCGACGCTATGGGTCTGATAAATATGGTTGAGAGTGACCTCCTGACCCGCAAACTTCATCAAAAGACTTTTCCGCAGTTTGCTTAAAGGCTGCGCAAGAGAGAACAATAGCGGCATGGAGGCGTCTGCTGGGGAATATGTAAAAGATGGCACGCCTTCATCTTCTGTCGAGCTTTCTTTGGCCATGATATCTTTCATGATCTCATAGCCCTTAAAATTCTTCGAAACGAAAATTAGCTTGTGCGAAGTCCGTGAACCGGCTGCATTCTTGAAGGTAAACGGCAAAACGTACCTACCACCAAGGTCTTTAATTTCGTTAGCAAGCTCCTCTAGGATTGCTGCTTCACGAAGATCAGGGGGCAGACCCGGTAGTGTCCCTCGAAGCTTGTCAGCACGCGTTTTGCTGAAAAGCGCATCAATATGAGGAGTGACGATCTCATTGGAGATTCCGGCGTTGATGCGATTATAGTTAAAGAAAAACACGCAATCGCACCCCCAGTCCTTGATAACACCTTTAACTATTTTGGATGAAAGTCCTTTGTATCCGAATGGGTCAATGAAGGAAAATGCGGGTATTAGGCGCGTTTCGTTAAAATAGTGTTCGGCTTCATCGTCAACTGCCCCACAGCGTATCACTGGCGCATACTTTAGTCTGTTAATATCTGGAAATTTTCTGATTTCTTCTTCGAGAGCTCGGGTATTGGCACTCTCAGCATCATTAAAATATGAGACAAGCATCTGAGATATCTTGGGATGGTTGATTGCAGTCCTCAGAATGTACAAGGGTGTTGACTCGGCACCGTCCTTATAGCGACCAGGGCCCGCATACAGATCTATGTATGCGATCTTACCCCCTCTTTGTTCTGCGGTCGGCATAATGACCCGTGCCCACGCAAAGAAGTACTTTGTGATAATCCGAGCCTTGGCTTCGGATTGCTCTTTTCTTTCTTCAAAAAACTTCTCGGTCATGAGGTTTTCCGAATCATTTGGTTGCTTAGAGTTTCGATAAATGCATCATAGAACAAAATAAGAACGGACACAATTTCAGATCGCTGATATACCCCAATCTACTCAACTAGATGATGTGGGGAGCAAAAAGGAAGTCTCGTTCATAGAAGCCTCGCCGTACTATTGGCTGGCATCAACGACGTAATCGGCTGTGAAATAGTGAGTCCTACAGACTGCTGATCGACATCAAGATTGTCGCATTAGAAAGAATGCGTCCTCATGCTCGAGGTGACAGCTTTCATCGCAATAGATGTTGAACAGCTGCGATGTTGTCATGGTTTGCGGCTCCACCTCACGCACTGGCATCCCTTGGCGCATCGGCTGAATCATCATCAGCGTCACCCCCCAGCTCGCTCGCCACGCTGCGGAACTGTTCCAGGGCCGATTCCAGGTTCTCCACAATCTCGGCGGCCAGCAGGTCGGGGGCCGGCAGGTTCTCGGTGTCCTCCAGGCTGTCGTCGCGCAGCCAGAAGAGGTCCAGGTTCACCTTGTCGCGCTGGATCAGCTCGTCATAGGTGAAGCGGCGGAAGCGCTCGGTCTCCTGCCGCTCGTGGTAACAGCGCACGAAATCGTCCAGGTCGCTGGGGGTCAGCGGCTTGGTGCGCAGGGTCTTGTGCACGTTGGTGCGATAGTCATAGACCCACAGCTCGCGCGTCTGCGCCTCGCGCGCCGCCGGGCGCTTGTCGAAGAACAGGACGTTGGCCTTCACGCCGGGGCTGTACCAGATGCCGGTGGGCAGGCGCAGCAGGGTGTGGAAGTTGAAACCGTCCAACAGGCGCCGGCGCAGGCCCTCGCCGGCCCGACCCGCCTCGAACAGCACGTTGTCCGGCATGACCACCCCCGCACGCCCGTTCGCCTGAAGGATGGTCATGATGTGCTGCAGGAAATTGAACTGCTTGTTCGAGGTGGTGAACTTGAAGTCTTCGCGCTCGTAGTTCTCGCGCTCGGTCGCCACCTGGCCATCCTCGCCCACCACGGTATAGCTGGATTTCTTGCCGAAAGGCGGATTGGTCAGCACCACGTCAAAGCGATCCCCGCCATCATTCGACAGGGCATCGCCACGCTCCACCGGACTGCCGCCATTGCCGACGCCGTTCAGGTAGAGGTTCATGGCACAAAGCCGCACCACCTCGTCCACGATATCCATGCCGGTAAAGGCCGTGTGGCGCAGGTCGCGCAACTTCTCCCGGTCCAGGGACTGTTCCTTCATGTGCTCATAGGCCTGCAGCAGGAAGCCGCCAGTGCCACAGGCCGGGTCGCAGACCGTCTCGCCCACCTTCGGGTCCACGCACTTCACCATGGCGTCGATCACCGGCCGCGGCGTGAAGTACTGCCCGGCGCCCGAGCGCACTTCCGAGGCATTGCGCTCCAGCAACCCCTCATAGATCTCGCCCTTCACGTCCACGTCCAGGCCGATCCAGGGCCCCTCCTTGTCGATCAGGCTGACCACACGCTTCAGCTTGGCCGGATCGGACAGCTTGTTCTGCGCCTTGCGGAAGATCGTGCCCACCAGCCCGTCTTCACGGGCCAGCGCCTCCAGGCTGCGGCGATACTGCTGTTCCAGGTCCTCGCCGTCCTTGCCCGCCAGCTGCGCCCAGCTCCACTCCGGCGGCACGGTCGAGGGCTCGCCCAGATGATCCACCCGCTCCTGGTCCATCTTCAGGAACAACAGGAAGGTGATCTGCTCGATATAGTCGCCATAGGAAATACCCTGGTCGCGCAGCACATGGGCATAGTTCCAGACCTTCTGGACCAGTTGTTCCTTGTTGCTCATCAGGATGCCTCGTAGGACTGCTCGATCAAAGGCTTCGCACGCTCCAGATCGTCATGGGATTTCAGCGTGACTTCCAGATCACCGGTGCCGAAATGACCGACATGCCGTACGTCGCGGGTAAAGCCGTCCTCCAGCTCGACGGTCCCGGGATCGATCTTCAGGTACAGCCGCACCAGATCAAGGGTCGTCTTGACCTCGACGCAGGCGAAGTTCTTGATCCGGCGAAAGGCAAAATAGTTCTTCAGGGTTTTCTTGGTCACATCGTCGCCCAGGCCCAACAGGTAGGTCTCAACATCGGAATGGAGATTCGCCAGCGCACTGCCCGCATCCGAAACCATTTCCGAGACGGTCTTATACTTGCTGGCCTTGGTGCCCCCGTTCATGGGATCCACCGAGGCTGTAGACGGCGAGGTAGCAGAAACGGCGGTAAGCAGTTCCAGCAACAACAGATCTTCGCCGAACTTGCGATAGCGAACCAACTCGATGTTTCGGCCCATCTGCTTTACGGCATGAGTGTCATACTTGGTGAAGTCCGCGGCGATGCAGATCAGGCGTGGAGCACTCCATTCGATCTGGGCAGCCGCCTCCCGTCCAAAACGGTCACGGACCAGAAGCTCGAAATCCCCCCGATGGTCCATCAGCCAGTCGAGATAGAAAAGCCCCTGGTTGATCACATTCTCCGAGCGCTCACGCTTGTATTCTATTATGGCCGGATAGCCATTCTCATCCACACCCAGAGTGTCCATGCGTCCGCCATGAGTGGTGGAATACTCGGACGCCAGGAAGCGCACGCCCAGGAGAGTTTCGAGGTTATTTTCGAAGACTGTCTGCAGCCCACGCTCCAGGGGTGCCGACGAGCTATCCAGTTCACAAAGCGACGCGCCCTGCGTCTGAAAAAGTTTTAGGTCACTCATGATGCCAGCTTTCTTGTGGACTGTCTCCGATACCGCTTCGACCTGACATCACGGTTTTCCTTGATGCGAGCAACAAGGTCAGCCGCCGATTCATCATTCGGGTCCTGGGGAACAAGACGGCCTGCAAAAGCATCTTTCAGTATGGATTGTCTCAGGGCGGCCGATCTGGTGAGTTCGGTTTTGCAGATTCGATCAATCCGGCTCACACGCTCAAATGCTTCTTTGACAAGAAGCATAATCTGAGCCTGTTCCTCATTTGACGGGATAGGAACTGCAACCGTTCGTATTTGCTCAAAGCTTAAATGCGGACGTCCTGCACCGTAGATAAAGTTATCTAGTTGATCCCTTCCTGCCCCTTTGCCGGATAAATACATCTCGACAAACGGACTTATGCTCGAATCCGCCAATCGCAGTAACGCAACGCTCTGGCACACATAGTGGCCACGAGCGTCGTTAGGGAAGCGACATACGTCCCCAGTATTAGCACCAACAATCGTTATGAGAATATCATTTCGTCTAACTTCACTTCTTAGAGCATCAGGACTGCTCGGGGGTGGATCGACCATGAACTTCTGTGAAAGATCGAAATTCATTGGCCGCACATTCTGAGCTAAAATAAAAATCCCCTTGCCTTGGCCATAGTATTTTTTCCAATCCCGGGAGCCACTTGTGAGATGCACTGATAGTTCATCTAAAGAAGCCCAAACCCATCCTTCCGGAAGGTCCGGCAAGTCGGACGTGTCGGGAGCCACCGGCTCCTTGTACTTGCTGCGGCCTTTCCAGGTTTCGCGGCGGGTCTGCAGGATGCGCTCCAGCAAGTCGCGGCTCTGTTCCAGGCGATGCGCGTTCTGCGCACGCCAATCGGCGGTCAGCTGCCCTGTAACGGCCGCCTTCAACACCAACTGGCGATAGGTGGAAAGCTGCCTCTGCACCTCGCGCAGCGCCTCTTCACCCTTGTCCAATCGAGCAAAGAGCGTTTCGATCTTCTCGACGATGCGGCGTTGTTCGTTGAGGGGTGGGAGGGGAAACTCGTAATCGGCTATGTCGTCGAATTTAACCCGTGGGCGATCACCCGATGAATGACTCATCGCATAATCAACGAATTTCCTCTGATGTATGAGATATTTGATAAAGTCGCTATCGAAGCAATCGGAAGACGGCAAAACGATGAATTCAGCTGATGCAACACCCTCAAACTTGGCGCAGTGCACCTTATTCAAATAGGGGCGGAGACGACCATAAAGCACATCTCCGGGTTCAAAATAACTACCCGAGCTTTTCATCCGTGCAAATTGATCGTGGCCTTTTAGAGAGAACGATGACGGTTCAATATGGTCCATTCCTATAAATGGAAGACGGCTATCGGGATTGGCAGGAATCTTCGGGCGAGGCTTGGGTATGAGATCACCTAAGCGCGCCTTTATCCATCCTCTTGGAAGGCTTTGCTCACCAACCGTCATCACGCCACCAAGGCTCCCTGCAGATCATCCAGCATGTCGTTCAACTCCGGTCCCAGAACCTTGCGCGCCTGTATGATCCCGCCGCGGTCGGCCAGGCTGGGGGCTTCCTGGAAATCGCGCGGCGTAATCTCGGCGTTCGCCGCTATATAGGAGGCGATAGTGCGAAGCCAGTCTTCCTGCTCGGCCGTGTAGTCCCGGCCGGCGCGTTTCTCGCGCCCCAGCCACAGGTTGAAGCGCTGTTCCACCACGGTTCCGAAGGGCTCCAGCACCTCGTCCTGGCCCAGGGCAAAGCGCACCAGGCTGACCACCTCGGTCAGCTGGTCGTCCAGCGGCGCGCCGCGCACCTTGGCCGCCTCCAGCCGGCGATAGGCCTGCCACACAGTGGCGGTGGTCAGGTAATGCGGCGGATCGCCCAGGCGCTGGACCAGCTCGCGGATGGCCTGATAGGTCAGCTTCTGCTGTCCGCGCGGCTGGTTATAGAGTATCTGCAGGGCGGTCAGCTGGTCGCGATTGTCTTCCATGAACTTGCGGAAACTGGTCACCGTCTCTTCGGCCTTTTTCCTGTCGAAGGTCGCTCCCAGCAGGCTGTCGGTCGTCATCTCGTCGATCACGATGTCCGCCTTCTGCTTGATGTCCTTCAGCAGGTCACGCAGCTGCGGCGAATCAAAGGGCTGGCAGGCCGTGTCCATCAGCTTTTCCACCACGGCGGCTTCCTGGTCCGGGGTGGCCTGCGGGCCATGCTGCTGCTGGATGGCGCTTTCCTGCCGGTCCGGGTCAATGGCGTCCAGCAGGTCGTTGGACAGCTCGCGCGGCGGCTTGCCGCCACTGGCCTCGGCAATGCGGTGGCGCTCCTCCTCGCCCAGCTTGCGGTCCAGGGCCGACAGGCGGCCGGCCAGGGAGGACAGGGCGTCCTCGTCCCGCCGCCCCATGGCCACCTGGTCCAGCAGGGCATCGAAACTGACGGTCTTCTTGCGCTCCAATGGCTGCGAAGCGTTCTTCTTGGTCTCGGAGACGCCCACGGCATCGATCAGGATGAAGCGCGTCTTGGTCTTCGCATCGGGTGTCACGGCCTTCAGGTCGGCATCGGGAATGGAGCGCACCCCACGGCCCTTCATCTGCTCGTAATAGCCCTCGGACTTCACGTCGCGCATGAAGATCAGGACCTCCACCGGCTTGATGTCCGTGCCGGTGGCGATCATGTCCACGGTCACCGCAATGCGGGGGAAGGGATCGACGCGAAAGGCCTTGATCAGGGCCTTGGGGTCCTCGCCGCTGTTGCGATAGGTGATCTTCTTGGCAAACTCGTTGCCCTCGCCGAACACCTCGCGCACGGCATGCACGATCTCCTCGGCGTGGTTGTCGTCCTTGGCGAAGATCAGGGTCTTTGGCAGCCACTGGCCGCTGCGGTCTGGGAACAGCTCGGTGAAGACCCGCTCGCGATAGGTCTGCAGCACCGTACGGATCTGGTTGGGATTCACCACCGAGCGATCCAGCTCCCTGGCACTGTATTCCAGGTCGGCATCCAGCTGTTCATAGCGCAGCTTGCGGCTGCGCTTGTCCCGCACGGGCACCTGGAAACCGGTATCCGTGCCTTCGATGCGCCCGCCCTCTTCGCTGACCTGCGTGCGGATGCGATAGATCTCGTAACCCACGTTCACGCCGTCGGCCACCGAACGCTCATAGGGGTATTCAGCCACCAGGTTCTGGTTGAAGAAGCCCAGGGTATGCTTGGACGGCGTGGCCGTCAGGCCGATGATCGAGGCATCGAAATACTCCAGCACCTGGCGCCAGAGGCCATAGATGGAGCGGTGGCACTCGTCGGTGATGATGAAGTCGAAGGTTTCGACGGGAATCTCCGGGTTATAGCCCAGGGGCGCCACCTCGCTGCCCGCCGCCTGATCCATCTCGAAGGCTGAATGCTCCTCGGCCTCGTCCTCCAGCTCCTCGCCGCGCAACAGGGAATAGAGGCGCTGGATCGTCGTGATGACCACCTTGGCATCGCGGTCGATGTGGTGGGCGTGCAGGTGCTGCACGATATAGGTGTCGGTGAAGCGATTGGCCGCCCCCGGCGGCTGGAAGTTCTGGAATTCCCGCAGCGTCTGGTCGCCCAGGTTGTTGCGATCCACCAGGAACAGGATACGCCGCGCCCCGGCATGGCGGATCAGGCGATAGGAAAAGGAACAGGCCGTGAAGGTCTTGCCCGCCCCGGTCGCCAGCTGGATCAGCGAACGCGGCCGGTCCTCGGCCAGCGAGCGTTCCAGATTGGTGATGGCCTCGACCTGACAGTCGCGCAGCCCGCTGCTGTCCAGCGGCGGCATCTTCTGCAGCCGGGCGCGCAGGGTGTCCGGTTGCTGCAGCCAGGCCTGCAGTGTTTCCGGGCGATGGAAGGCGAAGATGCGGCGCGAGCGCGGCTTCGGATCGCGCAGGTCGCGGAACAGGGTCTCCGTGCCCGTGCTCTCGTAATCATAGAGCAGGATATCGCCCCAGCTGGCCAGGTGCGGCGGCAGGGCCCCCATGTACTTTTCGGACTGCTCCGCCACGCCGCTCAGGGTCACACCACTGCGCTTGGCCTCGATCACCCCGGCCGCCTTGCCGGCGACGAACAGCAGGTAGTCGCAAGGCCCGGCCGGCAACTGGAACTCCCGCACCGCAACGCCCAGCGCCGCATTGCGATTGAAGTTCCCCATATCCTGCAACACCCAGCCCGCAGAGCTCAGAAGGCGGTCGATCTCTGCCCGGGCCTTGTCTTCGGGTGTCTGCATGCAGGGAACCTCCGTGTTGCGCGCGGTTCAGCCTAGCAAGCACAAAGAGATCTGCAACTATTGCGTTTTCTTTCTGGTCTCCTGAGCGATGAAATCCCCAGAATCATGAATCCCGGGCACGAACGCGTAGCCGCATGTGGCGGTTTTCCAAATCCAACGACGTCACCGTGGGCTTCCATACCAAGATGGAGATGATCTCGCGCTGCGTCTTCGGCTTCAGGAATTTCCAGAATTACCGGATGAGGGTCCTAGCCCTCTGCGGATGGAATGGTGTAATTAACCGGGTCTGATGGATACCCATCCCCCGTTCATGGGGAAGAGCCGGATGGAATGGTGTAATTAACCGGGTCTGATGGATACCCATCCCCCGTTCATGGGGAAGAGCCCATAAGCGCTTGTTTCAGCTTGATTTTCTGTGAAGCAGGTGGTGCCCAGGGGCGGAATCGAACCACCGACACTGCGATTTTCAGTCGCATGCTCTACCAACTGAGCTACCTGGGCGCCGGGCTGCGGGTCTCGTCGGGCGGTTGGCGCATCCCGAATGCAGCGGGCAGTTCGGGCTTATAGGAGAAGAGGCGGGTTCTGTCCAGAGCCGGGACGGATTTTTATCCGCGTCCTGCCGGAGAAAATGCTCGCGGCCGCTCTCACGCACTCTGCGGGCCAGGATCGTCGTCGTCCTCATGGCCGCCGGCGGGCAGGCTGTCGGGTGCCTCCTCGGTGGGAATGCGATAGCGCTCGCCCAGCCAGCGGTTCAGATCCACGTTCTTGCAGTGGGCCGAGCAGAAGGGGCGATAGGCCTGGACCTCCGGCTTGCTGCAGATGGGACAGCTGCGCCCCTGGCGCTTGCGCGCCTGCAGCGAGATCACCTTGGCCTCATCCGCCTCCGCACCGCTGTTCTTCTTGCCGCTTGCGCTGTCGTCACCGCCGCTCATGGCTGCCTACCCCTCTTCCAGGCTATAGCCATCCCGGTTTAGCGCGTCCGCCGCGCGGATTGCAATATCCGGCTACTGCAATTCAGTCAACTTGAGAACCGGCCCTATTGCGTGCAGTTAACTGCAAGCTGCTGTGTAAAAGTCTTGCACAGTATCCCTTAGCTTATGTCCTGAGGACATAAGCTAAGGGATACTGTCTGTCAACCAATGCAAGGTTGCACGATCGTAAGTAACTTGACAAAGATAATACCCTCCCTTATATGTCCTCAGGACATATAAGGGAGGGTATAAAATGAAATTCAACGACGCCTTCAAACAGGCGCTCCTGGATCGTGACCTCCCGATCATCACCTATTACGAGATCTTTCTCCTCGGATACGAACTCTTCTCCAGAGGTTCCAGGAAAGGAACACCTCTAAAATATATACCAAAGGAATGGAGCCTATCGCGCACATCGCGCGACATAAAACGGCTCGAAGACAACAAGGTCCTTACCAGGGATTCCGATTTCCGCTCCAACGTTTGGCGCGTTATCGAAGCCACACGCGCCGGCTCGGCCGAAGAAGTCGCCTGCCTGGCCGATCCCTTTGCTTATGTCTCTCATCTCTCTGCAATGCAGAGATACAATCTCACCGACAGAAGCCCCAAGGCGCTCCACCTCACCACACCAACACCTAAACTCTGGACCCAGCTGCGCGATGAAAAAATGCGCAAGGATATGTCTCATATCCCCACGGCTGAGCGGCCACTTCTCGTTCGCCCCGGCTTCAATCCAACCATCCGGCGCCGGCCCGTGGTCCTTCACGAATCAAGTCATCCGGCGACACCGGTTGCCATAAGCGGAGAGCAGACACGCATCACCTCCATCGGCCGGACCTTTGCCGACATGCTGACAGAACCAGAACTCTGCGGCGGCATGCGCCATGTCATTGATATCTGGGAAAGGGAAGCTGATGCCTGGATTCCTGAAATCGTAGAGGCTGTCGATCAGCTCGAGAGCAAGATTGCAAAGGTCCGTGCCGGCTACATCCTATCCGAGGTCATGGACATTTCGCACCCCCTCATCCACAACTGGGAGCAGTATGCGCAAAGGGGTGGATCCCGGAAACTGGATCCGGAAGCGGACTATGCCCCTGTCTTTTCTGAAAAGTGGATGATCTCGCTGAATGTCTGATCTCGATCCGGAAGAGCGCGCGCCAACGCCGGACATTGTTGATGTCGATGTCCGAGCCTGGGTCGAGACGGCAAGAACAGACCCAACCCTCTATCGGGATCGCCAGGTAACCGAGATCGTCCTGGCCGCCATCGGCCTGACCCCCAGTCTGCATGACACCCTTGTACTCAAGGGCGGTGCCGTCATGGCGCTTGCCTTCAAGAGCAGTCGGGTCACAGCCGACGTGGATTTCACCGCTACGGTTGAGCCCGCGGATCTCGCTGACAGGATTGGCGAGGATCTCAACGCTGTGCTGCCCCGCACGGCAACCAGGCTCGGTTACCTGGATCTGCTCTGCCGTGTACAGACCGTCAAGAAGATGCCGCGGCCTCAGGACTTTGAAGACCACAGCTTCCCGGCCCTGCTGGTCCGTGTCGGCTCTGCCAAACGCGGAACAGGCGAAGAGCAAAAACTGGAAAATGGCAAAGCCCCACGGGTTCTTGATCTCGAAATCAGCTTTCGAGATCAGGTCCATGCGTTCCAGGAACTCAATCTCACCGGCGCCAATGTGGCTGTAAGGGCCTTCACGTTGCATGAGGTCATCGCGGAGAAACTGCGGGCCCTGTTGCAACAAACCATCCGAAACCGGAACCGACGTCAGGATATCTACGATATCTCTTACCTGGTTGAGGGGCAGAACCTCGATGATGAAGCCAGAAGGATCATCCTGACCACTCTGATCGAGAAATGCCGCAGTCGGAGGATCACGCCCACGACCGAATCAATGGATGATCCGGAAGTTTATCGACGCGCCGAGCAGGACTGGGAGTCGCTTGCGCTTGAACTGGGTGATCTGCCGCCCTTTGAAGAACGCTTCGCAGTCGTGCGCGGATTCTATCTGTCACTTCCTTGGCAAGCCTTGACGTGATGCTGTGGACGACCTGATCCGACCAGGAGGAGATCATCATGTCAGATGGAACAAAGCGCCGCTCATGGCTGCCTACCCCTCTTCCAGGCTATAGCCGTCCCGGTTTAGCGCGTCCGCCGCGCGGATTGCAATATCCGGCTGTCGTCCGCGCCGTTCGGCCAGCCGGGCCAGGGCGGCGGCCGCCGGTCCGTCCAGCGCCTGGCCGACCGCGGGCGTCACCGTGACCCCAGGGCCGCGCGCGGGCGGCAAGGCATCGATTGCCCGGACCAGTTCGAAGGCCCGGGTCACTGCCGACTTGGCCCAGCCACAGCCGCCCGGCCCCACCGGCATGCAGAGCACTTCATGCAGGGGCTGGCGGCTGCGCCGCCGGGTCAGCTCGGCCAGGCCGCTGCCCTTCAGCGGCTGGATCTGCACCGGCTCGGGATCGTCGGCCACGGCGGCGCGCAGGGCCTCCATCAGCTGTTCGCGCTCGCGCTTGCCCGCCATCTCCAGGAAATCCACCACGATGCGTCCCGACAGGTCGCGCAGGCGCAGCAGGCGGGCGATCTCGGCGGCGGCGTCGAGATTGACCTCCAGAGCCTTGCGCTGGGCGCCGCCGCGCCCGTCCTGGCGGCCGCTGTTCACGTCGATGGCGGTCAGGGTGCGCACCGGCTCGATCAACAGGCCGCCGCCCCCGGGCAGGGCCACTTGGGGCAGAAGAAGGGCCTCGATCTCCGCCTCCAGGACGGCGTCGAACAGCGGGCCCGGCCCCCTGTGATGGGTCACTTGGTGGCCCGCCGCCTTCAGGGCGTTGCAGGTCGCGCTGTCGTCACAGATGATCTCGTCGTCGGCCTGTGCCAGGCCACGCACCAGGGCGGTCAGCTCTTCGCCGCGCTGCAGGCAGGCGGGCGGCTTCACGCCCGCGGGCACCGCCACTTGGGCCGGCGCCAGCTTGGCGCCCTTGTCCTCGGCCGGCGCGCGAGTCACCCGCAGGGTCAAGGCCGCGCCTTCGTCCGGGCGCGTCACTGCCTTGCCCAGGGGCAGGAAGCCGGATTGCCCCTCGCCCAGCGCGACAAAGGCGGCGTTCAGCCCCTTGTCCAGGCGCGTCACACGCGCAAGGTAGATGTCGTCCAGGGCGGGCGGGCGTTCGTCGCGCAGGACGCGCAGGAAGGTCAGCTCGTCATGCGCGTCCAGGCGGGCGATCCGGGTTTCCCCCGGCCAGGACGAGATCAGCAGCCGCCCGCTCACGGCCGGTATCCCGCGCCCCTCAGGAGGTTCCAGACCTGATCCACGGCCAGGCCCACGACATTGTCGTAGGAGCCGTTAATCCAGGGGATGAAGGCGGCGGCAAAGCCCTGGATGGCATAGCCACCGGCCTTGCCGTCCCACTCCCCGGAGTCCAGATAGGCCTGGATCTCGATCTCATCCAGGCGCTTGAAGCGCACCGCCGTGGTCACCAGCCGTTCGGAGAGCGTGCCGTCGGGGCGCACCAGCGTGATGCCGCCCAGCACGCGGTGGCGCCGGCCGGAGAGCTTTTCCAGGCAGCTGCGCGCCGTCGCCATATCCGCCGGCTTGGGCAGGATGCGCCGGCCCAGGGCCACCACCGTATCGGCGGCCAGGACATATGCACCCTGTTGCCGGGCGGCCACGGCCTCGGCCTTGTCGCGCGCAATGCGCCTGGCATAGGCCGGGGGCAGTTCGCCCTTCAACGGCGTCTCGTCCAGGTCGGCCGGGTCGATCACGTCCGGTGGCAGGCCGATCTGACGCAACAGATCGCGCCTGCGCGGCGAAGCCGAGGCGAGAATGAAGTGGGCAGCGGCCACGGCCGGCCCCCTTACTTGTAGCGGAAGGTGATACGGCCCTTGGTCAGGTCGTAGGGCGTCATTTCCACGTTGACGCGGTCACCGGCCAACACGCGGATGCGGTGCTTGCGCATCTTTCCGGCCGTGTGGGCCAGGACTTCGTGGCCGTTGTCCAGCTTCACGCGGAACATGGCGTTGGGCAACAGTTCGGCAACCGTGCCCTGAAATTCCATCAGGTCTTCTTTGGACATACCTAAGTTTCTGTCGTTGTTCTTTCAGGCAAAAGCGCCGTCGCGGCCATCCCCAAGCATTCGCCTGTCGGAAAGCGGGCGGATCATACAGTCTTTGTCTGGAATTCACAATCGCACCGCGCGGCGCATTCGCATATAGGGCGTTCGCCCCCGTGAACGCAAGAGCGGCGTCGTGATTTTTCCTACTAGCGACAAATTTAGTCTCGTTTCGGTACTACCATTCTCGATGGTTTATTTGAAGCCTGACAAAAGCTGCACTTTCGGCCCATGCCAGCTGCCATTTAGTTATCTATTGCTGACCTATATAATGATTTTTGCTCGTCAAAGCGGATGAAATGTCTTATAACCGCCGCAAAGATGACCGGCGGCCCGCCAAAAACGGGCTCCCAGGAAAAAGCAGGAAAGTCAGGAACGATGCCGAATCGCATGCTGAAATTCGTCTCCCTTGATCAGCGCATGCCGCACAAGCGCAGCGCGTCCGAGCGGAGTGAGGATTTCGAGGAGATCTACGACGAGTTCGACCCGGACTCCGCCGCCGACCAGGCCGGGCGGTGTTCGCAGTGTGGCGTGCCTTTCTGCCAGGTGCACTGCCCCGTGCACAACAACATCCCCGACTGGTTGATGCTGACGGCGGAAGGCCGCCTGGAAGAGGCCTACGAGGTCAGCCAGGCCACCAACAACTTCCCCGAGATCTGTGGGCGCATCTGTCCCCAGGACCGCCTGTGCGAGGGCAACTGCGTCATCGAACAGGCCGGCCACGGTACGGTCACCATCGGCCAGGTCGAGAAGTACATCACCGACACCGCCTGGGAGGAAGGCTGGGTCCAGCCGGTCAAGCCGACCCACGAGCGCGACCAGTCCATCGGCATCGTCGGCGCCGGGCCGGGCGGCATGGCCGCCGCCGAGCAGCTGCGCCGCAAGGGCTACCAAGTCACCATCTACGACCGCTACGATCGGGCCGGCGGCCTGATGATCTATGGCATCCCCAACTTCAAGCTGGAGAAGGAGGTCGTCGAACGGCGCAGCCGCCTGATCGCCGATGCCGGCGTGGAATTCCGCCTGAATTTCGAGGTGGGCCGCGATGCCAGCCTGGGCGAGCTGCGCGCCAGGCATGACGCCGTCCTGCTGGCCACCGGCGTCTACAAGGCGCGCGACGTGAAGCTGCCGGGCGCCGGGCTGCAGAACGTCTTCCCGGCACTGGACTACCTGATCACCTCGAACCGCAAGGGCCTGGGTGACGAGGTTCCGGATTTCGACAACGGCACCCTGAATGCCGAAGGCCGCGACGTGGTGGTGATCGGCGGCGGCGACACCGCCATGGACTGCGTGCGCACCGCCGTGCGCCAGGGCGCCACCTCCGTGAAGTGCCTCTATCGCCGCGACCGCAAGAACATGCCGGGCTCGCAGCGCGAGGTCGCCAATGCCGAGGAAGAGGGCGTGGAGTTCGTCTGGCTGGCCGCCCCCGAGGCCTTCGACGGCAGCGACAACACCGTCGAGCAGGTGCGCGCCGTGCGCATGCATCTGGGCGTGGCCGACGCCACCGGGCGCCAGACCCCGCAGCCGGTGGAGGGCTCCAACTTCACGCTGAAGGCCGACATGGTCATCAAGGCCCTGGGCTTCGATCCCGAGGACCTGCCGGTGCTGTTCAACGCACCGGAGCTGGAAACCACCAACTGGGGCACGGTGCGCGTGGATCATCGCACCATGATGTCGAACCTGGACGGCGTCTTCGCCGCCGGCGACATCATGCGCGGCGCCTCGCTGGTGGTCTGGGCCATCCGCGACGGCCGCGATGCCGCCGAATCCATCGACCGCCACCTGAAGGCCAAGGCCGAAGGGCCGGCCGTCATGGCCGCAGAGTAACATGGCCGCCGAATAAAGCCGCGAAAGGAATCGAGACAATGACCGAGTGGATGAAGAAAGCGGCCCGCAACGCACAGCTTGCCGAAGCCGAGAGCCTGAAGCAGGTCGGCCTGCAGGCGAGCGAACTGCGCCGCCTGGAACGCGAAGGCCTGTACGATCCGGCCGACGAACATGATTCCTGCGGCGTCGGCCTGGTGGCCTCGCTGGACGGCACCCCCAGTCGCGACGTGGTCGTGGCCGGCATCGAGGCGCTGAAGGCCGTCTGGCACCGCGGCGCCGTGGACGCCGACGGCAAGACCGGGGACGGCTGCGGCATTCATGTGCAGATCCCCCAGGGTTTCTTTCACGAGCACGTGGCCCGCACCGGCCATGACGCCGGCGAGGCCCACATCGGAGTGGGCATGGTCTTCCTGCCGCGCACCGACCACGGCGCGCAGGAGCGCTGCCGCGTCATCGTCGAGCGCGAGATCCTGCAGCACGGCTACACCATCCATGGCTGGCGCCAGGTGCCGGTGAACACTGAAGTCATCGGCGAGAAGGCCAATGCCACCCGGCCCGAGATCGAGCAGATCATGATCGCCAACACCAAGGGCGTGTCCCTGGCGCAGTTCGAGATCGAGCTCTACATCATCCGCCGGCGCATCGAGAAGGCGGCCGAGCAGGAGTCCATCAAGGAGTTCTATATCTGCTCGCTGTCCGGGCGTTCGATCATCTACAAGGGCATGTTCCTGGCCGAACAGCTCTCCAGCTTCTATCCGGACCTGCTGGACGAGCGCTTCGTGTCGAACTTCGCCATCTTCCACCAGCGCTATTCCACCAACACCTTCCCCACCTGGCGCCTGGCCCAGCCCTTCCGCGTGCTGGCCCACAACGGCGAGATCAATACCGTCAAGGGCAACACCAACTGGATGAAGGCGCATGAATGCCGCCTGGCCAGCGACATCCTGGGCGAAGGCATCGAGGACGTGAAGCCGGTGATCCAGCCGGCAAGCTCCGATTCCGCTGCCCTGGACGCCGTCATGGAACTGCTGGTGCGTTCGGGCCGCGACCTGCCCATGGCCAAGCTGATGACCATTCCCGAGGCCTGGAATCCCGACAGCGACATGCCGGATTCCTGGAAGGCACTCTACAGCTACGTCAACGCCGTGATGGAGCCCTGGGACGGCCCGGCCGCCATCTGCGGCTACGGCGGCCGCTGGCTGGTCGCCGGCATGGACCGCAACGGCCTGCGCCCCATGCGCTACACCATCACCAACGAGGGCCTGCTGTTCGCCGGCTCGGAAAGCGGCATGGTGCGCCTGGACGAGGCCAACATCGTCGAGAAGGGCCGGCTCGGCCCCGGCGAACTGCTGGCCGTGGACCTGCAGGAGGGCCGGCTCTACCACGACGCCGAGATGAAGGACCGCCTGGCCGCCAGCCAGCCCTTCGCCGACTGGGTTAAGTCGATCCGCGTGATCGACGACATCATTCGCCCCGACCGCGGCGAACCGCGCATCTATGACAAGGAGCAGCTGCGCCGGCGCCAGTTGGAGTTCGGCCTGAACATGGAGGATATGGAGATCATCCTCCACCCCATGGTCGAAACCGCCAAGGAAGCCGTCGGCTCCATGGGCGACGACGCGCCGCTGGCCGTGCTGTCCGACCGCTATCGCGGCCTGCACAACTTCTTCCGCCAGAACTTCAGCCAGGTGACCAATCCGCCCATCGATTCCTTGCGCGAAAAGCGTGTCATGACGCTGAAGACCCGGCTGGGCAACCTGGGCAACATCCTGGACGAGGACGAGAGCCAGTGCCGCCTGCTGCAGCTGCACTCACCGGTGCTCTCCACCGCCGAGTTCCTGGCCATGCGCGACTACATGGGCAAGACAGCGGCCGAGATCGACTGCACCTTCGACGTTCAGGCCGGCGAACACGCCATGCGCGAGTCCATCAGCCGCATCCAGCGTGAGGCCGAGGATGCCGTGCGCGGCGGAGCCACCCACATCATCCTGACCGACGAGGCGGTGGGTCCGACCCGTGCCGCCATGCCCATGATCCTGGCAACGGCGGCGGTGCACACCCACCTGATGCGGCAGAAGCTGCGCACCTTCACCAGCCTGAACGTACGCTCGGGCGAGTGCCTGGACGTGCACTACTTCGCCGTCCTGATCGGCGTCGGCGCCACCAGCATCAACGCCTACCTGGCGCAGGAAGCCATCGCCGCCCGCCACGAGCGCGGCCTGTTCGGCGAGATGACGCTGCAGCAAGCGGTGGAACGCTACATCCAGGCCGTGGACGAGGGCCTGCTGAAGATCATGTCCAAGATGGGCATTTCGGTGATCTCGTCCTATCGCGGCGGCTACAACTTCGAGGCCGTGGGCCTCAGCCGCACCCTGGTGGATGAATTCTTCCCCGACATGCCCAGCCGCATCAGCGGCATCGGCCTGTCCGGCATCCAGCAGAAGGTGCTGGAGAACCACCGGCGCGCCTGGGACGAGGAAGTGGCGGCCCTGCCCATCGGCGGCTTCTACCGCTACCGCCGCGGCGGCGAGAGCCACGCCTGGGAGGCCAACCTGATCCACATGCTTCAGGCGGCCGTGGCCAGCGATTCCTATTCCACCTACAAGCGGTTCAGCGAAGGTATCGGCAATCTGCCCCCCACCTCGCTGCGCGACCTGCTGGGTTTCAAGACCGGCGGCGTGACACCGGTGGACATCGACGACGTCGAGTCCATCACCGCCATCCGCAAGCGCTTCGTGACGCCGGGCATGTCGCTGGGTGCGCTGTCGCCCGAGGCGCATGGCACGCTGAACATCGCCATGAACCGCATCGGCGCCAAGTCCGACAGCGGCGAGGGCGGCGAGGATCCGGCGCGCTTCACGCCGCACCCCAACGGCGACAACGAGAACTCGGCCATCAAGCAGATCGCCTCGGGGCGCTTCGGTGTCACGGCCGAGTACCTGAACCAGTGCCGCGAGGTCGAGATCAAGGTGGCCCAGGGCGCCAAGCCCGGCGAAGGCGGGCAGCTGCCCGGCTTCAAGGTCACCGAGATGATCGCCAAGTTCCGCCACTCGACGCCGGGCGTCATGCTGATCAGCCCGCCGCCGCACCACGATATCTATTCCATCGAGGACCTGGCGCAGCTGATCTATGACCTGAAGCAGATCAATCCCGACGCCCGGGTCTGCGTGAAGCTGGTGGCCCGCTCGGGCATCGGCACCATCGCAGCCGGCGTCGCCAAGGCCAAGGCCGACGTGATCCTGATCTCCGGGCACAACGGCGGCACCGGCGCCAGTCCGCAGACCTCGATCAAGTATGCCGGCGTGCCCTGGGAAATGGGCCTGTCCGAGGTCAACCAGGTGCTGACGGTCAACCGCCTGCGCCACACCATCCGCCTGCGCACCGACGGCGGCATCAAGACCGGCCGCGACGTGGTGATCGCCGCCATGCTGGGCGCCGAGGAATACGGCGTCGGCACGGCCTCGCTGGTGGCCATGGGCTGCATCATGGTGCGCCAATGCCACTCCAACACCTGCCCGGTGGGCGTCTGCACCCAGGATGAGATGCTGCGCGACAAGTTCGTCGGCACGCCGGAGAAGGTGGTGAATCTCTTCTCCTTCATCGCCGAGGAGGTGCGCGAGATCCTGGCCCAGCTGGGCGTGAAGAGCCTGGACGAGGTGATCGGACGCACTGACCTGTTGCACCAGGTCAGCCGCGGCGCCCCGCACCTGGACGACCTGGACCTGAACCCCTTGCTGGCGCGCGCCGATGCCGGCGGCCTGCCCACCTACTGCGTGGTTGACGGCCGCAACGAGGTGCCGGACACCCTGGACGCCCAGATCATCCAGGACGCCGAGCCGCTGTTCCGCGACCGCGAGAAGATGCAGCTGCAGTACACCATCCGGAATACCCACCGCGCCATCGGCACGCGGCTGTCGGCCATGATCACCCGCAAGTTCGGCATGACCGGCCTGGCGCCGGGGCACATGACCGTGCGCCTGCGCGGTTCGGCCGGCCAGTCGCTGGGCGCCTGGGCGGTCCAGGGCCTGAAGCTGGAGGTCTTCGGCGACGCCAACGATTACGTCGGCAAGGGCCTGTCGGGCGGCACCATCGTCGTGCGGCCCATGACCAAGAGCCTGCTGAACACCGAGGAGAACACCATCATCGGCAACACGGTCCTCTATGGCGCCACGGGCGGCAAGCTGCTGGCCGCCGGCCAGGCGGGCGAGCGCTTCTGCGTGCGCAACTCCGGCGCCGTGGCGGTGATCGAGGGCTGCGGCTCCAATGGCTGCGAGTACATGACCGGCGGCACCGCCGTTATCCTGGGCAGCGTCGGCTTCAACTTCGCCGCCGGCATGACCGGTGGCATGGCCTTCGTCTACGACCCCGAGGAAATCCTGCCCCGGCGCGTCAACCCGGACAGCGTAATCTGGCAGCGGGTGGAAACCGAACACTACGAAAACCTGCTGCACGAACTGGTGGCCGAGCACTACGCCGAGACCCAGAGCCGCTTCTCCGAGCGCCTGCTCAACGACTGGCAACTGGAACGCGGCCACTTCTGGCAGGTCGTGCCCAAGGAGATGCTGGGCCGCTTGGAACATCCCATCACCCAGGAGGGCGACGAAAAGACCACTGCCTGAATACGCACTTCAGACTTTGAACACCCGAAGCTGCCGGCTGGCCACCCGTTATTCAGGCCGGACGGCGGCCCCTCCAACGCCCGGAGCCTTATGGTCCGGGCGTTTTTTCTGACGCGAGGACGTACGTCTCTGCGACAGAGTCGAGCCAAGCCGCCGATCTTTCGAGGCCTTGCCAACGGCAAGGCTCCTCAAGATGAGGTGTGTTATAGTAAAATATTGATAATAAAAATAGAATCACCTCATGCTGAGGTGCATTGACGCCAGTCAATGCCTCGAAGCATCCTGGCACGTACGGAGCGGCCTGGGCCCCATTGCCGGGTTTTCTACCCCCGAACGGCAAGCTATGATCCGGGCCCATGACGACCTTCAAGGACCACTTCTCAAACCATGCCGCGGATTACGCCAGCTACCGCCCCGGCTATCCGCCGGCGCTGGCGGCCTGGCTGGGCGAGCTCGCCCCCACGCGCAAGCTGGCGCTGGATTGCGGCTGCGGCACGGGACAATTCGCGTGTCTTCTGGGGGATGTCTTCGATCATGTCATCGCCACCGACGCCAGCGCGGAACAGATCGCGCAGGCCGAGCCTCATCCAGCGGTCGCGTATCACGTCGCACCGGCCGAGGACAGTGGCCTGCCGGACGGCAGCGCCGACCTGGTCACCGTGGCCCAGGCCGCCCACTGGTTCGACCTGCCGACCTTCTACCAGGAAGTCCGGCGCGTCCTGCGGCCCGCGGGTGTGCTGGCGCTCATCAGCTATGGCCTGGCCCGGGTATCGCCCGAGATCGATGCCGTGGTCCAGCGCTTCTACGACGGCGCGGCCGCAGCCTACTGGCCGCCGGAGCGGCGCCATGTGGAAGACGGCTACGCCCGCCTGAATTTCCCCTTCCTGGAGATTCCAGCTCCGAACTTCCGCATGGAAGCCACCTGGAGCTTCCAGGCCTACAGCGGCTATCTCGGCACCTGGTCCGCCGTAAGGCACCTTGAACAGGACCAGGGGCCGACGCCTTTCCACAGTTTTCTGGAGGAACTCGAACAGGCCTGGGGCGACCCCAGCGTCATCCGCCGCATAACCTGGCCCCTCAGCCTGCGCGTCGGTCAGCTATAGCGTCGACGCTTGGCCAACTGAATTGCCGCAGCGTGTGGCTTCATCCCTTCGACCGGCTCAGGACAGGCTCTTCGAGGCCTTGCCTTACGGCAAGGCACCTCTGGATGAAGAATATTTTAGTAATTCCAGTTAGATAAAGATGACCTCATGCTGAGGAGCTTTGCCATAGGCAAAGCCTCGAAGCACCTTGGCATAGACGGTGGAGCCTGGAAGAACGCCAGCGGCGCCGCCCGGCCCCTACCCTCAAAACAACGAATGCCGGGAAGGTCTTCACCCCCGGCATTCGTCAATTCCACGCTGAAAGCGTGCCTCAGTCGCGGCGCTCGCGTATGCGCTCCATGAGCTCGGAAATACGGATACGCTCGTCATCGCCGGCCATCCGGTTGAAGCGAACCTCGCCCGCCGCCGTATATTCCTGCTCGTTGATGACGCCGTCATCGTTCCGGTCCATTTGCTCGAACATCCGATTGCGCATCTCTTCGCTGTTCGCGCGGGGCGGACGGTCCCTGTGATAGCTCTCGACGAATTCGGCCATCTCGTCTCGGGCAATCCGGCCGTCTCCATCCATGTCCTGGCGTTCGAACATGGCGTTGCGCGCCGTCTCGGCCTCATCGGCATCTATATAGCCATCGTTGTTCACATCTATGCCTTCCATCCAGGCCTGCATGCGCTCCTGGTGCGCGGCCCGGCGTTCGTAATCATCGGCACCATCCGAGGCGAAGGCCGACGCCGCTATCAAGGCGGCAAGGCCGCCGGCAAGTATCGTGGCTGTGTTCTTCATCAAATCGGTCCTTCTTCTGTCGTGATCGACCGCTTTGCTCGCGTGTAACAGGTCTAGACTTGGAAATCCTTTGCGACGGCTGCAAGGATTTTCTGGTTCAGGCGGACTGCACATCCCTCAGGGTCCGTGTTTCTGGAAAGCACAGGGTCACCCGTGTGCCACGGCGCGGTTCGCTTTCGATTTCCACCTCGCCATCGTGCGCACGCATGTATTCGATCGCCGTGGACAGCCCCAGGCCAAGCCCGCCCCCGTCGGAGGCCATGGCCGAACGAACCCGCTCGAAGGGTTCGCGGATGCGGGCCAAGTCCTCGGCCGGAATCCCCACACCCTGATCCTCGATGGCAATATGCAGGCAAGCCCCCTGCTGCCAGCTGCGTACAGACAGCCGGCTGTTGTGATAGCTGTACTTGAAGGCATTGGACAGAATGTTCAGGAACACCTGACGCAGGCGCTTGGCATCCCCGCGCAGGCGCACACCCGACAGGCCGTAGCCGCGCACCACCTCCAGATCCTGGCGGGGTGTATCCTGCTGCAACAGGGCCAGGCATTCATCGAGCAGGTCATGTGGATCCAGTTCGGTTTCCTCCAGGGCCACCTCGTTGCGCTGCAGCTTCACGATCTCCAGGATATCACCGATGATGCGCTGCAGGTGCTGGCCGCTCTGCCGAATGTCGCGGATATAGCTTCGATACTTATCGTTGCCCAGCGCCCCGAACAACTCCTGCTCCATCACCTCGCTGAACCCGATGATGCCATTCAGCGGCGTGCGCAGCTCGTGGCTCATGGAAGCCAGGAAGTTCTCCTTGGCCCGATTTGCCGCTTCGGCTTGGTCCCGGTCCTGCAGGCTCTGGGCATAAGCGCGCGCGCGTTCGCGCGCTTCCAGAGCCAGGGAAATCGTATCGGCCAGCGAGGCCACGAAGGCCGTTTCCTCATCCGCCCAGTTGCGCTGTGCCCCGACATGCTCGGCGGAAACCACGCCCACAACCTCGCCCGCCACCCGAATGGGCGAATCGATGAGGGCTCCGATGTCGTACCTTTGGATATAGTCGGTTAACTGCGCCAGAAGGGCCGGGTCCTGCTGGACGTCCGGCGCGATGATGCCACGGCGCTGGGTTACCGCCGACAGATACCCCTCCAGTTCCTTGAAACTGAGTGAAATACCACTGGAACCATGCGCTTCCCGCAGATCGCGCACGCAGACAGCCTCCATCTGTGCATCGCCGAACATCCAGACCGAGGCCCGCTTGACCATCAGGATATCGGTCAGCAGGGCACAGACCTCATCGGCCACGGAGTCAACATCCCCGTCGGCCAGGGCGCGCGAGGACACCAGGCCGACCAGGGCCTGGTTCTGCATGCGATGCTGACGCTGGAGGCGTTCGCGCTCCAGGATATCCATGGCCAAAAAAGAGAAATCCAGAAGACTTTCCCTATCCTGCTCGTCGAAATCCTGCCGTGGTTTCCTATCGGCGATGCAGAGCGTGCCAAGGCGAAAGCCTTCGGACACCTTCAAGGGCGCGCCGGCATAGAAATTCACGTGAGGTTCCCCAACGACAAGAGGATTGTCGAAAAAACGCGCATCCTGCTTCGTGTCGGGGATGACCAGGGCCTCGTCCTGCAGGATGGCGTGCCCGCACAGCCCCAGATCGCGTGGAATTTCCTCGGCTTCCAGGCCATGCCGCGACTTGAAGAACTGGCGGTCCTGGTCGACCAAGCTCAGCATGCAGTAATTCACGGAGAAATGACGGGCAACCAGGCGCGTCAGGATGTCCAGTTCGGCAATCGGACCGCTATCAAGGATGCCGTAACGCTCAAGGGTTTCCTGGCGTTCCCTTTCCTCGAGGGGTCTCTCCGGTGCCTGCATCTGGACTGCCTGTTGCTTTTGGCCAGCAGCCTGCAGACACCTGCAGGTCTGGCATTCTTCCTATATATCAGACCTTGTGCAGGAAAATCAAAACCTTGTTGAGGTTTGCTGAATCAGGACAGGAGGACGGGGCGGCAGCTCCTTGCGCCGCCTGCCCTCATCCGCGCAGGCTGCCGCCCGTTGCCTTTTCCACCTGGGCGATGATCTTCGCGCTGACCGCGTCCAGGTCCTCGTCGGTCAGGGTCTTGTCCCGCGGCTGCAGGATGACGCAGAGTGCCAGCGATTTCTGGCCCTCGGGCACGCCCTTGCCGCTGTAGACATCGAAGACCTCGACGCCGGTGACCAGCTTCTTGTCTGCGCCCCTGGCCGCCCGGATCGCCTTCTCCGCAGGCACGTCCGCATCCATCAGGAAGGCGAAGTCCCGCTCCACGGGCTGATAAGCTGAAAGTTCCAGAGCAGGCCGTGCCTTGCTTGCCTTGGCCTTGGGTTCGGGAATGCTTTCCACATAGACCTCACAGGCCACCGCTCTATCCTTCAGGTCGAAGGCCTTGAGCACCCGTGGGTGCAGTTCGCCGAAGCTGGCCAGCACCTTGGGACCCAGGCACAGCTGTCCTGAACGCCCCGGATGGTACCAGGCCGGCGCATCCGCCGTGACCTGCAGGCTGTCCACCGGTGCACCGGCCGCCTCGAGTGCCTTGAGCGCATCGGCCTTGGCATCGAAGGCATCCACCGCGCGGCTTTCGGCCAGCCAGTGCCGCGTAACAGCCCGTCCGCTGCGCAGGGTGGCCGCCAGGTCGATCTGCTCCTCCGGGGCCGTGCCGGCATACTGCGGACCGATCTCGAAGAAAGCGCCATCGGGATAGCCGCGCGCCGCGTTGCGTGAAGCCGCATCCAGCAGGGTCGGCAGGATCGAGGGACGCATGACGTCCAGGTCGCTGGAGATGGGGTTGTCCACCCGCAAGGCCTCGTCCTGCCAGCCGAAGAGTCGTGCTTGCCGCTCGGCAATGAACGAGAAGGTGACGGCCTCCTCCAGGCCGCGCCAGGCCAATGCCTGGCGCACGGCCGAAAAGCGTTTCTGCTTCACGGTCAGCACATCACGCGGCAGGCTCTCGTCCCGTTTCGGCGGAGTCAGCGGCAGGGCCTCGTAGCCGTGCAGGCGCAGCACCTCCTCCACCAGACAGGCCTCGCCCTCGATGTCCGGGCGCCAGCTCGGTACGGTGCAGGACAGGGTCTCGCCCTTCATCTCGACCTCGAATCCCAGCTTCTCCAGCAGGCTCTGCTGCTCTGCGGCGGGAATCTCGACACCGCCCAGGCTTGCGACCCGGCTGGCCCGCAGGTCCGCCACCGGACGTGCCTCAGGTAGGGTTCCGGCGGAAACCGCTTCACTGGCCTCGCCGCCGCAGAGATCCAAAATCATGCGCGTGGCAACCTCGACGCCCCAGTGCGCGCTCTCCGGATCGACACCGCGTTCAAAGCGATAGCGGGCATCGGAATGGATGCCGAGGCGCCGGCCCGTGAAGGCGATGCGGATCGGATCGAACAGGGCGACTTCCAGGAAAACCTCGGTGGTGTCCTCCTGGCAGCCCGTCTCCTCGCCGCCCATGACGCCGCCGATGGCCTGGGGGCCGTTGTCGTCGGCGATCACCAATGTGTCTTCGTCCAGCGCGTAGCTGTTCTCGTCCAGCGCTTCCAGGCTCTCGCCCTTGCGCGCAAGGCGCATGGTGGGATCGCCCGACAGCTTGCCGGCGTCGAAAACGTGCAGCGGCCGCCCCAGGTCGAAGGTGACATAATTGGTGATGTCCACCAGGGCCGAAATGGGACGCAGGCCGATGGCGCGCAGGCGGTCCTGCAGCCACTTGGGCGCGGGACCGTTCTTCACGCCTCGGAAGCTGCGGCCAGCCACGTAGGGACAGGCCCCCTGGTCATCGGCCGGCAGGTCGCGCTTCCAGGTGCGCGGGCTCTCGAAACTGCCCTGCACCGGCTCGGCCTTCAGCGGCTTCAGGGTGCCCAGGCCAGCAGCTGCCAGGTCGCGGGCAATGCCACGCACGCCCAGGCAGTCGCCACGGTTGGGCGTGATGGCGATCTCGATCACCGCATCGTCCAGCCCGGCCAAAGGGGCAAAGGCCTGCCCCACATTCAGTTCACCACCGAAATCCTCGGGATTCAGTTCGATGATGCCCTCGTGCTCGTCGGAAATGCCCAGTTCGCGCTCGGACACCAGCATGCCCCGGGACTCGACCCCACGGATCACGCCGGGCTTCAGATCCAGATCGGTGCCGGGAATGTAACTGCCCGGCGCGGCGAAGACGCCGTACATGCCCGTGTGTGCGTTGGGCGCGCCACAAACCACCTGGGCCTCGCCTTCGCCCGTGGCCACACGACAGACCTTCAGCCGATCGGCATCGGGATGCGGGGCCGCCTCGATGACATGCGCCACGGTGAAGGGCGCCAGCTGCTTGCCCCTGTCCGTTACGTCCTCGACCTCCAGGCCCAGCATGGACAGGCGCTCGACGATCTCTTCCAGGCGCGCCGTAGTCTCCAGGTGATCCTTCAGCCAGTTGAAGGTAAATTTCATCGCTTATGCCCCCTTACAACCCGCGCACCATGGACGGCACATCCAGCGGCAGGAAGCCGTGATGCCTGAGCCAGCGCAGGTCGGACTCATAGAAGGTGCGCAGATCGGGGATGCCGTACTTCAGCATGGCGATACGCTCGATCCCCATGCCGAAGGCAAAGCCCTGATAGCGCGTGGAATCGATGCCGCAGTTCTCCAGGACCTTGGGGTGCACCATGCCGCAGCCCAGGATCTCCAGCCAGTCCTTGCCCGGGCCGATGACCAGCTGGCCGCCCTCGTGCGAGCAGCCGATGTCCACCTCGGCGGAAGGTTCCGTAAAGGGGAAATAGCTGGGCCGGAAGCGCACCGGCAGGTCCTCCACGCCGAAGAAGGCGCGGCAGAACTCGATCAGCGTGCCCTTCAAGTGCCCCATGTGCGTGGTCTCGTCCACCACAAGCCCCTCGACCTGGTGGAACATGGGACTGTGGGTGGCATCGTGATCGGCGCGGAAGGTGCGCCCCGGTGCGATGATGCGCACCGGCGGCTGGCCCGAGAGCATGTGGCGGATCTGAACCGGCGAGGTGTGGGTGCGCAGCACCGGACGTTCCGCGTCCTCGGGCTCGGCCTTCAGGTAGAAGGTATCCATGTCCTGACGCGCCGGGTGCCACTCGGGAATGTTCAGCGCCGAGAAGTTGTGGAAGGCATCTTCGATATGCGGCCCCTCGGCCACCGAGAACCCCATCTCGCCGAAGATGGCGATCAGTTCGTCGATGGTGCGGCTGATGGGGTGGATGTGCCCGCTGCGTTCGGGACGCACGGGCAGCGAGACATCGATGCGCTCGGCCTGCAGGCGCGCCTCCAGGGCCGTCGCCTCCAACGCATCGCGGCGTGTCTCGATGGCGTCGGCCAGGGCATCCTTCACCTGGTTCAGCGCCTGGCCCGCCTCGCGGCGTTCGTCGGGCGAAAGCTGGCCCAGCGTCTTCATGCGCTGGGTGATCTCACCCTTCTTGCCAAGCGCGCGCACACGCAGAGCTTCCAGGCTGTCCAGGTCGGCCGCCTCGGCGGCCTCGTCCAGCAGTTGTTGCTTGAGCTGTTCCAGGTCTTGCATCGGCACGTCTGTCGCAGTCTTCAGGTCAATGGGGCTCTCACGCGCGGAAAGACGCCCCGCAACAGCGGTGACAGCGGAGGGCCGATGCCGGGCGGCCTTGCGGGGCCGCAGCCGCCCGGATTCAGGAGGCGTTCAGGCCTGGGCCTGGTTCAGTGCGCTCTGTGCCTGCTCGGCCAGGGACTTGAAAGCCTCCGGCTCGCGCACGGCAATATCGGCCAGCACCTTGCGGTCCAGCTCGATCCCGGCCTTCCGCATGCCATTCATGAACTGCGAATAGGTCAGGCCGTGCTCGCGGGCGCCGGCGTTGATGCGCTGGATCCAAAGCGAGCGGAAATTGCGCTTGCGGACACGGCGATCGCGATAAGCGTACTGCAGGGACTTCTCGACCTGCTGAACGGCGGCGCGATAGACGTTGTTCCTGCGGCCGCGGTAGCCTTTGGCCTGCTTCAGGATCTTCTTGTGACGGGCGTGTGCGGTGGTACCGCGTTTGATACGTGACATGGCTCGGCTCTCCCGTCAGTCGTTTGGCATGTAATAGCGCTTGACGATGCGGGCGTCCGTGCTGCTCAGCAGCTTCGTCCCGCGCGCATTACGCTTCATCTTCTGCGGCCGTTTGCGCATGTTGTGGCTCATGAAAGCGGAGCCGACGCGCACCTTGCCGGTGGCTGTCAGCTTGAAGCGCTTCTTCGCGCTGCTCTTTGTCTTCAGTTTCGGCATTTTGTCCTCTGGTCTGGTCGCTGTTCGGACAGCAAAATAGCGGCGGCTGGGCATGCCTGTTGGCCGCACCGCCGTGCGTCGAGAGGCGGGTTATAACGGGCACGAGGCAGCATGACAAGGCCGGCCTGGAATTCACGACCGGGTGACGGGTGGCCGTCAGGAATTTGGCAGTTCTCAGGAATTTGGAAGGGCCAGGGTAAAGCTCGAGCCAAGACCGCTGTGGCTCTCGAAGCTCAATTCCCCGCCCAGCACGCCGGCCAGCTGGTGTGAAATGCTCAGGCCGATGCCGGCCCCCCGTGTGCCCGCCGCCGAGGTGGCGCGGAAGAAGCGGCTGAACAGCCTGTTCTGCTCGTCCTGCGGGATGCCGATCCCGCTATCGACCACCGAGAAGAGAATGCGGTGTCCCTCTGCACGCACATTCAAGGACACGCTCTCGCTCTCCGGGGAATACTTGAGCGCGTTGGACAGCAGGTTGCCCAGGATCTGCTCCACAAGTAGCGGGTCGGTACGGATGTAGGGCGGCACCTCGTCGGCAATGGACAGCGTGATGCTGCGCTCGGGCGTGACAGCCAGTTGCCGCTCCCGCACGCGCTCCAGCAACTGGGCAATTTCACAGTCGTGTGCCTCCACGGAGATGCCCCCGCCCTCGAGGCGTATGGCATCCAGCGTCGTGTCCACCAGGCGCGCCAGACCCTGGACTTCCGTTCGGGTCCGCCGGGCCCGCTCCTGGATATCCTCGCGCGACAGGCCGTCTCCCTGGCGCTGCAGGCGCTGCATCGAGGAGTCGATCACCGCCAGGGGCGTGCGGAACTGATGGGACACCAGAGCCACGAAACTGCGGTAGATCTCGGCCACCTCCTGTTCCCGGACCAGGGTCCGCCGCATGTGCTCCCTCTGGGCCAGCGCGCGCAGCATGGTGACGGACAGGAAAACGCCAAGCGCCAGGATGGCCAGGATGGAGACGATCACCTGCAGGATGGCTTCGCGTTGCCGGTCCAGGCGCGCACCGGTCCGGTCCCAGTGAGCGACCATGGACTCGTTTGCGGCACGTCCCAGATCCCGCTCCAGTTCGTCCAGAACGAAATGGACCTCCGTCGCCGGCGCCTCGAGCAGGCCCGCCTTCTCCAGGATGACATCCTCCAGACTGCGCAGCGCACGCGCATCCTCGGCCAATGGCGCCGCGAAACCGAGGTCCGCCATGTAGCGGGCCTGCGGCCCCTGGGAGAGCAGGTTCAATCGGCTGAGCAACACGTTGTAACGGCGTTCGACCTCGCTGCCCTCTTCCAGGCCGCCGGCCCGCCGTGCCAGCGTGGCATCCAGCAGCAGGGTGGCCGTCTGCGCCTGCGAGATGGCCCAGAGCATGTTGTCGCCCTCGTTGCGGCGCATCTCGCTTTCGGTTTCCAGCAGCCGCCAGAGCGCGAAGACCAGGACAACGGCAAAGGCCAGGATGGCGATGCCCGAGACAGCATAGGCTATGACGTCATGGCGCCGCTTCATTCGATCTCGAGCTGAATCAGCTGCCAGACCCAACGGTAGTCATAGCGGATATCCTGCAGTTCCTCGTGATCGTCGCGTGGATAGACGATCCACAAGGGGCCCTTGTCGCGTGGCGAGAGACGTTCGCCGTCCATGTGCGTTGCCGCCACAACGTCGAAGTCGTGGAAATCCTCCATGGGAATCTCGATGACATAGTCGTTCAGCGCGCTGGCCGTGACGGTCTCGCCCTCGGCCTCTACCCATGCCAGCAGGTCGCGCATCAGGACTCCGTCGAAGGTTTTCACACCGTCGGTCACCACGGTGCGGGTCTCCAGCGTCTGCGACGGCAGGGTCTCCAGCATCTCCCTGTCGAAAAGCGCCCTGTCACCGTCATTCGTCTGCCCGATGTTGCCGGTCACGGTCAGCAGGACCTCTCCCGTGGGACTGGGCAGTTCAGAAGCACCAGCAGACACAGCCCCCATCGCCAGCATCATCGTCAAAACCACGGTCGGAAAAAATGCCAGGGCATGGAACCGGCCCCTTTCGGTTTCCTTCACCGCGCGCAGTTTCCTTATGCGAACAGACGACATGCCTTCCTCCCGCTATCTGACGGATTATTGATATCTTCCGTTCAGAACAGCAGAATCCGGCAGGCCTGTCCACGCCTGCCGGCCGCTTGAAGATCCAGCTGGGACAGGAGCCATCTATGGAATGAGAAAGTGCGCCGCCGCCGGGCGGAGCACCTGGCTCCGCCCGGCGAAAGGCCTCACGAGGCGCCCTGATTGGCTTGTGCCAGGCCCCCGTCCCCGGCATCGCCCGTCGAGGCGCCATAGGCGCGGGCCTTTTCCTTCAGCTTGCCGAACTTGCCTGACAGCTGTTCCAGCTTGGACTCCCAGGCCGGATCCGGCGTCTGATCCTCGATCGTGCGGAAGTAGACCTCCATCATGCAGGTAATCGCAAAGGGCTCCAGAATGGCGGCCTTCACGCTCCAGGCAAAAAGGAGGGCGAAGACGATCCCCCCCGCCGACCAGGCGCCAGGAATCAGGTAGACGGCCAGGGCCGCCGGAGCCAGCATCAGGAGGAAGATGACAAAGGACAGGCCGTAGACGATCAACGCCAGCCAGGCCGCGTTCTTCAACATGGGCTTGTAGTTCTGGGCATAGAGCACTAGCCCGGTGCGCGCCGAGCCCCAGGCATTGGTCGAACCGGTGCGAATCGCATAGGCCAGAATTACTTCGTCTATGAATCCCACGGCAATCTTCAGGAAAGCCTTCAGAATGCTGACCAGCTGCTGAGCCCCGGGAATCGGCAGGATGGTCACGATCCCGCGGACCAGCCCCGTGATCGCCCGCAGTACGCCCTTTACCAACTGGTCCACGCCGAACAGCACGCTGGCCTGGGCGAAACGGTTGGTAACCTCCTCGCGGGCATAGGCGATCTGCGAGCGGCCTTCCGGCATTTTCTCGCCGTCCAGCAGCTTGACCAGAACGGCAATGTGACCGGCCTTCACGATGTACAGGATGTATTCACGCAGGAAGTACATCACGGCACCGACGATGCCAAAGCCGATCAGGCCGCCCCAGAAGGTCGCGCCGGCCTGGAAACCGGCATCGCCGAAGCCGCCGATGCCCCATCCGACTCCGGCGCCGACCCCCGTCATCAGCACATAGGCCACCGCAACGCCGAAATAGACGGCAATGCGCAGCAACAGGAATGGCAAGGTCTGGCCCATCAGGCCAAGCGCCCGGCCAACCGAGAAATCCCACATGGTATCCTCTCTTCCCCCATGATTCGGAAAAGAGAATCCTACGCACTATAAAGAGACGCGTCCCCGTTCGTTTAAAGGGGAACATGCAGGCGGGACTTGCCTGGAAGGCACTTTGCGGACTAACTCTACCCCGAAAGAGATACCCCATAGTTTGGGAAGACCCCCGGGAGCGGTTCAGGCCGGGAAAGGTTCAAGCCGGGAAAGGTTCAGGGAGGACCAATGGGGATGAAAACGGAACAGGCCGGGATGCGAGGCACCATCCTCTGCATCGAGGATGAGCCCTACCTGCGTCAGGATATCCTCGACGAGCTGCACACAGCCGGCTATCGCGCCATCGGCGCCGAAGACGGAGTCGAGGCCCTGGCCACCCTGGAGAATCGGCGGCCCGACCTGATCCTCTGCGATATCTCCATGCCCCAGCTCGACGGCTATGAACTGCTGGCCCACCTGCGCAGCAAACGCCCTGACCTGGCCGATGTCCCGTTCGTCTTCCTGACCGCCCTGAATCAGCGCGACGAGATTATCAGCGGCAAGCGTGCAGGGGCCGACGACTACCTGGTGAAGCCCATCGACTATGACCTGCTGCTGGCCAGCATCGAGGCCCGCCTGCAGCAGGTCCAGCGAATCAACAGCAAGCTTGGGCAGGAACTGGACTCACTTCGCGCTGCCCTGGCCAAGGCCAACGCCGGAGACCACAGTGGGTTGCACCGGATTCTCGACCTGCTGGCCTTCGGCGTGGTTCTGATCGGCGCCGAGGGGCGGCTTTTCACCAACCAGGCGGCACGCGCCCTGCACGAGGCGAATGACGGCTTGCGAATCACGCCGGAGCTGCAGACCGGATCGGCGCACCTGAATCGCCAGCTGCGCAAACAGCTCGAATCCTGTCGCTCGGCCGCGCGCCAGGGCCGGGAACTGGTCGCCAGCCTGTCGGTGCCGCGTCCCTCTGGCCGGCGCGACCTGCTGCTCATTGCCTGTGCGCTGCCCGCTGTCGCCGGGGAAGGATGCGACGATCCGTTGGCCGTGATCTTCCTCTCCGATCCCGAACGACGGCCGGAACTGCCCGGCAGCGTCCTGTCCGAACTCTTCGAGCTGACCCCCACGGAAAGCGAGGTCGCCCGCGCCCTGGCACATGGCCGGCGCACCGACCAGATCGCCGGTGATCTGGGCGTCTCCCAGACCACGGTGGCCTTCCATTTGCGCAATCTTTTCGACAAGACAGGCACGAATCGACAGGCCGACCTGATCGCGCTGGTGCTGACGGCCCTGGCCACGCTACCCCAAGGTGCACTTGATGGTGGAACGCCGGCGGCCTAAGCTCTCCTCATGACAGCCATACTGCACCGCCAGCCAAGCCAGCCCCTGCCCCTCGCCGTGGCCGGGGACGGCCCCTACCTGATCGACAGCAACAACAAGCGCTACCTGGACGCTTCGGGCGGCGCGGCCGTGTCCTGCCTGGGCCACAGCCACAAGGCCGTGGTCGAGGCCATCAAGGCCCAGCTGGACCAACTGCCCTACGCACACACCGGGTTCTTCGCCAATCAGCCCTCCGAAGACCTGGCCGCGCATCTGACAGCCCGCGCGCCCGGCGACCTCAACAAGGTCTATTTCGTCTCCGGCGGCTCGGAAGCCAATGAGACGGCCATGAAGCTGGCACGGCAGTATTTTTACGAGAAGGGCGAGCCGCAACGCCGGCATTTCATCGCCCGGCGGCAGAGTTATCACGGCAACACCCTGGGTGCGCTTTCCATCGGCGGCAATCCCGGGCGCCGCGCGGTCTATGAACCCATCCTCCTGCCGGCCAACCATGTTTCGCCCTGCTATCCCTATCGCGAACAGCCGGCCGAGGAGAGCGAGGAGGCCTATGCCCAGCGCCTGGCCGACGAGCTGGACGCGAAGATCCGCGAACTGGGCCCCGAGACCGTGATCGCCTTCGTGGCCGAAACGGTGGTCGGCGCGACCCTGGGCGCCGTCGAACCTGTACCCGGCTATTTCAGGAAGATTCGCGAGGTCTGTGATCGTCACGGCATCCTGTTGATCCTGGACGAGATCATGAGCGGCATGGGCCGCACCGGCTGCCTCTTCGCCTGCGAGGAAGACGGGGTGGCGCCCGACCTGCTGACCTGTGCCAAGGGCCTGGGCGCGGGCTACCAACCCATCGGCGCCTGCCTTCTGTCGGACAGGATCCACGACACCATTGTCGGCGGCAGCGGCGCCTTTCAGCACGGCTTCACCTACATCGGCCATGCCACCGCCTGTGCCGGCGCCCTGGAAGTCCAGCGCACCATCGAACGCGAGGGCCTGCTGGAGAACGTGCAGACACAGGGCGCGAAGCTGCGCCAGGGGCTCGAGGCGCGTTTCGGCAACCATCCCCATATCGGCGATATACGGGGACGTGGGCTCTTCCTCGGCATAGAGTTGGTCCAGGATCGCGCGACGAAGCAGCCTTTCGCTCCGGCCCACAAGCTCTTTGCCCGCATCAAGGCCAAGGCCATGGAGCACGGGCTGATGTGCTATCCCAACGGCGGCACCAGGAACGGCCAGGACGGCGACCACATCCTGCTGGCGCCACCCTTCATCATCGGCGCGCAGCAGGTCCAGGAAATCCAGGACCGCCTGGAGGCCGCCATCCAGGACGCGCTGAAAGAGATCGGAGCGGGCGCATGAGCCAGACACAGGACGCCTGGGAACCGCTGATCCTGGCCGTTGCCCCCAACGGTGCACGCAAGACCAAGGAAGATCACCCGAAACTGCCCATCACCCCCGAGGAGCTTGCCGAAACGGCCCGCGCCAGTTGCGCGGCGGGTGCCAGCCTGCTGCACCTGCATGTGCGCGACGCCGATGAACGGCACAGCCTGGATCCCGGGCGCTATCGCGAAGCCGCAGCTGCGGTACGCGAAGCAGTTGGCCAGGACATGATCCTGCAGATCACCACCGAGGCCGTTGGCATCTATGACCGCCAGCAGCAGATGGACTGCGTGCGCGCCGTGGAACCCGAGGCTGTCAGCCTGGCCGTGCGTGAACTCATCCCGGATGCCGACGCAGAAGACGAGGCCGCCGCCTTCCTGTCCTGGATGGACGAGGCCGGGATCCTGCCGCAGTTTATTCTCTACGACGCCGAGGATGTCCTGCGCTTCAACGACCTGGCCGAACGTGGCCTCATTCCTTCTCGCCATCCTTTCGTACTTTTCGTACTGGGGCGCTACAGCAAGGACATGACGTCGCACCCCCTGGATCTGCTGCCCTTTGTCCAGGCCAACAGCAAGGGCTTCCGCTGGGCCGTCTGCGCGTTTGGACCGCGGGAATGTGCCTGTGCCGGAGCTGCCGCCGCCCTGGGCGGGCATGCGCGTATCGGGTTCGAGAACAACATGCGTCTGCCACACGGCGAGACCGCCCCCGACAACGCAGCCCTGGTGCGTGCAGCCGCCGAGGCTGCAGAGGCCATGGGCCGCCCGCTGGCTGACGCCGCCATGGCACGGAAAATGCTGGCCGGGCCGCAGGAAAGCTGAAGGCTCGGAAGCGCGCCGAACCAGGACGACTGTTTACAACCTCTCCTTTAGATTGCAGATTCCAGCCATCCGGACGCCTTTGCCCCAGCGGGCATGCGTGCTGCATTTGGGGGTAGCGCCGGAGCAAAAAAGGTGTTTAATTTTACCTTGAAAGGCGGCGCAGAAGATGCCGCCGAACAACGATAGAGAACAGGTGAGCCTTGGGAAACGCCGGCAGAAGCCATGACCATAGGTGGAAAACCGCTATCCAGACGCGATCCGGGAGCGCCGCTGTCATGCGGTTGCTTGGCGAAACACTTCGCATTCCTTCCGGCCCATCGCGGACAGCCTGCTGCCGGCAGGCGTCGGCCTGACCACGGCCGACTGTATCACGGGCTCTCCGATATCAGGATTCAGCAGTAAAGAAGGATACGGAAATGAAGAAAATCGCACTCACAGCTGCCGTTGCCGCGCTTGCGGCCGGTGCCTACGGAGGCCTGACAACCCCTGACGCAGAGGCTCAGGACCAGCGCTTCATCACCGTCGGCACCGGCGGTGTCACCGGCGTCTACTATCCGGCCGGCGGCGCGATCTGCCGCCTGGTCAACCAGGGCCGCTCCGAACACGGCATCCGCTGTTCTGCGGAAAGCACCGGCGGCTCGGTATTCAATGTGAACGCCATCCGCGAGGGCGAACTGGATTTCGGTGTGGCCCAGTCCGACGTGCAGTACTTTGCCTATAACGGCGAGGGCGCCATGGAGGACGCCGGTCCTGACGAGAACCTGCGTTCTGTCTTCTCGCTGCATCCGGAGCCCTTCACCGTCGTGGCCCGTCCGGATGCCGGAATCGAGAGCTTCGAGGACCTGAAGGGCAAGCGCGTCAACATCGGCAATCCGGGCTCCGGCCAGCGCAACATCATGGACCTGCTGATGGAAGAGCACGGCTGGACGCAGGACGACTTCGAGCAGGCCTCGGAACTGCCGTCCCGCGAACAGGCGCAGGCGCTCTGCGACAACAACTATGACGCCTTCGTCTTCTCCGTCGGCCACCCCAGCGGTTCCATCGAGGAACCGATCGCCACCTGCGACGCTGTCCTGGTGCCGGTGGAAGGCGAAATCATCGACCAGGTGGTCGAGGAATATCCCTACTACTTCAACGCCACCATTCCGGCCGGCATGTACAACAACGAGGAAGACGTGAACACCTTCGGTGTCGGCGCCACGCTGGTGACTTCTGCCGACGTGCCCGAGGATGCCGTCTATCAGGTGACCAAGGCTGTCTTCGACAACCTGGACACCTTCAAGGGCCTGCACCCGGCTTTCGAAGTCCTGGACGCAAGCGCCATGGCCAACGACGGCAGTTCCGCACCAATGCATGACGGTGCCAAGAAGTACTTCGAGGAAGAAGGCCTCCTCGAAGAGTAAGCTTTGATCTGGAACCGGAGACGCCTGCCGCGTCTCCGGTTCTTTTTCCGTTTTTCATTCATCCCCATGCCGGCCTGGTCAGGCAGTCGGGTGGGTCAAGGAATGAAGACATTCGGGGCACGGCATGACGAACAGCGACACGGGCGGAACGCAAGCTTCCCAGAGCACGGCAAATTCCCCGGACGCGGCACAGGATCTGGTCGCCAAGGTTGAAACCGGCGCCCGCGTGCCCGAAGGCTTTCCCAAGCGCCTCATCCTCACGGTGGCCTTTCTCTGGTCGGCCTTCCAGGTCTGGATCGCCTCGCCCCTGCCCTTCATTGTCGGCTTCGGCCTCTTCAACTCCACGCAGGCCCGCTCCATCCATCTGGCCTTCGCCATTTTCCTGGCCTTCCTGTCCTTCCCGGGCATGATCAGCACGGCGCGTGGCTACCCTATCTTCAGCAGCATTTTCGGTATCGGCGGCCTGGTCACGCTCGTTTACGCGGCCATGGCGTTTCTGGGCGGTGACGGTGCACGCGCCGTCATATTCGCAGCGACCGGCCTGACCGCCCTGCTTGTCTGCCTGGCGTCCTTTCGTCCGGCCCCGCTCAGCCGCATTCCCCTGATGGACTGGCTGTTGGCGCTGCTGGCGGTGGCCAGTGTTCTCTATCTCTTCGTCTTCTACGAGCAGCTGACCCAGCGCCCGGGCGCACCGATCCTGGCGGACCTCGTGGTCTCAGGAATCGGCATGATCCTGCTGCTCGAGGCCTCGCGCCGCTCCCTGGGGCCGGCGCTGACGAGCATCGCGGCGGTCTTCCTGGTCTATGCCTTCGCCGGACCCTACATGCCGGACATGATCGCCCACGGGGGCGCCTCCTTCAGTCGCATGGCCTCCCAGCAATGGCTGACACAGGAAGGCGTGTTCGGCATTGCGCTGGGGGTTTCCACCAGTTTCGTGTTCCTCTTCGTGCTCTTTGGCTCGATGCTCGACAAGGCCGGGGCCGGCAACTACTTCATCCAGGTTGCCTTCGCCTTCCTGGGTCACATGCGGGGCGGACCCGCCAAGGCGGCCGTGGTCTCCTCGGGGATGACCGGCATCATCTCCGGATCCTCCATCGCCAACACCGTGACCACAGGCACCTTCACCATTCCCCTGATGAAGCGGGTTGGCTACAGGCCCGAACAGGCGGGCGCAATCGAGGTCTCCAGTTCCGTGAACGGCCAGATCATGCCGCCGGTCATGGGCGCGGCCGCCTTCCTGATGATCGAGTACGTGGGCATCCCCTACATCCAGATCATCAAGCATGCCTTTCTGCCGGCCGTCATCACCTATGTGGCGCTGCTCTACATCGTCCATCTCGAGGCCCTGAAGATGGGCCTTCAAGGCCTGCCGAAACGCAATCCAACCACGCTGATGGGCACGCTGCTGCGGGTGGGCATCACCGTCACCAGCCTGATCATCCTCTCCGGACTGGTCTACTACGGCATCGGCTGGATCAAGGTGGTGGCGGGCGAAGCCTCGCTGATCGTCATCCTGCTGCTGGTGCTTGCCGCCTACCTGGCGCTGCTCTGGCAGGCGTCACGGGTGCCGGAACTGCACATGGATGACCCCAATGCGCCGATCCTGCAACTTCCCGAGGCAGGCCCCACGGTCAAGTCCGGCCTCTACTTCCTGCTACCGGTGGTGATCCTGATCTGGTGCCTGATGATCGAGCGGCTCTCGCCGGGGCTCTCGGCCTTCTATGCCGTGGCCTTCATGATCTTCATCCTGCTGACCCAGCGCCCCATCCTGGCCGTCTTCCGCCAGGCCGGCAGTGTCGGACGGGCCGCCTGGGCGGGCGTCGAGGACCTGGTCGCCGGCTTCATTGCCGGAGCCCGTAACATGGTTGGCATTGCCGTCGCCACGGCCACCGCCGGCATCATCGTCGGTGTGGTGGCCCAGACGGGGTTGAGCCAGGTCCTGGCTGGTGTTGTGGAAAACATCTCCGGCGGCAACCTGATGATCATGCTGATCCTCACCGCCGTGCTCTGCCTCGTCCTTGGCATGGGCCTGCCGACTACGGCCAACTACATCGTGGTCGCCACCATCATGGCGCCGGTGATTGTCGAGTTGGGTCCTCAGAACGGCCTGGTCGTGCCGCTCATCGCCGTGCACCTCTTCGTTTTCTATTTCGGCATCATGGCGGACGTCACGCCACCGGTTGGGCTGGCTTCTTTCGCGGCAGCGGCCATATCGCGCGGTGACCCGATCAAGACCGGTTTCCAGGCTTTCTACTACAGCCTGCGCACGGTCATCCTGCCGTTCATCTTTATCTTCAACACGCAGCTTCTGTTGATCGGGGTCGACAGTATCACCCATGTGGTCGTGGTGGCTGTTACGGCCCAGCTGGCCATGCTGATCTTCGCTGCCGCGACTCAGGGCTTCTTCGTCACAAAGAGCCGTATATGGGAAAGCGCCGCCTTGTTGCTGGCGGCCCTGATGATCTTCCGCCCCGGGCTGTTCCTGGACCAGTTCACCGAAGCCTATCTGCCGCAACCGCCGGCGCAGCTCATGGAGATCGTCGAAAACTCCCCGCCCAACCGATACCTGCGCATGGAGGTCGAGGGGCTGAGCGACATGGGCGACGAGGTCACCAAGACCATCATGCTGAACCTGGGCGAGCCTGGAGAAAGCCCCGAGGAACGGCTGTCGGCAAACACCGGCCTCCATGTCTCCACCGCAGGCGACCAAGTGCGCATCGACCGCGTGACCCAGGGCAGCGAGGCCAGTGACTTCAACATCGGCTTCGGCTTCACCGTCACCTCTGTCCTGCTGCCCAATCCGGATCGCCCGCCAGGGGAAATCATGCTGGTCCCCGCGCTCCTTCTGGTCGGCGGAGTCTGGTACCTGCAGCGCAGACGCCGTCCGCGGGAAAGCGGACAGACCGCCCAGGCACAGACCTGAGGCCCGGGCCATGATCGAACCGGCAATCCTAGTGAACGGAAGAAACCGTCATGTACAGTGACATACTCCTGGCTGTGGATCTGGACGATCCCGACACGCACAAGAAAGCCCTGGAAACGACTGTCGAGTATGCACAGGCCTTCGGATCGACGCTGCATGTCATCAGCGTACTTCCCGACTTCGGGCTCAGCATGGTGGGCAGCTTCTTTCCCAAGGACTACGAGAAGCAGGCGCTCGAAAAGGGCAACCAGGCCCTGCATGCCTTCGTGAAGGAACACGTTCCCGAAGGCATCAAGGTTCAGCACATCCTGGCTCACGGCACGATCTACAAGGAAATCCTGCACTATGCGAAGCAGACAAACTGTGACCTGATCGTCATGGCTTCCACGCGGCCGGGCCTTGAGGATTACCTGCTGGGACCCAACGCAGCCCGCGTCGTCCGCCACGCCGACTGTTCGGTCCTGGTGGTGCGGGACTGATTCCCTCGCTTCATCGACACGCTTCAAGCCCCCCTCGTCAAACCCCTTCTGGCAGGGTATCACTTGGCCTATGAAGTCGCCGCGCCCGCAGGAACATCCCCCTACCGCAGCAGAGGCTGAACTCCAGGCTCTGTCGCTACAGGAACTGTCCGACCTGTGCGAAGCCGGAGAAGAGATCCGCACGGTAGAAGCTGTGCTTGCACGCACCGGCGACAACGTGGTCTCCGAGGTCCTGCGCAACCAGGGCGCCTTCTATGAATGGGACAGCTATCCCGCCGGCGGCGTCGAGGACAAGGAAACCCACGCCCAATACTACTACCATGCCCATGCGCCGGATCGCCGGCCGCCGGGGGAACACGGCCATTTCCACACCTTCCTGGGCCCCGAAGGCATGCCGCGCGGCATCCGGCCGGCACCGGCGGCCCCCGGTCACCTGCTGGAGGTCGGCCAGGACGGTCCCTGTCACCTGATCGCAATCTCGATGGATGGCCACGGCCGCGCGCGGGCCCTCTTCACCGTGAACCGCTGGGTGACGGGAGAAACGCTCTATCGCGCCCACGAGGTCAACCGAATGCTGGACCGATTTGCCATCGGCCATGCCCAGCCGTCCTGGCCGACAAACCGTTGGATCACGGCCATGCTGCGATTTTTCCGCCCCCAGATCTGTGCCCTGGTACGCGAACGCGATCGCCAACTCGCACGCTGGCAGAGCAGCCGTCCCTCGGAAAACGTCCTGGAGGACCGCCGCCTGGAAATCACCTCCTGGCTGGATATCGATGTCGAGCGGCAGCTGGAAAGCCTCTATGGCCTGATGGAAAATTCCCGAAGCCAGCAGGATTTCACAGCAGGCACCCACGCCACGGAAGACTGAGTCACAATGACAGCATCTACGGCGACGGCATCTGGTGAAAACTCTGCAGGTTGTCCATTGCATCGCACGCAACGAAGGGCTATAACCCGCGCGCATCCGGGGAGTAGCTCAGCCTGGTAGAGCACCACGTTCGGGACGTGGGGGCCGGAGGTTCAAATCCTCTCTCCCCGACCAGTAAATCCAGGACGAAAAGTCTGCCGCTTGCGGCAGACTTTTTTGTTTCTGCACCCTTGGCTCAATAAAGCCGCTCCACACAGAAATCGACGCTTTCCAGAAGGGCGCTCCGGATTTCGCTCTCGGGAAAAATCTCCATTGCGGCGCGCGCCTCCCCGGCATAGGCGAAGGCCCGTGTCTTGGCATCCTCCAGGGCGTTGTGACGCACCAGCAGCTGCAAGGCCTGCTCCAGGTCACCATCGCGGATGTCCTGCTCCTCCAGGCAGCGGCGCCAGAAGGCCTTCTCCGTCTCGTCCCCGCGCTCGAACGCCAGGATGACGGGCAGGGTGATCTTGCCCTCGCGGAAATCGTCGCCCACGGACTTGCCCAGCTTGGGGTCCACTTCGGCCGTATAGTCCAGGATGTCGTCCACCAGCTGGAAGGCCATGCCCAGCGCGCCGCCGAAACGGCGCAGCGCCTCTTCTTCCGCATCGGGCCGTTCGGCCACCTGGGCACCCACCTGGCAGGAGGCGGCGAAGAGCGACGCCGTCTTGGCGCGCACCACCTCAAGGTAGGCCTCTTCGTTCGTCTCGGTGTCGTTGGCGGTCATCAACTGGTGCACTTCGCCCTCGGCCAGGGTGGCGGCCGTGTCCGACAGCAGCTTGAGGACCTTGAGCGAGCCATCCGCCACCATCAGCTGGAAGGAACGGCTGAACAGGAAATCACCCACCAGGACCGAGGCCTGGTTGCCCCAGACCGCTTTGGCGGAAGCCTGGCCTCGGCGCAGGTCGCTTTCGTCCACCACATCGTCATGCAGCAGCGTGGCGGTGTGAATGAATTCCACACAGGCTGCCAGGGCCATCTGGCGCTCGCCCTCGGCCCCGCAAAGACGCGCCGAAGCAAGCACCAGAAGAGGGCGCAGGCGCTTGCCGCCGGCCGCGATGATGTGGCCGGCCAACTGCGGAATCAGGCTGACCGGAGACTGCATGTTCTCCAGGATGATCTCGTTGACGCGCGTCATGTCGTCACCCAGCAGGTCCAGCAGGGCGTCCAGTCCTGCCTTCTTGCTGTCCTGCTGGATCTGATTCGGATCGGCCATGCCGGCCATTCGCCATCTCCCATGCTTGCGCTGACCCGTGGATGCGCTAACCCGTGGATGTAGTGGCCCGTTGTTGCGCTGGCCTGCAGGATCGCGCAGTGTATCCAGGGTCCGGACCACAGGCCCTTCGGCTCCGCACAATAGGCCGTGACGAGTCTCGGTCAAGCGGAACCGGAAGTCCCGGGGTTGCTACAAAGTCACGCGCCCGGCGTGACCGAATTGAGAGGTGCTGTGTGCGCGAACTGCTACGTACCAATGATCTGGTTCGCCTGTCCTGGGTGCAGGCCTATCTTGCCGATGCCGGCATCGAGGCGGTCACCTTCGACAATCACGCCTCGGTACTCGAAGGCTCGATCGTGGCCATCACCCGGCGCCTGATGGTGATTGATGACGATTTCGAGCAGGCCTGCACCCTATTGGCTGAAGCTGATGCGGCCCCCATGGGGGAAGAGCCGACAACGCTCGAAGACAGCTCTTCCCAGGAATAGGCTTGTCCGAATGACCGCGATGTCAGTACCGCAGGCCACTTCCCCCGACGGCCAGAAGCCATCGATCGGGCAGACCACGGACAATCTTCTGCTGGACGGACGGGTCCATCTGCGCCAGCCGTTGAACGGCTACCGTGTGGCCATTGACCCTGTCTTCCTGGCCGCGGCAACACCTGCACGGGACGGCCAGACGGTCCTGGACTTGGGCTGCGGTGCCGGCGCGGCAGCTCTCTGTCTGCTGGCCCGCGTGCCGGGCTGCCATGTGACCGGCTGGGAGCTCCAGCCCGAACTGGCCGAGCTGGCTCGAGAGAATTCGGCCCGGAACGACGTCCGGGAACGGTTCGCGGCGACCTGCCGGAACGGACTGGAGCGCGTTTCCGCCAATCATGGACGCTTCGACCTGGTAATGACCAACCCTCCTTATCTGGCCGATGGCCAGGCCACACCCTCGCCTACAGCCGGCAAGAGTCTGGCCAACCAGGAAAGCGAAGGCAGCCTTCAGGACTGGCTGTGCGCAGCTCTCCATTACTTGCGCCCTGGCGGACATTTGAGCGTGATCCACCGCGCCGACAGGTTGCACGAGCTGCTGGCCGCCCTGCACCTCCGGGCAGGGGACATCGCCGTCTTTCCCCTCTGGCCACGCCAGGGGCAGGCCGCCCGGCGCGTGCTGCTGCGCGCACGCAAGGACAGCGGTGCCCCCACCCGGCTGCTGCCCGGTCTTGAACTCCATGGTGCGGGACAGCACTTCACGCCTGAAGCCGATGCGATCCTGCGCAAGGCCCAGTCCCTCTGCCTGGATTGAAGTGTCTCTGGTTAAATTCGGCACACGAACGATGAGTCGCCTGCATGTCCAACACGCCCGATAGCCTGCGCGCCGCCCTCTGGATCGTGAATCTGGCGCACCCTCTTGCCTCTCTCGACGCATGGCGCGCACAGCTCGAAGCCCGAATCCGACAGGCCCGGGCCGAGAAGGTGGAACTGCTGGTCCTGCCCGAGTATGCCTGCGAGCAATGGCTGTCCTTTGCACCGAGCGACCTGCCGGCCAGCAGCGAGATCGCATGGATGGCCGCGCAGGCCGAAACCGCCGTCCAGATCGCCGGCACACTGGCGCAGGAACATGACATCGCGCTGCTGGCCGGCAGCATGCCGGTCAAGGACCCTCAGGCCGCACAGGGCGAAATTCCCTTCGTCAACCGGGCCTGGCTCTGCCTGCCAAACGGGCGCCGGATTGGCCAGGACAAGCTCTGCCTGACACCGGCGGAACAGGATCCCGATGACTGGCAGCTGTCCCCCGGCCGGACATTGAAGCTGATTCACTGGAAGGGCCTGCGCATTGTCATCCTGATCTGCCTGGATTGCGAGCTGCCCGACCTGGCCGGCCAGGTCTCAGCTCTGCAGCCGGATCTGATTCTTGTTCCCTCCCAGACCAGCGGCCCCGCGGGCTACCACCGCGTCTTCCACTGCGCTCGGGCACGCGCCATCGAGTCCATGACGGCCGTGGCCGCCGTGGGGGTGATCGGGGCCGCCGCAACGGGCCGGCCGCGCGATGGCTATCATGCTGGCGCCGCGCTCTTCCTGCCCTGCGAGCCTGTACTGGGCGGCGATGGGGATGGCGGATCCCTGTCCGGGCACAGCGACGCTCCGGACGAAGGCCCTGTTCTGAACGTCGATATTCCGATAGAACGCCTGCGCGCGCTGCGCCGCGGCGGCGCCGAGGTCTGGCCCGGCCCCTGGTCGGCCCGTCACATCGAGCTATCCGAGGAGACAGAGCCATTCTGACGATCTACAGCGACAGTCACCGCCTGCAGCACGGCCAGTCCGAGTTGGTCGACGGGCAGTTGAAGCCCTGCTACGAGATGCCGCGACGCGCCGACCTGGTCCTCGACCAGGTGAAACAGCGCGGCCTGGGCGCCGTGGAGTCCCCCGAGGATTGGCCGCTGGAAGCGCTGACCCGCGTTCATGACCGTGATTATGTGGATTTCCTGCAGAACGCCTGGACCGACTGGTCGGCTGACGGACGCAGTCATGACGCCCTGCCACTGGCCTGGTCTGTGCGCGGGCTCAGGGATATCGTACCGCAGTCCATCATGGGGCGGCTCAGCTACTACTCCTTCGATGCCGGCACGCCGATCACGGCCGGCACCTGGCAGGCCGTCAAAGGCTCAGCCGATGTTGCGCTCAGCGGGCAGGTGCGCCTAATCCGCGAGAACCATCGCGCTGTCTTCTCGCTCTGCCGACCGCCGGGTCACCATGCGGCCGCCAACTACTATGGCGGCTATTGCTTTCTCAACAATGCCGCCATTGCGGCCCAGGCGTTGCGCGATCAAGGTGCCGAACGCGTGGCCGTGTTCGACGTGGACTATCACCACGGCAACGGCACGCAATCGATCTTCTATGATCGCGCCGATGTCTTCTTCGCCTCGGTCCATGGCGACCCGCACGAGAACTTTCCCTTTTTCCTGGGCCATGCCGACGAGACCGGCCGCGGCGCCGGCGAAGGCTTCAATGCCAACTGGCCCCTGGCCTGGGGCAGTGGCTTCGACAGCTGGCAGGACGCCTTCAACCAAGCCCTGGAGCGGTTGCGGGACTATGGCCCCGATGTCCTGGTCATCTCGCTGGGGGTGGACACTTTCAAGGACGACCCCATATCCGGCTTCAAGCTTGAAAGCGACGACTACTTCAAGATCGGCCGCGCCCTGGCTGGCCTGAACCGCCCGACCCTCTTCATCATGGAAGGGGGCTATGCCGTGGAGGAAATCGGTATCAATACAGTAAACCTGCTGACCGGCTTCGAGGAGGCCGCCTGAATGACCTTCCTGCCGAACGACCTGCGCAAGTACATTCCCATCAAGGCTGTCCAGAATCCCCCACCGTTGGTCGGGGTCATACGCCTGCGCGGCGTGATTGGTTCCGTGGGCTCCATGCGCAGCGGCATGACCCTGGAAAGCCTGGCGCCAACCCTTGAGAAGACCTTCTCCCTAAAGAGGCTCCAGGCCGTGGCGCTGATCATCAACTCCCCCGGCGGTTCGCCCGTGCAGTCGGCCCTCATCGCCCAGCGCATCCGCGACCTGTCGCAGGAGAAGAAGGTGCCCGTGCTGGCTTTCGTCGAGGATGCGGCCGCCTCGGGCGGCTACTGGCTGGCCTGCGCCGCCGAACAGATCTATGTCAACGAAAGCTCCATCGTCGGCTCCATCGGCGTGGCCTCCCAGGGCTTCGGCTTTACCGAACTGATCCAGAAGATCGGCGTGGAACGGCGTGTCCAGACCGCCGGCAGCAACAAGAACATGCTGGACCCATTCGAGCCCCGGAAAGACGAGGACATGGAGCACCTGAAGGGGATCCTCGACGAACTTCACGAAAGCTTCAAGGGCGAGGTCCGCCGCCAGCGCGTGGGGCGCCTCAAGGCATCCGAGGACGAGCTCTTCACCGGCGCCTTCTGGACCGGACGGCGCGCCGTGGAGCTGGGGCTGGTGGACGGTATTGCCGAAGCGCGCGGTGAACTGCGCCGGCGCTTCGGGGAGAAGGTACGATTGCGCGGCTTCCAGCAGCAGGATTCCTGGCTGCGCCGCCGCTTGAAGGCGCAGGCAGGCTTTCCGGGCAGCGCCGAACTTGCCCACGGCCTTCTGGACGCCGCGGAAACCCGTGCGCTCTGGGCCCGCTACGGTCTGTGACTCTCCCTGAAGATCGGAAATGCCGTGTCCGCTCGGCCACAGTCAGAAGCAAGCAAGGCCTTAACCCTTCCTTTACTCTTGTATTCACCTTATGGCGGGCTGTAGCTCTGCGCTTTAACGAAGATGGGAACAACACAACTTCATGGCACGTATTCTGCTTCTGGATGACGAGGAAGCGCTTTTGCGCCTCATGGCCGAGGTTCTGGAAAAGGATGGGCACAGCGTAACCACTTCCCTGGATGGCCGTCGCAGCGAAGATCGCGAGCTGCTGCAGAATCTCGATCTGGTCGTAACGGATCTGATGATGCCCAACGCCGACGGAATCGAGGTTGTACGCAATGTCAGAGCCGCCAACCCCAGCCTTAAAATCCTGGCCATTTCGGGCGGCGGCCGGGCGATCAGCCAAAACTACCTGCCTGCAGCCCAGGCCATGGGTGCCGATGATATCCTGGAGAAGCCTTTCCGACCCTCAACTTTTCTTGAGAAGGTGAAAGCTCTCCTGTCCGATACACCGTCGGACGTCAAACCCGAAAACTGAAGGGGAAGCGGGAATCCCCCGAGGTGACCAAGCGTTTTAGAACGCTTTCGCTCTGCAGGTAGACCACCTTGTCCAACGCCTGGGCGCCAGCCAGAGACTCATAGAAGCGCCTGGCCTTGAGATTGTGCCGGTCCACGGTCCAGATCATGCGGGTCCAGCCGCGCTCCAGCGCGATGGCCGCCAGGCGCACCATGAGGTCACGCCCGAGCCCGCGCCCACGCGCCGATTCGACCAGATAGAGCTCCTTCAGAAACAGGGACAACTGGCAATCGCTGGTCCAGAAGACGGGCGCGTAGATGGCATAGCCCAGATCCTGATTGCCCTGTTCGGCGATCAAGGCCTCGAACCCGGGATTCGCCCCCAGATAAGTCTGCAAGCGCTCGACCAACGTAGATTCCGGAACCGGGGGTCGTTCGCCATAGAAGGCATAGGTTTCCTGCAGCAGGCGCGCCAGACGCCCGGCGTCTTCGGCTTCGGCCACCCGAATGAGGTGATCAGCCAACCTGCCCTCGATGGCGCAGCAGGTGATCGGCCAGAACCAGGGCCATCATGGCCTCGCCCACCGGCACGGCCCGTATGCCCACGCAGGGGTCATGCCGGCCCTTGGTGACGATCTCCGTTTCCTGTCCGAAACGGTCCACGGTTCGCCGCGGTGAAAGGATCGAGGAGGTAGGCTTCACGGCAAAACGCACGACCAGATCCTGGCCGGTGGACAGTCCGCCCAGCACACCGCCAGCCTTGTTGGAGAGGAAGGTAACCTCGTCGCCCTCCATGCGCAGTTCGTCGGCATTCTCCTCGCCGTTCAGGGCAGCGGCCGCAAAGCCTTCGCCGATCTCGACACCCTTGACAGCATTGATCGACATCATGGCCTTGGCCAGATCGGCATCCAGCTTGTCATAGACCGGCTCGCCCAGACCGGCCGGCAGGCCCTGAGCCACGACCTCGACCACCGCGCCCAGCGAAGACCCGTTCTTGCGCGCCTCGTCCAAGCGCGCGGCCCAGATCTCGGCCATGGCTGCGTCGGGTCCGAAAAAGGCGTTGCGGTCCACCTCGGCCCAGTCCCAGCGCAGGCGATCCACGCTGTCGGCACCCATCTGCACAAGGGCGCCCCGAATGGAAGTCTGCTCCGCACCCAGGACCTGCGCCAGCACACGCCGCGCCACGGCGCCGGCCGCCACTCGCATGGCCGTCTCGCGCGCGCTGGAGCGTCCGCCGCCGCGGTAGTCGCGAATGCCGTACTTCTGCCAATAGGTATAGTCGGCATGGCCCGGGCGGAACTTGTCCTTGATATCGCCGTAGTCCTTGGAACGCTGGTCCTGGTTCTCGATCACCAGAGTAAGCGGCGTGCCTGTGGTCTCGCCCTCGAATACACCGGACACGATCCGGACTTCATCGCTCTCCTTGCGCTGGGTGGTATAGCGAGACTGTCCGGGACGGCGCCGGTCCAGGAAGGGCTGTATATCGGCTTCAGAAAGGGGGATGCGTGGCGGCACGCCATCGATCACGCAGCCGATGGCCGGCCCGTGGCTTTCTCCCCAGGTCGTGAAACGAAAGGCTTGGCCAAAGCTGTTCCCTGGCATGGCATTTACCTTCCCGGCGCGTGGCGCGGTTTCATCAGGCCTCGTTCTTGAAGCCTTCAAGCAGCTCGCGCAGCTGCGGCGCCGCATCGACAGCCATCATGCCGACGGTGTGATAGCCGGAGTCAACGTGATGCACCTCACCGGTCACACCCGAGGCAAGGTCCGAGAGCAGGTAAAGCGCGGAACTGCCAACCTGGTCCAGGGTCACGTTGCGGCGCAGGGGCGAATTGTACTCGTTCCACTTCAGGATATAGCGGAAATCCCCGATACCAGAGGCGGCCAGGGTGCGAATCGGACCGGCCGAGATCGCATTGACACGGATATTGTCTCCACCGAGGTCGGCGGACATGTAGCGCACAGAGGCTTCCAGCGCCGCCTTGGCGACCCCCATGACATTGTAATGCGGCATGACACGCTCGGCACCGTAATAGCTCAATGTCAGCAGGCTGCCGCCCTCGCGCATCATGGGCACGGCCCGCTGCGCCACCGCCGTGAAGGAATAGCAGGAAATGTCCATGCAGCGCACGAAGCTGTCGCGCTTGGTGTTGAGATAGAGGCCCTTGAGCTCGTCCCGATCCGCCCAGGCAATGGCATGCACCACGAAATCCAGGCTGTCCCAACTCTCGCGCAGTTCATCGAAAGTCGCATTGATGGAAGCATCGTCACTGACATCGCAGGACATCACCAGCGAACTGCCAAGGGATTCGGCCAGGGGGCGTACGCGTTTCTCCAGCGCATCGCCCTGATAGGTAAAGGCTAGCTCGGCGCCCTGAGCCGCCAATGCCTGGGCGATCCCCCAGGCAATCGAGCGATCATTGGCCACACCCATGATCAGACCGCGTTTGCCGGACATCAGCGTCGTCGTGTTGTTCATGCTTGATCTCGCTCTGCCGTCGACGACCCCGGCGTGATTGGCGGCCGCGACTGTAACCTCGGGATTCTGGCGCGCATCCTACACCAATGATCCGGCACGTCAAAGCCGTCCACCGCCCTGTGAAGCAGTTTCCGCATGGCCCCGTTCACCGCGTGCGCCATGTCGGATGGTCGGGCGAGGCATTCGTGCTAGTCTCTTGTTCCATGATGGGAAAAAATGATTTGGAACCTGCAGGCAAAGGCGCCCGAGACGGTGTGACAGACAAGCCACGCCAACCCACTCGACTCATGCGACTGTGGACACGGTTCAGGCTGATTTCCCTGCGCCAGATCTATTTCTTCCTGCGCTATCTCTTGCGCCGCTATGGGCAGGACCGCTGCCTGCAGATGGCCGCAGGACTCAGCTACTCTTCCCTTTTGGCGCTTGTCCCGTTGCTGGCCATTGCCCTGGGATTGCTGGCCGCCTTCCCGGCCTTTGACGCGGCCCGCGAAAGTTTGCGTGAAATGCTCTTCCAGGCCATACCCCCGGACCAGGCAGCACGTGCCAACGAACATCTCGATTCCTTTCTCAGGAATGCCGCGAAGCTGACCGCTCCAGGCATCATCGGCCTGGGGGTTACGGCCCTGCTGCTGCTCTCCAACATCAACAGCGCAATCAACATTATCTGGCGAGTCCGTCAGGAACGCCCTCTTGTGCTTCGCCTTCTCGTCTACTGGGCGCTCTTGACCCTGGGCCCGATCCTGCTGGGCGCCTCGCTGTCGATCACCAGCTACGCCTTTGCCACGGTCCACAGTTCCGGGACCCTGGAAGCGGTTTCGATACCGCTTTCGCGCTTTTTCGCCATCCTGCTCGCCACGCTTGGCTGTGCCAGTTTCTACATCCTGGTACCGAACCGACCGGTCAGTCTGACCGCCGGCCTGGCCGGCGGTCTGTTGGCGGCCGTTCTGCTGGAGGTCCTCAAATACGGCTTCGGGCTCTATGTGGGTCAGGTGCCGTCCTATCAGGCGGTCTATGGGGCGCTCTCGGCTCTGCCCATCTTCCTCATCTGGATGTACCTGGCCTGGGCAGTCATCCTGTTGGGTGCCCAGCTGGCCGCCGCGCTCCCGGAATGGCGCGCGGTCATCCGGCACGGACATCTCGATGAAGCACCCATCAACCGTCTGGTGCTGGCCCTGGCCCTGATGGAACGCCTGCGCAATGCCCATCGCCGCGGCCGGCCCCTGAAACAACGCATGCTGGTTGCCGGCCTGCCGGCAACGCCCACCGAAGCCGGAGAGGTCGTCGAGCGTTTGCGTGAAGCCGGCCTAGTGGTGGGCACCGCAAACGATACACAAATCCTGGGGCGCGACCTGTCAACGGTAACCTTGAGCGAGCTTGCCGAAAGCCTGGACCTGGCCCCGCGCAATCGCGAGGATTGGCCTGGCCTGGTACAGGATGCTCTGGCTGGTCTGCAGGCAGAACTTGAAGGCCCCTTGTCACAAACCCTGGACAGCTTGCTAGCGAACGGGCAGGATACTGAAAAGAAAGAAGAATCCAGGTCACGGGAAACACAGGCTACAACACTGCCCGCCCCGGGATCCGGCAAGCGAACGGCAATTATCGGGAGTTCCTCCGAATGAGATGGTGCTGCGCCTTGATGCTGTGGCTCTGCCTGTGCTTGGCGCCGTTGCACACTCAGGCCAAGAGCGACGAACTGAATATCGCGGCCATCCCATTTCCTTCCAGCGCCCCGCTCTTTTTGGCCAAGGAGCTCGGCTATTACGCAGAGGAAAATCTCGAGGTCACCTTCCAGTTCTTCGATGCCGCACAGCCGATTGCCATAGCCGTTGCGAACCGGCAGGCCGAAATCGGTGCGACCGCCTTTACCGCCGGTTTCTACAACCTGGCCGCCAAGGATACACTTAGGGTGATTGCGGCCCAGAGCCGGGAGGAGCCGGGCTACAGGTTCCTGGCATATGTCGCTTCCACGATCGCCTGGCAGCAAGGCCTTCGTCGTCCCGAGGAACTGCCCGGCCACAGCTTGGGTATCACCCAGATCGGCTCGAGCTTTCACCTGATGGCAGGCCTGCTGGCCGAGGAGAAGGGCTTCGATATCGACGAAATCGAACTGGTCCAGCTCGAGCGGGTCTCGCGCATGGTCGAGGCCATCCGCCGCAATGACACGGATGCCACCATCCTGCCCTTCGCCCAGGCCCGCCGGCTGGAGAATGAAGGCAGTGCCCGGATCCTCGGCTGGGTCAGCGATGAGACCCCCTACCAGCTGGGCGGAATCTTTACCTCGCGCCACATGGCCGAACAGGAACGCGATACCCTGCAGCGTTTCCTCAGGGCCTACCAGCGCGCCGCCCAGGATTACGCGGAAGCCTTCCACGACAGTGGGGAAGGTGCCCCATCCCAGAAAGAAAAGGACCTGACGGCACTGCTGCGGAACTACATCGAGGCCCCACCGAACGTGATACGGGAGGGCGCGAGCTATATCGACCCGCAGGGACGCCTGGACGTGGCTTCGATCTACCGCCAGGTGGAATGGTACAAGGAGGAAGGTCTTGTGGACCCTGAAGCTGACCCCTCGGTCTTCCTCGACCTCTCCTTCGTCGAGGGGCACTACAACGTTCCCGAGGAGCTTCAGCAGGGCAGTCGTGGCGACAAGGCCGAGCATTGACTCTGCGGTTCGCCTACGCGCTCCAGGCTTGCTTGACGGGCCGGTAGGGGCGTTCCTTTGGCATCCACATCGATGCCGACCCCTATAAGGAGAACGCGAAGGTCTCCAACGCGGCGCCGGCCAGTTTCGCCCCTTCGAGAGTTGGCTATACCTCGGAATGGACGACCCTGTCTTGTAGACAAGACAGTCCTTTACAATTCAAAATAAAATCAGGAAGAAAAAATCTTCGAATAGTTCAAAGGCAGTCACCTCTTGGCTTTGATCCAACCGTATCTGTTCGAAGCCGTTTTCCAGTTTGCTGGCGGCAAAGAGAAAACACCCGGACGCGCGCCATGATAAATATAGTGCGGAAATTTTTCGTCCGGTCCAAAAGAACCTCCGTCGAGGACAACCTCAGATTCTACATGGGCTTTTCCGAAAACCTAATCGCTCTGGGATTTTTTGGTCTCATCTTCAATTGGAAACTCGATGTCAAATACTACTTTGGCGAATCGGGGGTAAATGCCGGGCGTGTGTTGGACCGGACTTTCTGGGACGCCTTACCGATTTTCCTGGAACAGCGGTGGGCCGACATCCTATTCGCCCTGTTCATCATGGTATGGTTCTTCCTTTACCGACTTGCGGTAAAGTCGGAGATGCAAATCCTGGTCAGCCTGTACTCCCGAATCAACCCTCCGCATGACTGGGAAAAGACGATTGGCGCTCGGATGATTCCATTGTTGTCCATCGGGCTGACAATCGCATTCTTCGGCCTGGCATTGACGATGGATTACCTACCTCTCTTCTGCTTGATCATGCTGGTTTTGAACATGCAGGACGCGATGGGCAACAATATCCTGCGAAAAAACCTTGTGCGCCATTTCCTGAAGCCCGAATTCAATCCGCATGAATCTGACTTGCTGGGTCCCTTCATCAAGGAGCGGCGTACCATTGCCTTGGAATATTGGGTGTGGAAACCACAAATCGAACGGGTCAGCCTCATGATGTTTGGCACGCTGGCCGCTTTTCTGGCAGCGACCGCCCAGCCTGTATTCGGCATCAAGGTTTGGCCTTACACAGCAAATTTCATGATTATTGCTGTAATTCTGGCCAACGAGGCGATAATGAGCCGGTGGCGCATAGAACGGGATCTTGCGCTTGAGGACATTGAAGCCCGACAGGATAAGTTTGAAAGGTCAATGAACCGGGAAAGTGCGGAGGCTGATGGCACCAATACCACATAGCCTCTCGGCTTCCGTTACAACAGAATCAAGTCAGTGTTTCCGCCTCGATGACACGATCTCTCGAAAATACTGAAAATCCATCGTCTTTAAATCAACGTTTTATCCCGTTCAATCAGGCACCGCCTTTCGGTGGCTGATTTCTGCGAACGCATCGGTATGACCGACAAGTCTCTCGCCATGACCCTGCTGGCACTAGGGAAACTGGACCGCCTGGCCGAACTGCTCGATCCTGAACGTGACGACACCGCGCTGACGCTCGACAGAACGAGGCTACCTGAGTGGAGCACCAAGCCCTGACGGAAAGGATCCTCGGCGCCGGGCACGGGGCAGGACTCTGCGATGATCGACGATAAAGGCAGTGCATTCTGATGGCCGAAGCAGACGTGCTCCTGGGCAAGGGATATATCCCCGGCAGCGAGCGCAGAGTTGACAGGCCTTCATGAAACTGGGTGAATGCCATAGGTATGGTAGTAGCTCCTGGAGGGATGCAATGGGCTGGTTCGGCAGGTTTTCCTTTATCCTTGTCGTACTTTTTGCCCTGGTAGCCACCGCCTCGGCGCAGGACTCGCGGCGCATCGTTACGACGGAGAACGCCGATTATTTCGGCTTCGATCTGCGGACGGAGCAGGACGTCTCGCTGGATGGATGCAAGCGAGTCTGCCTCAACGATCCGCAATGCCGGGCCTTCACCTACAATACGGCCCCCCGCTGGTGCTTCCTGAAATCGGATTTCGGCAGCCTGAACCCCTTCGACGGCGCGATTGCCGGCAAAGTGGTGACGGCCAGCGCCGAAGCGGATATCGGAGCACCGCCCGCGCTGCGTTTCCTGCCTGCTCATGTGCTGCAGGAAGCCGAGCGCTATCGCGACACCTTGCTGCGCGAGGCCAGTGCAGACAATTCCGGCTTCGTGGCGCTCACCCGGGCAGCCGCGCAGGCGCTCGACGAGGGCGACGCGCAAGGCTCCATGCGCGACTACATTGCCGCGATCGCGATCGAACCGGAGAATGCGACCGTCTGGACTGGCCTGGCCCGTGCGGCCACGGCGGCAGAGCCGACGGACGAGCAGACTGCAGGCACCCTGGAGCGCGCCGCCACGGGGGCGGGCGTAGCCGCCTATCGCCTGTCCCGCAGCGCGCGCGGGCGGGCCGATGCGCTCGCCGCCCTTGCCGCCGCACTGGAGAAGCGCAGCCTCTTCCGCCCCGCCCTCAGCGCCTATGAGGCAAGCCTTGCCCTGCATTCCTCGCCTCAGGTGCAGGCGCACTACGCGAGTCTCAAGCGCCGCAAGGGCTTCCGCGTCGTCGACCACTCGGTGGATTCCGACAGTGCCACGCCACGCGTGTGCGTGCAGTTCTCCGAGACCCTGGAAAGAAGCGACGTCGATTACGAACAGTATGTGACGGTGGACTCTGCGCGCGCCCCCGCCGTCAACCAGGACGAAAAGCAGCTTTGCGTAACCGGCCTGCAGCATGGCGAGCAGTACCGCATCACCATCCGCCAGGGCCTGCCCTCGGAGATCGGCGAGGTGATTGCCGAGCCCGTGCCCCTCGAGGTTTATATTCGCGACCGCGCCCCGGCATTGCGCTTTACCGGCGACAACTTCGTGCTGCCGTCGACGGCCCGGCACGGCATCCCTCTCGTCTCGGTCAATGCCGACAGCGCACAGCTTTCACTCTATCGCGTGGGCGACCGCGCGCTGACGCAGCTGCTTTCCGAGTCAAAGTTCCTGCAGCAGCTCAACAGCTACGAAATCGAGGAGGTCGCCGGCACCATGGGCGCGCCGGTCTGGCAGGGCACCATCGACATCGAGTCCGAGCTGAACGAAAACGTCACCACCAGCATACCCATAGATGAAGCCCTGCCGGAGCGAGAGCCCGGCGTCTATATGATGACCGCCCTTCCCGAGAGCGTAGACAGCAAGGTTTGGGAAAACCGTGCCACCCAGTGGTTCCTGATCTCCGACATCGGTCTGTCGACCTTTGCGGGCGCGGACGGGCTTTCGGTTTTCGCCCGCTCTCTCGCCACGGCCAAACCGACGGAAGGCCTCAAGCTCACGCTGCTTGCCCGCAACAACGCGGTGCTAGGCGAGGCGACGACGGACACTGACGGCCATGCCCGCTTCGCGCCGGGCCTTACGCGCGGTGATGCCGGGCTTGCGCCGGCCGCGCTTCTGGCCGAAGGCGATGAGGATTTCGTGTTTCTCGATATGACGCGTGCCGGCTTCGACCTGTCGGACCGCGGCGTGACCGGCCGCCCGGCGCCCGGCCCCCTCGACATCTATGCCTGGACCGAACGCGGTATCTACCGTGCTGGCGACATCGTGCATGCGGCCGCACTGGCACGCGACGGCGCCGTCGAGGCAGTGGACGATCTGCCGCTCACCTTCATCTTCGAGCGCCCGGACGGGGTGGAGGACAGGCGCATCGTCTCTCAGGGCACCGCCCTCGGCGGCCACGCCGTCGATCTGGTGCTGCCGGATAACGCCATGCACGGTACCTGGAACCTGCGTGTGCACACCGATCCCGAACAGCCGCCGATCACCGAAAAGATGTTCCTGGTGGAAGACTTCGTGCCAGACCGCACGGAGTTCGATCTGACGAGCGCCACCGATAGCCTCGCCGTCGGCGGCTCGACCGAGATCGCCCTCGAAGGCCGTTATCTCTACGGCGCCCCAGCGGCCGGCCTTGCCCTCGAAGGCGAATTGACGGTCAAGCCGACACGGGAGTGGGCGCGCTTTCCCGGTTATGTTTTCGGTCTCGCGGACGAGGAGGGCGTGGAGCCCCTGCGCACGCCGCTCGCCGGATTGCCCGAGACCGACGCGGAGGGCCGGGCCGTCTTCGACGTTTCCATCGACAGCGTGCCCTCCACCACCCGGCTTCTGACGGCCGAGATGCATGTGCAGATGCGCGAAGCCGGTGGCCGCGCCGTCGAGCGTTCGCTCGAAATCGACGTTGAGCCGCAGACCCCTGTCATCGGCTTAAAGCCCGAATTTTCTGGCGGGCAGGTGGAAGAAGGCGGGACGGCGAATTTCCGCGTCCTCGCCGCCGATCCATCAGGTGAGCGTATTGCCATGCCGGAGCTGGAATGGTCGCTCTACAAAGTAGAACGGCATTACCAGTGGTACCGCAACGGCAGTGCATGGGACTACGAGCCGATTACCACCACAAGCCTGGTGCGCGAAGGCACGCTCGACGCAACGGCTGACTCGGAGCCGCAGGTCAGTGCCTCGGTGGATTGGGGCCGTTACCGGCTTGAGGTACAACACTCCGAGCCCGGCGGCCCGATTTCCAGCGTGGAGTTCGAGGCCGGCTGGTATGTCGAGGCAAGCTCGACCGAAACTCCGGACGGCCTGGAGGTCGCGCTCGACCGCGCGCGCTACGAACCCGGCGACACAGCGCAGCTGAAGATTTCCCCGCGCTTTGCCGGCGAGGCCCTGATCACGCTCGGCAGCGAGAGCCTGCAGCACAGCATGAGGGTCAGTGTCCCGGCCGAGGGCACCACGGTCGACATCCCGGTGACCAAGGACCTGGGCGCCGGAACCTATGTGACCGCGACACTTTTCCGGCCGGGCGAGACCACGGAGAACCGCTTGCCCATGCGTGCCATCGGTGTGCGATGGCTGGAGGTGGATCCGGGGGAACGGGCCCTTGACGTCGCTCTCGACCCCCCGGAAACAACCCGGCCGAACGAACGCTTGACGGTTCCCGTTTCCCTCGGGGACCACGCCGCCGGCGAGGAAGCCTATGTCACCCTCGCTGCGGTCGACGTCGGCATCCTCAATCTTACACGTTACGACCCCCCAGATCCGACCGACTGGTACTTTGGCCAGCGCATGCTGGGACTGGAGATCCGCGACATCTTTGGCCGGCTGATCGACGGATCCCTGGGAGCAACAGGACGGCTGCGCATGGGCGGCGATACCGGCGGCATGACAGCGCGCGGCAGTCCGCCGAGCGAGGAGTTGGTGTCCTTCTTCTCCGGCATCGTCCGCCTCGACGAGGAAGGCAAGGCCGAGATCGGCTTCGACATGCCGCAGTTCAACGGGACCCTGCGCGTCATGGCCGTCGCCTGGTCGAAGGACGCCGTGGGGGCGGCCTCGAAGGACGTGATCGTACGCGATCCTCTGGTGGTGACGACGAGCCAGCCTGCCTTCCTGGCCCCCGGCGACGAGACGCGAATGCTGATCGAGATCGCCAATACGGACGGACCTGCCGGCACCTACGCGCTGGCGGTCTCGGCCAATGGCCCGGCCACCATCGACACGAGCGCCGCACCAACAAGCCTCGACCTCGTGGCCGGCGGCAAGACGAGCCTTTCCCTGCCGCTTGTCGCGCAGGAGGCGGGCACGGCCAGCCTCGACGTCTCCCTCGTGCACGAGTCGGGCCCGAAGGTGGAGAAATCGGTCAGCCTGCCGGTCCGTCCCGGCGTCACGCCGGTAACCACGCGGCAGACAGTCACGCTCGCCGCCGATGGCGGGCACCTCAGGGTCGACAGCGGCCTGCTTGCCGATCGCTATATCGAGGACGCCTCTGTCACGGTCAATGTCTCGCCGGCCGGAGCCTTCGATATCCCGGCGCTGCTCATGTCGCTCGATCGCTATCCCTATGGCTGCGCCGAGCAGATCACCAGCCGCGCCCTGCCACTTCTCTATGTGAACGAGCTGTCGAAGATAGCCGGCCTCGAGCAGGAGCCTGACACAAGGGATCGCATCGAGCAGGCCCTCACGCAGCTGCTTTCCTACCAGTCTTCATCGGGCAGCTTCGGGCTGTGGGGACCGGGCAGAGGTGATCTCTGGCTGGATTCCTACATTACCGACTTTCTGACGCGGGCACGAGAACAGGGGTTTGCCGTGCCCGAACAGGCCATGACGCAGGCGCTACAGAACCTCAAGAACGATCTCGCCTATGAAACGGACGTCGAGTCCAACGGCGACAAGATCGCCTACGCGCTCTATGTTCTGGCGCGCAACCGCATGGCCTCGGTCGGTGACCTGCGCTACTACGCCGGTGCACGTCTCGACGAATTTGCAAGCCCACTCGCACGGGCCCAGCTCGCCGCAGCGCTGGCACTTTACGGCGATACGCCGCGCGCCGAGTCGACGTTCCGCTCCGCCTTCCGCCAGGCGCAATCGGCAAAGAGCGATATGGCGCGCTCCGACTACGGCTCGCGCCTGCGTGACGCTGCGGCCATGCTGGCGCTCGCCGCCGAAAGCCGGCCCCAGCCGCAGATGGTGCCGCAATTGGTGGACTTCGTCTCCGATTTGAGCCACCGCACCCGGCACATGAGCACGCAGGACGAGGCCTGGATGCTGCTGGCCTCCCGGGCCTTGAGCGAGGCGAGTGGCGACATCGCGCTAACGGTCGATGGCAGCCCCCATGAAGGCTCCTTCGCACGGCGCCTTTCCGGCGGCGAGATCACGGCAGATCCCTTCGTAATCACCAATGCCGGCACCGAACCGCAGGAGGTGGCGCTGACCACCGTGGCCGCGCCCCGCCAGCCTTTGCCGGCTGGCGGAGAGGGCTTCACCATCGAGCGCAGCTACTACCGCCTCGACGGCACGAAGGCGAATGTCTCGGAAGCTCTTCAGAACGAGCGTTATGTGGTGGTTCTGGATATCACGGAGGCCAACACCTGGCCCTCGCGCCTGCTCGTCTCCGACCTGCTGCCGGCCGGCTTCGAGATCGACAACCCGCGACTTGTCGACAGTGCCAAGCTCGAGAATTTCGCATGGCTGGCCGAAACCGATGCCGCTCACACCGAATTCCGCGCCGACCGCTTCATCGCCGCATTCGAACGCAGCGGCGACGACCGCAACTACAGGCTTGCCTATGTGGTCCGCGCAGTCACGCCAGGCGTTTACATGCATCCTGCAGCTACCGTCGAGGACATGTACCGGCCGCAGCTTTCCGCGCGCACGGCGACCGGCATACTGGAAATCTCGAGCGACTGATCATGGCCGGACGGCGCACAAGGCTTCCCCGGTGGGCGCGAGGCGCCGCCCTCGCCTTGACTACGGTCTTGGGGATTGCCGTCATCGGCATGGTCGCGCTCGACCGGCTGGACAAGGCCTACCCGCCCCCGCTTGGTAAGGACATCGTGCTTTCTCCAGAGGTGGTGGATCGCCAAGGTGCGCTTCTGCGCGCCTTCGCTGCGCCCGACGGGCGCTGGCGGCTCTCGGCTGACATCGACAGGCTCGACCCACAGTTCCTCGAGATGCTGATCGCCTATGAAGACCGGCGTTTCTGGTCGCATTGGGGGGTCGATCCCTTGGCGCTCCTGCGTGCGGCCTGGCAGCTTGCCGCAAATGGCCGCATCGTTTCGGGCGGCTCGACCTTGACCATGCAGCTCGCCCGCTTGATCGAGCCGCGGGAGGAGCGCAGCTTCACCGCCAAGTTCCGTCAGATCGCCCGCGCCCTGCAGATCGAGCGGCGGCTTTCCAAGCGCGAGATCCTGAAACGCTATCTGACGCTGGCGCCCTATGGCGGCAATCTGGAAGGCGTGCGTGCGGCCAGTCTCGCCTGGTTCGGCAAGGAGCCCCGAAATCTAGGCCTCGCGGAGGCTGCGCTGCTCGTCGCCCTGCCGCAATCGCCGGAAGCACGACGGCCCGACCGGCACCCCGGGAGGGCGCAGGCGGCCCGTGACCGGGTCCTCGCCCGCATGGCCGGGGCCGGTGTGATCGCCAGGAGCGAGGTGGCACGTGCCGCGCGCGTCGCAGTCAAGAGCACGCGCCGGCAGATACCGGCCTACGCCGCGCATCTGACCGCTTCGGTAAGGCAGGCCGCACCCGACAGGCACCGCCACAGCCTGCTGATCGACCGCGGCGTCCAGGCCAGTCTGGAGCGCGTGGCGCGCGACGCGGCGCGACGCCAGGGACCGCGCGTCTCCGTCGCCATGCTCCTAGCCGACGCACGCAGCGGTGCGGTATTGGCACGGGTCGGCTCGGCCGATTATTTCAATAGCGCCCGCGCCGGCTGGATCGACATGAGCGTCGCGGAACGCTCGCCCGGCTCCACGCTGAAGCCCTTCATTTATGGCCTCGCCTTCGAGGAAGGGTTGGTGATGCAGGAGACGATGATCGAGGATCGACCAGGGAATTTCGCCGGCTACCGGCCAAGAAATTTCGACATGGAGTATCAAGGCGACGTAACGGTGCGCGAAGCGCTGCAGATGTCCCTCAACGTCCCGGCGATCCGCCTGCTCGATGCGGTCGGACCGGCGCGGCTCGTGGCACGGATGAAGCGCGCCGGCGTCCCTCCGACCTTGCCGCCGGGGGAAGCGCCGGGGCTGGCCATCGGCCTTGGCGGCGCGGGCATGACGCTGGAAGGACTGGTGCAGCTCTATACCGGCCTTGCCAACCACGGAAAGGCCGAACCCTTGCGCTATCTCAAGGAGTCCGAGTCCGCCTCCCATCCGTCTACTGTGCTCACCCCCCAGGCCACCTGGCAGATTGCCGATATGCTGTCGGGCGTCACCCCGCCCGAGGGGGCACCACGCCTCGGCATTGCCTACAAGACCGGCACTTCCTACGGCTACCGCGACGCCTGGGCCGTCGGCTATGACGGCCGTCACGTACTCGGCGTGTGGACAGGCCGGCCCGATGGTGGGTCCGTGCCTGGTCTGACGGGCTATCGTGCCGCCGCCCCCATCCTGTTCGAGGCGTTTTCCCGTTCCGGTATCGGCTTGACACCGCTGCCGCGCGCCCCGGCCGGCGCTGTGCGCCTTGCCGCTTCCGAATTGCCGTTCTCGCAACGCCGCTTCACCTCCGCCACCCGGCATGTAGAGGCTGGGGCACCAACAGAGCCGGCCCCGGAAATTGTTTTTCCGCCAGAGGGCACAAAAATCGATCTGGGTCTGGCGCAAGGGTCGACAACGACACCGCTCGCGCTCAAGATCAATGGCGGACGGCCTCCCTTCCGATGGCTGGCCAACGGCAAACCACTGCCCAAGAGCTATCGCCGTCGCATCGCCTCCTGGACGCCGGATGGGCAAGGCTCCTCCACGCTGACGGTGATCGACGCGGCCGGCCGTAGCACCAGCGTGCGGGTCGTACTGGAATAGGAACGACAACAAGTGATCAGCCGGACGGCAACGACATTTCGCTGTGGCCCTTCACGTCGTCCGGTCGTGGCCCTGGACGAAAGAGGCAAAACCCGCCACGAAGTCCTGCAAGCGCTCGCGCAGGGCGTCATCCGTCAGGTTGCCCTCTTCATCGAAAACGGAGCCGGCACGCGAGACCATCAGACGCCCCTCGAACCAGGGCCGCATGCCGAGCGTACGCAACACCGGCAGCCAGTGGTTCTGAGCCAAGATGGTCCCGAAGCCGCCCGGCGAGGCGCCCATGATCGCAACCGGCCGGCCCTTGAAAACCTTTGAAATATCGGCCGGCGGCCGGGACATCCAGTCGATGGCATTCTTGAAGGCACCGGGAATACCGTTGTTGTATTCGGGCGTGACCAGGAGCAGGCCATTGGCCGAGACAAGACGCTCCTTCAGGCTCTCCACCTCGGCAGGCACGCCCTCGCTGACTTCCAGGTCGCCGTCATACAGCGGCACGCCACGGATCGTGGAAATGTCGACCTCCACGCCCTTGGGGGCGACGGTAGCCGCGGCGCGCAGCAAGGCTGTATTGTAAGAGTTCTCCCGCAAGCTTCCCGATAGTCCGAATATCTTCGTCATGGCTCGCTCCCTGATTCTGCTGACTCGGTCTTGCCGCGCGGCGCGACAAGCGGCTCGGGCCGGGGGTCGACATGCAGCTTGTCGCGCCCGGCTTGCAGGCCGCCCTGCACCTGCGCCTCGAATCTTTCGGCATCACGCTGGCGAATATCGGCCGTAACCTCGCCGACATCGAGGGGGGGCATGCCGAGGGCTCTCAGCCCGGCCCCGCCAAACGCCAGCGCCGATTCGAAGGTCTCGCGCACCTCGAAGTCCACGCCCGCATGGCGCAGGGCGATCGCATGTCCGCGATCATAAGAGCGTACCAGCAGGCGGCCGGCGGGGAAATTCTCCCGCACCAGCTCGACGATGCGATTGGCCGCCCGGCGGTCATCCACGCAGATCATGATGATGTCCGCGCTCTCGGCCCCCGACTGGCGCAATATGTCCAAGCGCATGCCATCCCCGTAATAGACCTTGAACCCGAACTTCCGGGCTTCCCGGATGCGATCTGGATCGTTGTCGATCAGCGAAACCTTCACGCTCTGCGCCAGCAAAAGCTGCGATGCGATCTGTCCAAAGCGCCCGAAACCGATCATCAGGACACGCCCCCTGAGACCATCGGGCACCTCGACCCCCTCCGTGGAAACGGCATCGTCCTTCAGCAAGCGGTCCGCAGCCAGCAGGACAAGTGGCGTGAAGGCCATCGAAAGGATGACGACACTTGAGAAGACCGCGTTCTCACTGGTGCCGATGACTCCTTCGCTGGTCGCCGCCGAATAGAGCACGAAGGCGAACTCACCACCCTGGGCGAACAGCGAAACGCGGCGCAAAGCCTGCTGATTGGTGGCGCCGAAGGCCCGGGCCACGCCATAGATGCCGACGGCCTTCACGACGACGAAGAGGGCCAGCAGTGCCAGGATCATGTGCCATTCGGAGACCACCAGCCCAAGGTCGAGGGACATGCCCACGGCCAGGAAGAAAAGCCCCATCAACAGGCCCTTGAAGGGCTCGATATCCGTCTGGATCTGGTGACGGTAGCTGGAACCCGAAAGCATGACGCCGGCCAGGAAGGCGCCCATCGCCATGGACAGCCCGCTCACTTCCATCAGCAGGGCCGATCCCAGGACGACCAGCAGGGCGCCCGCGGTCAGCACCTCCGTGGTGCGGGCCCGGGCCAGCAGCGCGAAAAAAGGATCGAGCAGCCAGTGGCCGGCTGCGATCACCAGCGCGATGGCGCCCACGGCAACAAGAACCGAGACGGCATCGATGCCGTTTGCCTCGCCGCCGGCAGACAGTGCCCCAAGGAAGGCGACGAGCGCCAGCAGTGGCACGATCATGATATCCTCCAGCAGCAGGATCGAAACCCCCTGCTGGCCCTGGCGACTGGCCAGTTCTCCCCGCTCCTGCAGGACGGACATGATCACAGCGGTCGAAGAAAGGACGAAGCCTGCGCCGGCGATGAAGGCGATCACCGGCGGCAGGCCAAGGGCCATCCCCGCCCCGGAGAGCAGGGCCGTACACACCACGACCTGGGCCAGGCCGAGGCCGAAGATCTGCGCGCGCAGCGCCCAAAGCTTGTGCGGACGCATCTCGAGTCCGATCAGGAACAGGAACATCACCACGCCCAGTTCGGAGACGTGCAGGATGGTCGAGGGCTCCGTGAAGATGCCCAGGACCGAGGGACCGACCAGCAGTCCGCCAGCGAAATAGCCCAGAACCGAGCCCAGTCCCAACTTGCGGAAAAGGGGGACGAAGACCACTGCCGAGCCGAGCAGCACGACCGCGGGTCCGACTGTCTGAGCGATAAAGACCTCCGCCATGGCCGCTGCCCTATCCCTGCCGCGCGCTTCGCGCGGGATTACATGTCTAAGCAGTCTGCATCATGCCATTCTTTTCAGCCGAGAGGGAGCCGAAAGGAGAGACCCGGCGTCATGACCTGCCGGGCACACGGGCCAGGCAGTCCTCCAGCTCGCGCCGCAGGGAGGGCGGCAGGCGTTCCACGGCCAGACCGATATCTTCCAGCACCTCGCGCATGCCGTAGAGCTGGTCCAGGAGATTGAGGATGACCGGCACCGCCTCGTCGTTGACGGCCATGTCGCGCTTCAATTCAACGATCAGCTTCACACGCGCCGCATCGGTCTCGTCGAAGTAGTAGGTGTCTTCCCGAACTTCGGCCAACACCCAGTTTTCCGACACGTAGCTGCGCACCTCGGTCTCGCTGATCTCCAGCCCGGCGGCACGGGTCTGTTCCACGATTTCCTGCAAGGTCACAGGCATTTCAAACCTCCTTGCGCATTGGCCCGGCTATACCATTCCCGCCTTTGCCCGCGGGTCATAGGCATGTTTCTTCGCCCATCCGGATATGAAGTCCTTCAGTTCGGAATCCGGCTTCTCGGGCAGCACGACCTTCAGCTTCACGTACTGGTCGCCACGCTGCCCGCCACGACGGGCCGGAATCCCCTTGCCCTTCAGGCGCAGGGTCGAACCGCTGTTGGAGCCCGGTGGTATCTTCATGGTCACCTTGCCCTCCACGGTGGGAACCTGGATGCTGGCGCCCAGCACCGCCTCCGACAGGCTGACCGGCAGCTCAAGGTGAATGTCATTGTCCTTGCGCTCGAAGTGGGGATGCGGCTGCACCTGGATCTCGATATAGGCATCGCCGGCCGGGGCGCCGCCCATACCGCCAAGTCCCTGGCCCTTCAGGCGCAGCGTCTGGCCATCTTCGGTCCCGGGCGGGATGTTCACGTCCAGTGTACGTCCCTCGCCCAGCTGTACGCGTTTACGCGCCCCATTGGCCGCTTCCAGGAATCCGACCTGAAGGCGATAGGAGATGTCGGTTCCGCGTTGCCGGAAGGTCGAGCGCTTGTCCTTACGCGAAAATCCGCGCCCGAAGAGATCCGAGAAGATGTCGCCCAGGTCGGCCTCGTCTCCGAAGTCGAAATGGCTGTACTTGCCCCCGCCCTCGCTGGCGGAACTCCGGTAGAAACCACCCCGCGCGGTCTCATTCCCGCTGGCGTCGATCTCGCCGGCGTCATAGCGCTTGCGTTTCTCCGGGTCCGACAGGATGGCGTAGGCCTGGCTGACTTCCTTGAACTGCTGTTCGACCTTGCTGTCGCCAGGGTTCAGGTCGGGATGCAGCTTCTTGGCAAGCTTTCTGTAGGCGCTTTTTATTTCATCGCTGCTGGCGCCGCACTTCAGCCCCAGAACGCTGTACAAATCTTTCATGGACTACCGCTGACTGTCTGTCTGACTTGATGACCCCCAAACCGGACACACGCGCCCCGGGGCGTTTCACCCCGGGGCCCATGTGACGGCTTCCTATCAGGATATAGGCAGCGTCGTCGCGTTTTGCTACTGCTGGATACGCCAGGTGCCATCCGACTGGCGACAGGCAATGCCCGTAGCCGTTTCCGTCTGTCCGTCGATGGTCACCGTTTCCTTGAACTCCCGGCAATAGCGCCCGTCGTCCGTCCGGCCATCACGAACCGGCGTGTAGCTGCCGTAGTTGCCGCTGTTGGGATTGTTCCAGGTGATCTGCTCGCCCATGGGCGCGCGTGTTGCCTGCTGTTGAGCCTGAGCGGCCCGCTGGCGATCGGCTTCATCCAGAGATTTTCCGATTTCGCTGCCAGCGATCAGGCCGATGACAGCTCCCAGACCGGTTGCAAAGGCGCGCGTGCTCGACGAACTGCCCTTGGCGATCTGCGAGCCTGCCAGGCCGCCCAGCGCCGCACCGCCCAGGCCGCCAACGGTCTGTTTGGTTCCGGGGCCCTGGCCTTGCTGACAACCTGCCACAACCAGGGCGGCGGTCATGGCAAGCGCGCACAGGAGTTTCTTGTACATCTCGTATCCCCTTGTTCCAGAATGGTCTACCTGACTTAATCAACTCGCGCCATCTCGCGGCAAGATTAGGGCATGAAGATGGCCTTGTTCTATCTTATCGGTACTGTAATTCTTCCACTCCGTGGTGTCTTGTGAGCCTTTTCAGGCACCAGAGTGACTTCACGACGCCTCAAAAGAGGCCTTCTACGCACGCAGGATGAATTGAGATGACGGAGCTATCGCTGGACCAGGCCGATCGGGACCCCTTCGCCTTCTTCGGCCAGTGGCTAGAGGAAGCCCGCGCGAAAGAGCCCAATGATCCCAACGCCATGTGCATCGCGAGCGTCGATGCCAATGGCATGCCCTCAGCACGCATGGTCCTGCTCAAGGATTTCGACCTTCAGGGCTTCGTCTTCTACACCAACTATCAAAGCCGCAAGGGCGAACAGCTGCTTCAGACTCCCAAGGCCGCCCTGCTGTTTCATTGGAAATCCCTGCGTCGTCAGGTCCGCATTGAAGGCGGGGTCGAGCAGGTCTCCGATGAAGAGGCCGACGCCTATTTTGCCAGTCGCCCGCGCCAGAGCCAGATCGGCGCCTGGGCCTCGGAGCAGTCTCGCCCTCTGGAAAGCCGCTATGCCCTGGAAAAGCGAGTTGCCGCCCTGACGGCCAAATATGCCGTTGGCAAGGTTCCCCGCCCTCCGCACTGGTCCGGTTTCCGGGTCGTTCCCGAACGGATCGAGTTCTGGGAGGAAGGCGCTTTCCGCCTGCACAATCGGATCGCCTGTCATCGCAGCGGCGACGGTTGGGCCGGCGAACGCCTCTATCCCTGAGCGAGGAACCCCTAAGTGACGACCCCCTGAACGACGGACAGGGTCACGGAGGACCACAAGTTATGTCAGCCAGGCAACGCAAGGCCGCCTTGATGCGCGGCGCCACCTACGCCTCCGTTGCAACGGCCAGCGGCCTGATCCTGCTGAAGGTCGTGGCCTGGCAGGTCACGGATTCCGTCGCCCTGCTGTCCAGCCTGATCGATTCCCTGCTGGATGCGGCGGCATCGGTCATGACGCTGTTCGCGGTACGGCAATCGCTCGTCCCGGCAGACAGCAACCATCGCTTCGGCCACGGCAAGATCGAGCCCCTGGCAGCCCTGGCCCAGGCGGGGCTGGTGGCCGGTTCGGGGCTGTTTCTCATCGCGGAATCGGTCAGCCGCCTGATCACGCCACAACAACCGGAGCACGGGGCCTGGGGAATCGCCGTGATGCTGGTCTCCATCGTGGCAACGCTGGGCCTGACCTCCTTCCAGCGCTATGTGGTGCATCACACGAAGTCCATCGCAATCGGGGCCGACGCCCTGCACTACCTCAGCGACCTGCTGATGAATGCCGCCGTCATCCTGGCCTTGGTCCTTTCCATCTATCTCGGCTGGACCCTGGCGGACCCCATCATCGCCCTTGGCATTGCTGCCATCCTGCTGCGCAGCGCCTGGAAGATTGCGCGCCAGTCCCTCGATATTCTGATGGACCATGAACTCCCCGATGCCGACCGTCAGCGTATCCTTGATACCGTCAAGGCCCACAGTGACGTTCTGGGGGTCCATGACCTGAAAACGCGCAGCTCGGGACAACAGGATTTCATTCAGCTGCATCTGGAGATCGACGGCTCGATGACACTCTATCGCGCCCATGCCATTGCCGACACGATCGAAGCCGAACTGCAGACGCTCTATCCCGGCGCGGAGGTCCTCATCCATCAGGACCCGCACATCCTGTCCGAGGACACCCATGTCTATGCGGACGAAACGGACAGGACTGCGCCGAAGTAACGCAGATAAACTGTGGAATTCCTGTCGCGGCCATGTTCTTGGTGTATGTTATGATGGATTGACGGATAACATTAGGGGCGAGGCAAATCATGTCCATAGCAGCCATTCTGGCCGTCGCGGACGGCAGTGAAAACACCACCGACGTGCTGAAGGCCGCCTTTCGGATGGGACAGCAGCACGACGCCTATGTCGAAGTCCTCCATATCGAGGCTGACCCCTATTCCAGCATTCCACTGCTCGGCGAAGGCATGTCGGGCGCCATGGTCGACCAGATGATGAACGACATCCGCGCCCGGAACAGCGAATACCGAGACGCTGCCCGGGGTTACTTCGACGCCCAGTGCAAGGCCATCGGTGTGGAACCGAAATCAGCCGATGAACTGGCCGGAGCACGCGGCTTCAATGTGGGGTGGCGCAACCTAGAGGGCAGCGAGGACGACGTCCTGGCGCACCGTTCCCTTTTGTTCGACATGGTCCTGATAGGCCGCCCCCCGGAAGATCGGGAATCGGCCTACACCCCTGCCCTGGAAGCCGTGCTCTTCAATGCGGGGCGACCGATCCTGCTTGTTCCGCCGGGCACCAGCGAGACCTTCGGGCGCAACATCGTGGTGGCCTGGGACGGAGGCGGCCAATCCGCCAAGGCGGCGCGCAATGCAATGGCCTTTCTGAAGCAGGCCGAGAAGGTCACCGTGATCAGTCTGGTACGCAAGGACGACGACAAGACCGATCCCCAGGATCTGGTCTTCTATCTCCAGCGCCACGGGATCACGGCGGAGGCGCGGCGCACCGAGATCCTGTCCTCGGCCGGGGAAAGCCTGCTGGCCGAGACCAGCGAAGTCCAGGGCGACATGCTGGTCATGGGCGCCTACAGCCATAGCCGTCTTCGCGAATTCCTGCTGGGCGGCGCCACGCAAACGGTCTTGAACAGCGCGGCGCTTCCTGTCTTCATGGCGCACTGAGCCTGCCGGCAGACCTGTCCTGGAAGTCAGGCCCCCATTGGAAGACCAACAAGGACAAACCGCCCATGTCATCGCAGACACCGCCCGAGACGGCGCAAGCTCCTGATTCGGATTCGGCCTCGAACGGAGAGGATTCAGGACAGCGCAAGACCCTGCTGCTGACCGGAGCCAGTCGTGGCATAGGCCATGCCACCGTTCAGCGCTTTTCCCGGGAAGGCTGGCGGGTGATCACCTGTTCGCGCGATGCCATTCCCCCGGAATGCCGCTACGATCCCAACTGGACGCATCATGTCACCGCCGATATCGGCGATCCCGAAGGCGTTCAGGAATTCATCGCCAAGGGCAACGAGATCCTGGGGGATATTCCGCTCAATGCCATGGTCAACAACGCCGCCATCTCGCCCAAGACGCCCTTCAAGGAACGGCTGGGCTGCCTGAACGGCGACATTGCCGGCTGGCGCGAGGTCTTCGAGTTGAATTTCTTCGCCCCCCTGGCTCTGGCGCGTGGCTTTGCTGTCCCCTTGCGCAGGGGCCAGGGTGCGATCGTAAACATCACCTCCATTGCCGGCCATGCCATCCATCCCTTCGCCGGTTCGGCCTATTCCACATCTAAGGCGGCGCTGTCAGCGTTGACGCGCGAGATGGCGGTGGAGTTCGCCGAGCTTGGCGTGCGCGTGAATGCCGTGGCCCCCGGCGAGATCGAAACCTCCATGGTCGGCCCGGAGTACGAGGCACTGATCCCGCGCATTCCCATGCAGCGCATGGGCACACCCGAGGAAGTGGCCGGGGCGGTCTTCCAGCTCTGCAGCAGCGATTTCGGCTATGTCACGGGCAGCGAGGTCTTCGTCACCGGCGGTCAGCACCTTTACTGAGCCTGGGCCGGGCTTTCGGTTGGCTGCTGCCTTTCGTCGTCCTGACGAGCGTAGCGCTGGGCCAGTATGGCGCCCAGCATGATCTGCAACTGGTTGTAGATCATGACCGGCAGAACGATCATGCCCAGTGCAGGGGACGCGGCAAACATCACCTGCGCCAGTGGCAGGCCCGTGGCCAGGCTTTTCTTCGATCCGCAGAATACGGCCGTTACCTCTTCGGCCCGCCCCAGACCCAGAAGGCGCGATCCGTAGAGCGTGAAGGCCACGGCCACCGCCAGCAAAAGTAGACAGAGCAACAGTGCCAGCCCGAGACTGTGCAGAGGCAACTTGCTCCAGAGGCCCTGGGTCACCGATTGCGAGAACGCGGTGTAGATGATGATGAGGATCACCAGCTTGTCATAGCGGCCCAGCAGGGTTTTCCGGCGGTTCAGAGCACCACCGATCCAGGGATGGAGCAATTGGCCAACCAGGAAGGGCAGCAGCAGGCCGATGAAGATATCCTTCAGGGATTCGACAAGGTCGATGCCGCCCACGGCCGTGGTGCTGAGCAGCAGGGCCGCCAGGAAGGGCGTCAGCATCAGGCCGAAGACATTCGAGCCCGCTGTGTTGCAGATCGCCGCGGGGACATTCCCCCGAGCGACCGCTGTGAGGGCAATCGAGGAGGAAATCGCCGAGGGCAGGGCCCCCATGTAGAGAAACCCTGTCAACAGGTCCTCGGGCAGCAGGCTCTCTGGCAACAGACCCAACGGCAAAACCAGAAGCGGGAAGAACAGGAAGGTCGTTGCCAGGATAAAGAGATGCAAGCGCCATTGTGTCACGCCGTCCAGCAGAGCCGCACGCGACAGGATGGCGCCATGCAGGAAGAACAGCAAGGCCACCGCCAGTGCGCTCAGTTTGCTGAAGAAATCGGCCACATGCCCTTCTGCCGGCAGAACGCTGGCCAGGACCAGGACACCGGTCATCATGGCCAGGAAGGGGTCGCGTAGAAACGGCAAGGGAAACTCCGGCAGGGCAGGCAGAATACGGCGTGCTTATAGACCGCCGGCCCGGGCGCTCACAACCCATTCGTCCCCGAATGAATTCGGCCGACCTGCCGGGATGCCCTCGTCAATGCTCGACCGAAACCCTAAGTTCAGCCGAAACGCGAAGTTCAACCGAAACCGGGGCGCTGCGGTAGCTTCATGCGCTTCAGCAGGGCCACAACGGGACAGAGACCGGTAAAGGAGGCCTGGATCAGGTGGGCGCCCATCAGTCCCGTCAGCCAGAGCCAGTTGAGGTTCACGTAAACCGCCAACAGGACGCTGATCACGATGACAAGGCCAACGATTAGCAACACCATACGTTCAAGAGACATGGCCCTTCACTCCAAAGGGGAAACCATGCCCCGATCATCTTCCTGTTGGTCCGGAAAGTCGAAGGCTCTTTTGAGAGATAGCCTCTTCAGTATTCGCCGCGGCTCTCAAGCCGTTCGCGCAGTTCCTCGAACCAGGCAAGGCGGGAACGCGACTGCGAGATCTCGAGATCCAGCCAGTCGGACAGGGCCGAGGCTTCGGCATCCTGATAACTACGCAGGTCATTCAGTCGCACACTTTCGCGGTCGAAGATCTCGATCAGCAGATCCAGTTGACGCTTCTGGTCCTCGACAGGCAAGAGGTGCAGAAAGCGCATCTTGATGGCGACAATCAGCTTGTTCAGGTCATTCACCTGGGCACGCATGTTGGCACTCAACAGCTTGCGCATCTCCTCCTGTCCGCTGTCGGTCAGCTGCAGCAGGGCATTGTCGCTCATACCCTCGCCCTCGACGGACTCGGCCAGGCCTTCCAGTTTCAGCAACTCAAGCGGTTGTGCCAGAAGATCCAGGGAGGGCCCGACCATGCGCTCCGTGAAGTGGCGCACATCGCCTGCCAGCTCGGCGTAATGGCGGGGGCGCTCGGCAAGCAGTCCCAGCGCCAGCAGGCGGATCGCCTCATTGGGCATCAGGCTGTTGTCGCGATACATGGGCTGTCCTTCACAGTGAAGAAGCGTTGGAAGACCGAATATAGGACAGCTCTGTCGTCATGTCCAGCTAAATGATAATGATAATCGTTCTTATTTTACTAGGCTCGCTTGTTCAACAGCGAAACTCTTTCGGCAACGTCGCTGCATGCGGCTGTTCAACAAGTCGTCTGCTGTAAAAGGGCATGAAGTGACCAATAGCCCGGGCCCTTCATTGCCCCTGTGCCCTCGGATCAGGTACCAACACTCAAACTGGCGCTCATCTTCCGCAGAACCGCCAGAACCGATTGCGCCGTGATGCGGCCTGTCTTCGGATTCTCCGACGGAATGTTCTCGATCTTCATTTCCAGATTTGCGCTGTCCGATACCACCTGGATGCTGTGGGTATTGCGCGTCAGATCAGGATCCGCCCAGATCTCGAGCGTCGTCTTGTCCGGACCGACCCCAGCCAGGGACAGGGCAACTGCGACATTCAGGTTGGCCGGAAAGCCAGCGGCGGCTTCACGTGCGCTGCCCTCGAAGACCTTCATGGGTTCGGTGATACCGGTCAGGTCTATGCCGTTCTTCTCAAGATATGGCGCGCCCAGCAAACCGCGAACCGGCTTGCGCGTAATCATCCGCACGGACTCGATCTTGCCTTCCGCCGCAGCCGCGACCGCATCCAGCCCCAGCAACGCACCAGAAGGAACGATGATTCGGCCACCATGCTCGGCTGCAATGGTTTGCAAGTGGTCATTGTTCAGAAGGGCGCCGGCCGACAGTGCGATGACGGTCTTGCCCGCCTTCAGAAAGGGGGTGGCAATGTCCGATAAAAGAGCGGAGGGCGCACATTCGATGACCAGGTCCGCATGCGCCTCCAGATCCTCGATCGGCAGCACGGGAACGGCCGACTTGAAGCCGCTCATGCGCTCGGTCGCTGCTTCGGGTGTGCGCGCGGATACGGCCACGAGACGGTATCCAGGTATTCCCGCATCCAGTTCCTGTGCAAGCTTCAGACCGATTGCGCCCAGACTGGCGATCGCAACCCGCACCTCCGGGTTTTTTCTATCTTTCGCGGGCCCACTGTCGGTTTCTGTCTGCAACATTTTACAACACCTTTGGACTAGATGAATGGCGCGGGGACGCTTTGGTCATTCGGCAGGCGAAAAGAAGACTATTCCGAGCCTCGTCCTTCCACAAATCATAAATCGCCGGCTGTCTGAGTCTTCACGCTGCCTTGCGAATCTCCAACCGCTCCCAGACATCGCTCAACGCTTGCACCAGTTGTTCGATATCGTCCGTGCTGTGCAGCGGTGTGGGTGTCAGGCGCAGTCGTTCCGTGCCCTGGGGCACCGTGGGATAGTTGATGGGCTGCACATAGACGCCGTGGTCCTGCAGCAGAGCGTCGCTTGCCGCCTTGCAGAGCACCGCATCCCTCACCATCAGGGGTACGATATGGCTGTCGCTGGGCATGACGGGCAGGCCGGCGGCCGTCAGGCGTTCGCGAACCCGCGCCACGGCCACACGCTGGCCCGTACGCTCGGCATCGCTTTCCTTCAGGTGCCGTACGCTGGCCCGCGCGCCTGCGGCCAGCGAGGGCGGCATGGCCGTGGTGAAGATGAATCCGCTGCCGTGCGAGCGCACGAAGTCCACCATCTGGGCCGAACCGGCGATATAGCCCCCCATCAGACCGAAGGCCTTGCCCAGGGTACCCTGGATCAGGTCGATGCGTTCCATAAGGCCCTCGCGCTCGGCCACACCGCCACCCCGCGATCCGTACATGCCCACGGCATGGACCTCGTCCAGGTAGGTAAAGGCGCCGTGGCGTTCGGCAACCTCAAGGATATCCGCGATTGGGGCGATGTCCCCGTCCATGGAATAGACCGACTCGAAGGCGACAAGCTTCGCGCAGTCCTGTGGCAGGTCTTGCAGCCTGCGCTCCAGGTCGCGTGCGTCGTTGTGACGGAAGATGCGCTTGTCCGCACGACTGTGCCGAATGCCCTCGATCATCGAGGCATGGTTCATCTCGTCGGACAGCACGACACATTTCGGCAGCTTCGCTGCAAGCGTACCCAAGGCCGTCCAGTTGGCGACATAGCCAGAGGTGAAGACAAGGGCGGCCTGCTTGCCATGCAGGTCCGCAAGCTCGGTTTCCAGCAGGATGTGCGCGTGGCTGGTGCCCGAGATGTTGCGCGTTCCCCCTGCCCCGGCTCCACAACGGACCAGGGTCTCCTGCATGGCTTCCAGCACCTTGGGGTGCTGGCCCATGCCCAGGTAATCGTTGGAACACCAGACAGTGACCGCGCGCGTCTGGGCCGCATCGTCATGGCGCAACGCACGCGGAAAGGCGCCGGCCTGGCGCTCCAGATCGGCAAAGACGCGATAGCGACCCTCGGCGCGCAGGCGCTCAAGTTCCCGGTCAAAGAAACCTTCGTAATCCATGACCGGAACTTAAGTCCTGGCACCTGCCACGCCAAGAGGCGAAAAGGTCGCGTCCCTGCAGGTCTGTTATTCGGCGGCCACGCCCGTGCGGGTGCTCCAGCTGTAGGTCTCGTCGAGCGCCTGGCCGAAACGGTCCAGCAGTGTGTCGATCTCGTCCTCAGAGATGATCAGCGGCGGACAGAAAGCCAGGGAATCCCCGATGTTGCGCAGGATCAGGCCGTTCTTCTGTGCGACGTCGTACAGGTGGAAACCGACGCGCCCCACGGGATCGAAAAGGCTGCGCTTCTCCTTGTCGGCAATCAGTTCCACCGCGGCCATCAGGCCGATGCCGCGCACCTCGCCCACCAGGGGATGGTCGGCGAAGCGCCGCAGGCCGTCCTGCAAGCGCGGTGCGACCTGTTTCACATGATCGACGATCTTGCGTTCCTCCAGGATCTTCAGGTTCTCCAGTGCCACCGCCGTGGCCACCGGGTGGGCACTGGCCGTGTAACCGTGACCGAAGGTGCTGATCTTGACCGAGTTGTCGGCCACGGCCTGATAGATCTGGTCGGTCATCAGCACCGCCGACAGCGGCATGTAGGCCGAGGTGATCTGCTTCGAGACCACCAGGAAGTCAGGATTGATACCGAAGACATCGCTGCCGAACATCTCGCCGGTACGCCCGAAGCCACAGATGACCTCGTCCGCGATCACCAGGACATCGTACTTGCGGCAGACGCGCTGGATCTTCTCCCAATAGGTCTTCGGCGGCACGATCACGCCACCGGCCCCCATCACCGGCTCGCCGATGAAGGCCGCAACGGTGTCCGGGCCTTCGCGCAGGATCATCTCCTCGAGCTGTCCGGCCATGCGGCTGGCGAACTCTTCCTCGCTCTCTCCGGGGAAGGCGTTGTGATAGTGGTGCGGATTGGCGGTGTGCAGGATTCCGTCGATGGGCAGGTCGAAATCCCGGTGATTGGTCGGCAGGCCGGTCAGGCTGGCCGAAGCCACCGTCACGCCGTGATAGCCCTTGATGCGCGAGATGATCTTCTTCTTGTTCGGCCGACCCAGCGCATTGTTGTAGTACCAGACCAGCTTCACGACCGTGTCGTTGGCTTCCGAGCCAGAGTTGGCATAGAAGACCTTGCTCAGGTCGCCCGGCGCCATGTCCAGCAGGCGCTCCGACAGCTCGATGGAAGGCTCATGGGATTTCTGGGCAAAGCTGTGATAGTAGGGCAGGCGCTGCATCTGCTCGGTCGCTGCCTTCACCAGTCGCTCCTCGCCGAAGCCCAGCGCGACGCACCAGAGGCCGCCCATGCCCTCGATGTAGTCCTTGCCCTGGTCGTCATAGACATGGACACCCTTCCCGTGATCCACGATCAGCGGGCCAGTCTCCTCGTGCCGACGCGCGTTCGTGTAGGCATGCAGGTTATAGGCGATGTCCTTCGCCGCAGGCGAATTGGGTCGAGTCGACATGACGGATCTCCTGTTCCGTGAGAATAGAGGACGCCGCTTTCGCTGGTCATCCTTGCGTGTTTGATGCCCCAAGCTATACCGCCCGACCACAGCGGCTCAACCCCTATCCCCGCAGGGCTCTTGCGCAGCGCCTGCATGCAAGGAAAGCGACGGCCGCTGGGAACCGCGGAGACGGCCGCCTAGCCAAGTTCGGCCAATCCCGACATGGCCAGGGCGCCCGCGTCTCCTGTCACCCAGGTTTCCAGCCGCTCCGTTTCGGCGCCTGCCGCCTCCGCATCGGCAGCGAAGACCCCCAGACTGGCCGGTGCAAAGACCGGACTGCGCGCACGGAAATCCAGTCCTGTCACGCGGCGCTGTGGCGCCGAATGCCGCAACAGCTCCACCATCAGGGTCGCCATCATCGGTCCATGAACCACCAGACCGGGATAGCCCTCATCCTGAGTGACATAGGGATGATCGTAATGGATGCGGTGCCCGTTGAAGGTTAGCGCGGAATAGCGGAACAAGCGCGTCGCATCGGTCTCGACACGGCGCTGCCAGCGCACGGGGCTCTCCGGAGGCGCCGGTGGCTTGGGGGACGCCTCCTGCTTGCCGGGCGCTTCACGATAGACGATGTCGTGCTCTTCCTCGATGGCCGGTCCGGCGTCCCCGGAAATGACATGGCGAACCGTGACGAAAACCAGCCGCCCGGACCGCCCTGACTTCTCCTGGACCGATGTGATCGTGGATTCGCGGTGCGCCATCCCACCGACCATCAAATCCCCGGGCCATTTCAGGCGACCCCCCGCCCACATGCGTCGTGGCAGGTCCACAGGCGGCAGGAATCCGCCGCGCGCCGGATGCCCGTCCGGACCCAACTCCGACTGCGCGGCTATGTCCCAGAAATAGGTCCAGTGCCACAGCGGAGGCAGCGCATCGCCTTCACGGAAAAGCGGATCCGGACTCTCCAGGGTTGCTCTCAGGCCGTTCGCCCGGTTGGCGTCGATCCGGTCCTCGCGCCGTTCCTGCCGCCCGATCCAGGCCGTCAGATCCGCATCCGTCATGATGGCGCTGCCCTCCTCATCTGGTTCTTGTGCTGCCTGTGTCCCGGAAAAGCTCTAGCGCCTTGCGGCGCCCATGGCCAGCCTGCAAATCGAATGAATGCAGCGGGGTTCTGGCCTAACAGGCTTATTTGTTTTAGCTTCGCCCCATGACCGAACAGACATCACAGATCTTTCCTCGCCGGACGAACATTGACGTCCTTGTCGAAAACCTGCCGCTCGATGGCCTGAAGGTGCTGGACATCGGCTGTGGCAACGGAGCCATGGTGCGGGCCCTGGCCAAACGCGGCGCCACGCCCATGGGGGTGGATCCATCGGAAGTTGAAATCACCGCGGCACGCAGCGAGTCTCCCGTCGCAGACGAACGCTACGAGGTTTCGGGGGCCGAGGCCCTGCCCTTCCAGGACAACAGCTTCGATGCGGCCATCTTCTTCAACTCCCTGCATCATATTCCGGCCGAACTGATGGCCGATGGCCTGGAGGAAGCGGCCCGCGTGGTGAAGTCACAGGGCCTGATCTATGTGGCCGAGCCCCTGGCCCAGGGCCCGCATTTCCAGGCCATGCTGCCCGTTGAGGACGAAACCGTGATGCGCGCTCAGGCCTATGACGCCCTGCGCGGCTTCACCGGCGGCAAGCACTGCCAGGAACTGCGCGAAATCGTTTACGAGGCACCGATCCTCTATCCCGACTTCCAGGCATTCCGCGACCGGATCGTAGCCGCGGATGCCCAACGGGCCGACCGGATCGCAGAGGTGGAACCGGAATTGAGGGCCGCCTTCGAGGGCTACGCCGAAAGCCAGGATGACAAGTACCTCTTCGCCCAGCCCATGCGTATCAACCTGCTGCAGGTCAAATAGTTCCGCCGTAACGAGGATCGGCCCATGGTGCAGTATCTCTCTTCACACCACAGCGCGGACGATCCCGGCGGCCTGATCGGCCAGGCCCTGGAGATGGGAGAGACCTTTCCCGGGCCGGCCGAGGACCTGTTGCTGTCCTGGTCGCTTCGTCTGGACGATCCCGCGACGGCGGCGCGCAACCTGATTGCGCAGCACGGACTTCGGGAACAAGCCGCCCCGGAAGACCCCACACAGAAGCTCAGCGCCCATCAAAGGCTTGTGGCTCTCCTGCACGAAACGGCCCGCTCCGGACAGACCGGAACTGCCAGGCGCCGTGGCGGGCGCCGGGCACGCAAGACGGCGGCTGGCGCGTAACCAGCCTTCACCCCTTTTCCCGCATCTCCGACTGCAGAACGGCAAAGCGCTCCAGATAAGCGGTCTTCGCGGTTTCCGGGTCCTGTGGCACCAGCGGCAGGCGCGCGGGCGACAGGTCATGGCCGCGTGGCGGCCGGAACAGCCGCCGCGCCTCCTTTTCCTCGAAACCGGCCAACTGGATCGCCTCCACATAGGCCGCCGCCTGGTCCGCGCGCTTGATTCGCGCCTCCACCGTCTTGGGCAGTTCGCCCGGCAGGCCGAAACGCAGGAAAACGGCGCTGGACAGGCGCTTCTCCAGGGCCTTGTAGCTCCAGCCCACGGCCGCCTTGAAGGGCGAGATCAGGTCGCCCACCACATACTCCTGGGCATCGTGCAGCAGGGCTGCAAGACGCCAATGCGCCTGTAAATCCGGCTTCATGATCCCGCAGAGATCCTCAACCAGCAAGCAGTGCTGCGCCACACTGAAGGCCCAGTTCCCGCGTGTCTGCCCATTCCAGCGTGCCACGCGCGAAAGGCCATGGGCGATGTCCTCGACTTCCACATCCAGGGGCGAGGGATTCAACAGGTCCAGCCTGCGGCCCGACAGCATACGCTGCCAGGCACGCGGATGTTGTTCAGCCAAGTGTGTCTCCAAGAGATGTGCACGACAGGTTACGCGGCCGGCAAGGTAGTGCGGCCGGACGGGCGGAGCAATAGCCAGGCCCCGGCAGCGGGGCCTTCAAGGCTCGTCCAGCTCTCCAGAGTTGATCTTTGCCACCAGGCTGTAGGCTTCAATCCAGTCTCCCATGGCTTCAGCATAGGACTCTTCAGCTTTGGCTCGACTGGTGACCCCATCGGCCATGGCGCGCGCAATCAAGGCATCCTTGTCTACCTGTTCCTCACGTTTCAGGCAGGCACCAATCTCGGAATGCATCCATTCGTACAGAGGATCTTTCTCTTCATTCATCGTCATACTCCAGGACCACGGAACACGCATAAGCTGCAGTGTTCGATCCTTGCCGTTGAAACTTTCGGGTGCAACCCAATCTCAAGGGCTTTCCGTCCAGACAGAAAACAGGAGATATCTCGCGATGGCCTTTAGCGGCGAAACCCACCCCGGCACCGTCAAGGAACGTCCAGAGGAAACCGAGGGCTTCACCCTCAACCACTCCATGCTGCGCGTACGCGACCCGGAGATCTCGCTGGCCTTCTACAGCGGCGTCCTGGGCATGAAAGTGCTGCGCAGACTGGACTTCCCGGAAATGGAGTTCTCGCTCTACTTCCTGACCTGCCTGCAGGACGGGGACACGCCGCCGGAGGAGACAGGCGAGCGGACGGCCTGGACCTTCTCCCAGCGCGGCATCCTGGAACTCACCCACAACTGGGGAACGGAGAAGGATCCTGACGCGACCTATCACAACGGCAACGACCAGCCTCAGGGCTTCGGCCACATCTGCATCTCCGTGCCCGACCTGGACAAGGCGATCGACTGGTTCGACCGCAACGGCGTGACCTACGTGAAACGGCCCGAACAGGGCAAAATGAAGGACGTCGCCTTCATCAAGGACCCGGACGGCTACTGGATCGAGATCGTCGAACCGGCCCGGTTGAAAGGCATGGGACAATAACCACTGACCCCGCCCCGGAACTCAGTGCTTTACAGGCTCCAATGGACTTACGGATGTCGGAAACTCCCCTCCTCATTGTCCGCTGAACCGTCTACCCGGGTAAAGGCGTTTCTCCCATGCTTTCGGGACCAGCTCCCAGAGCAGTTGGCCACCGAAAGAATGAGAGGTAAATGCCATGCCTGAGTACGTCATCGAAAGGAACATCCCCGGAATCGGCAATTCCGCACCTGAAGAGTTGAGGGAAGGCGCCCGAGCGTCCTGCGCCGCCCTGCGGGAAGTGGGGCCGGACATCCAGTGGGTTCACAGCTATGTCACCGACGACAAGTTCTACTGCATCTTCCGTGCGGAGCATGAGGGCTTGATTCGCGATCACGCGGAAAAGGCCGGGGTTCCAGCCGACACAATCGCGCCGGTCCGCGGCATGATGGACCCCACCTCTGGGGAATAGCCTAAACCTCGCGCCTGCCGGGTGCTCTCAACTGCGCCCGGCAGGCAGTCTCTCTGCTTCCCGCCCGAAGCGGGCACGATAGGCGGCCGGTGTCAGGCCTGTATGACGTTTGAACAGCGTCCGGAAGTGGGCGGCATCGTCATATCCCACCGCGCTGCCCACCTGCTGCACGGAGCGTGCGCCCTGCTCCAGCATCCGCCGGGCGGCTGCGACGCGCAGGGCCTGCAGGTAGTTCCGCGCCTTCATCCCGGTGGCCGCCTTGAAGCGGCGCTCGAAATTGCGCGGGCTCATGCCCAGCTGGGCCGCCAGCCCTTCCAGCTTCACGTCCTCATGGAAATGTGCGTGCAGCCATTCCTCTGCCTTGCGGATCGCTCCATCGTCGTGCCGGCTGGTCAGTGGCAACACGGCAAATCCTGCCTGGTTGACGCGAGGCATTTCCACCAGCATCGAGCGGGCGCAATCCAGCGCAATGTCATGGCCGCAGAACTTCTCCACAAGATAGAGGCTGAGGTCGATCACGCCATAGACTCCGCCCCCGCAATAGACGCCTGCGTCCTCGGTGATGAAGGCTTCCGGATGCCAGTCCACTTTCGGATAGCGTTGCGCGAACTCCTGTGCCAGTGCCCAGTGCGTGGTGGCCCGCCGCCCATCGAGCAGACCGGCTTCCGCCAGGAAGGAGACACCGGCACAGGCAGCGGCTACACCGGCGCCGTGCGCATTCCAATGGCACAGCCAATCGAGCAACGGACGATGCGCAGCAAGGGCGCCATCCACATCGAGCCCGATTGCCGAAACGACAATGAGATCCGTCTTCTCGATTTCCGAAATCGATGTCTGGGGCGACACAGCAAGCTGGTGAGCACTCTGCACCGGCTGCCCATCGAGCGAGGCCACCTGCACCCGGAACTGGGGCCGCGGGGTTTCACCTGCGAAGGCGTTCAGCAAGACGCCAGCTGAGGAGAAGACCTCCAGCGGAGCGATGGCGGTGGAAGCATAGCCGTCATTGACCAGTACCACGGTGACATCGATCATGAACCGGCCTCCTTCCTCAAGCGCTGTCGCCTGCGGGGTCGTCTATCTCACCGCTTCCAGCTCCAGCGTCCGGTCTCGAAACGCCGCGGTCTGCCGCTGCAGCCGCTCCAGAACCTGTGGATCTTCGCAAACGGCAACGTTGAAGCGCATCCAGGGGCTGGCCTGCAGGTTCGGGCGGAACACCGCACCCGGGGCAAGCATGAGGCCTTCCTTCTGGGCGGCTTCCGCGAGCGGCAGGGAATCCGGGACGTCCGGGAAACGCCCCCAGAGAAAAAGCCCTCTGTCACCGCCGTGAAAGGTTTCGATGCCGTTCTGCTCGAAGGCCGTGCCAACGCGGTGGCGTGCTTCGGTCAGCCGATCCAGAAGACGCCCCAGGAACTTGCGGTAATAGCCCTCGGTCAACAGGCGGTAGACCAGCTTTTCGGCAAAGAGCGAAGTGGTGATGCAGGTGACCATCTTGCTGTCCGCCAACTGGTCCGCCACATCGCGCGCGCAGGCGATGAAGCCGACGCGCAGGCTGCCGGACAGGGTCTTGGAGAAGCTGCGCAGATAGATCACGCGCTCCAGCCGATCCAGGGCCGCCAGGCGCGGGGCGGGCTCGGGATGGAGGTCCGAGAAGATATCGTCCTCGACCACACGGAAATCGTGGCGCTCCGCGAGTTGCAGCAGGCGGAAGGCCTTGGCGGGTGTGAACGTCGTGCTGGTGGGATTCTGCAACACCGACTGCGTGAAGTAGAGGCGCGGGCTGTACTGCGCCGCCAGGCGGTCCAGGGCCTCTATATCGGGACCGTCTTCCTGGCGCGGCACCCCGATCAGGCGGAGGCCCTGCTGGCGCAGGTTTCCGAAGAGATTGTAATAGCCGGGATCGTCCACCAGGACCGTGTCCCCGGGCTTCAGCAGGCTACGGCTCACCAGGTCCAGGGCCTGGCTGGCGCCGCAGGTCAGCAGCACCTGGTTCTCCTCCGCCTGGATATCGATCTCGGTCAACAGCGTCTCCGCAATATGCCGGCGCAGCGGGCGATAGCCCAAAGGCTCGCCGTACTCGATCAGGTGGTCCCCTTCGTTATTGGCCAGTCCGCGCATGACACGTCGCAGGTTCGCCTCGTCCAGCCACTCGGCGGGCAGCCAGGGGCCGCCCGCAAGAGTCAGGCCCCTGCCGGCCTCCAACAGTCGGCGAATCAGCCAGACCACCTCCTCGTTGTGCTGGGAGTCGTAGACCTCTTCCTGCTCACCCTGTTCCGGGGTTGAACGCGGCATGTTCTTCGATGTGAAGAAACCCGCGCCGCGCCGGGACTGCAGATACCCCATGGCAACCAGGCGATCATAGGCCTCGACCACCGTGAACCGACTGATATCCTGTTCAGCGGCAAAGGCCCGGATCGAGGGCAACTTCGTCCCTGGCCGCAACACGCCCCTGTCGATACGCTCACTGAGTGCCTCGACGATCTGATCGGTCAGGGGGGAAGGTCCCTCACGGTCGAGCTGGATCGGGATCATGACGCGCCCACCTCGTTCCTGATACTGGCTGCACCCTTGCCGAGACTTCCGTCAATCGACACTGGCAGGTTCGCTGTACCGGTACAGTCCAGCCAGCGACCTGAGTCAGTGTACATGTCCGCCAGCGGGACTGTCCAATAGCCTTCTGTATGTCCCGAATCATCGGGTCTGAAACAAGGGAGAAGGACAATGCCGTTGGTCGACATTCAAGTCATCGAGGGTGTTTTTGACGAAAGTCAGAAACAGGACATGATCAGGCGCATCACCGACGCCATGGTTGCCGTCGAGGGATCTGCCATGCGCGATGTCACCTGGGTGCGCGTGCTGGAGGTGAAGAGTGGCCAGTGGGCCATTGGTGGCAATCCGCTGACCTCCCAGGCCGTCCGCCAGATGGCGGCTGCCGAGGTTTCCTAGGCACCCTCCGATGGCACTTCAGACACAAACGATAAATGCAGGAACAAGGAGAGCGATCATGAGCACACCCCTGTACGAGCGCCTCGGGTCCGCGCGCGGCGTCTCGGTGTTGGTCGACCGGATCGTCGACGCCCATCTGGCCAATCCCGAGATCACGCCGCGATACCAGGAACTGAAGGAAGATCCGGAGCGCATGGCGCAAGCCAAGGAGCACCTCCGCAACTTCCTGGGCGAAGGCAGCGGCGGACCAGAGAAATACGAAGGCCGCAGCATGCTGGAGATCCACCGCGGGATGAATATCAGCGAGAGTGAGTACATGGCCGTGCTCGACGACATCCTGAAGTCGCTGGACGCCCATGGCGTGGACGAGGAAACCCGTCGGGACGTCCTCGCCATCGCCTATTCCCTGAAGGACGAGATCGTCCGCGTCTGAAGCCCAGGGATGGAAGGAAGCACTGACTGTCCTGGGGAACCAGGGCAGTCAGTTCGCTTCCAGGAAGCGCGGTCCCGGACCCTGGGCGCCCTGTTCGTCGCCCGGATTGCGCAGGCGACAGGCATCGATGGAAAGGCAGCCACAGCCGATACAGTCGCTCAGGTGATCGCGCAAACGGGTGAGCGTCTCGATCCGCCGGTCCAGGTCTTCCTTCCAGGCCGCCGAGAGCTCCGCCCAGTCCGTCGCCGTGGGTACGCAGCCATTGGGCAGTCGGTCCAGGGCCGCCCGAATCTCGCTCAACGGAATCCCGATACGCTGCGCTACCTTTATAATCGCGATGCGGCGCAGGACATCGCGGCTGTAGCGACGCTGGTTGCCCGGACTGCGCCGGCTGGCGATCAGGCCCTTCGTCTCATAGAAATGCAGTGTCGAGACCGCGACACCGCTGCGCGCGGCCACCTGACCCACAGACAGATCGGCCGGTCCGCAAAATTGTGATTCTGTCTTCATGAAACCCTCTTGACCTCAAGTAAGCTTCAGGTTTTATAGCAAGGGCTTCCTGGAATGCAAAGCCTATGGAAAAGGAAGCCTGACATGCAGCAGATCTACTCCGACCTCTGGCAGAGCCTGACGGAACACCCCTTCGCGGAGGCCCCTCAGGTCACGACTCACGCCTATCTTCTGACCCGGCCGGAGGGCAACGTTCTTTTCTACAACTCCAGCTACCTTCTGGAGGACGCCGACCAGATCGAGGCTCTGGGCGGCGTCGCCTGCCAGTTCCTCAGCCACCGCGACGAGATCACCCCGGCACTGGCCGACCTTCGCGCGCACTTCGGCGCCAAACTGGGCATTCATGCCCGCGAAGCCGAGGAGGTCCGGGCCGTCAGCCCGCTGGATCTCGTCTTCGAGACACGCGAGACCTGGCTGGGCGGTATCGAGGTGATCCCGACCCCGGGACACAGCCCGGGCAGCACCTCCTTCCTTTACACCTCACCGCACGGCAAAACCTACCTCTTCACAGGCGACACCATCTTCGCCAGCGAACGGGGTTGGGAGACCTACCTGATCCGCGGCAGCAACCGGGCCGACCTGGTGGACAGCCTGAAGCTGTTGCGCGAACTCAATCCCGATGTGGTGATCTCGAGCGCGGCCGTGGCGCCGGATGGCGTGCGGGAGGTGACGCCTGACCAATGGAGCAGGGCTGTGGATGCGGCGCTGGAGGAACTCGCCGCCCTGGCCTGAGGCGCAGGCGGCACTCAGTGGCTGCCGCCTTCCTCGATCTCGACTTCGACCGTCTTCTTGCCGGCCTCGCCGAAATCCAGCGTCAGCTCCAGGGAGTCTCCTTCCTCCAGGGACTCCTTGAGGCCGACCACCCAGAGGTGCGGACGCCAGGGGGCCATGGCATAGGGCTTGCCGGGGGCGATCTCGAGCCCCCCCGTCAGTTCCTCCGCCACCTCCTCGTCGCTGCGGAAGGTGACTCTTTCGGCCAAGGGGGAGGAGGCACCCACCAGGGTAATGCTCTCTTCCCCATTGTTCAGGAATGGGCCATAAACCGGCAGGCCGTCTGCATCTTCGCTCGTCGGCGGCGCCCAGATATGCCCGATGGAGAGCTCGCCGAGCTTGTAGCTGTGCGCCAGCACCGAAGGGGCTGCGACGGCAAGCAACCCCGCCAGGCTCATCGCGGACAGCAGGCTCACGAGCGCCTCCTGCCGGTTCCGGGCGGCCAGCGCCCGCCTACTGTCGTGGTGCGTCATTGCGGTACTCCACCTCTTCGGCCTGATCCAATCTATCTTCCACGCGCTGCGAGCCGGCCTTCAGGTCACGCGCGGCTTCCGCCTCTTCACGCGAGAGATCCTCCTGCCGATAGAAGGTGTAGGATAGAGTCATATCGCGCACCATTTCCGTGTTCGTATCCGCCAGCATCTCCTCGTCGATATAGAGCTGCAGCGGCATGCGTGCACTCTCGCCCGGCCCCAGCTTCTCCTCCGTGAAGCAGAAGCACTCGATCTTGAAGAAATAAGGCGCGGCCTTGTAGGGCGTCACGTTGAAGGTCGCGCGCGCCACCACCGTCTCGTCGGTGTTGTTCTCGGCGTAGTAATAGACCTTGGCCGTCTCGCCAACCGGCACCTCGACGTCACGCTGCTCGGCCCGGAAAGTCCAGGGAAGCGCGGAATCGACGTTGGCATCGAAGGTGATCCTGACCGTCGGGACATCTCCGTCCGCCGTGCTCTGCGTTCCGTCACCCTCGGTGGCCCGTGCCGTCTGGGTCTCCTCTTGGGTTTCTGTCTTCTCCTCGGACGCGGCCTGGACTGTGCCGCCGAACCCGGTCAGGTCGCAGAACATCTGATAAAGCGTAGGCGAATAAGCCACCAGCCCGCCCATGACCAGCAGGGGTGCCAGAGTCAGTGCGAGAACGCGGCGGTTGGAGCGGGGCCGCTTCTTGTCGTGATCCTTCATGAACCAGAGTCTGGGATCACAGACCCTCCGGATCAATGCGACGAGGCAGCGCAACGAAGCTTAGATGATGGAGACTTTACGGCTCCAGCCCCATCAGCGCCTGACCGCCTTCCGGATCGAAGGGGGCTGAATAGTGGTCATGGATGATCTTCCAGCCGCCGTCCTGCCTGCGCCAGATCACCGTGGCCCGCATCCAGCAGGCCTGCTCCTCGCCTTTTTCGTCCACTCCGGCGCAACGGTGCAGGTAATAACTGGTCGCCAGATCCCCGGCCGTGGCGATGTGGATGTCGCTGGCCTCCATGGAGAGCTCACCACACATGGACAGGCATTGGCGCCAGTGGTTGCCGTAGGCTTCCGCTCCCTTGAACTACAAGGCGGCGATGGCGTCATAGGCCACTACGTCGGGCACGTAGAAGTCCATGATGGCATCCACGTCCTTGGACGAGACGGTCGTCAGGAAACTGTCCAGGACATTACGGATGAGGGGGGCTGGCGCCTAAACTCATTGAGAATACGTCGCTTCTCACGATCCCGCATCTTGATTGCAAGGATGTTGCAAGAATGCGTCAGATCAGCGAGCCAGTGCCCGTGGCTCGTCCGCGTGCCTCGTGTTCCCGCTCCTCAAGTACCTCGCGCCACATTTCGTAGGTCGAGGTGACCATGAGCTCGAGTTCCTCGCGGGTGTAGAGTTCGACACCTTCATCCGTGTGGAGTCGAACCGCACGGCGTCCGTCCGACGGGTCGCCAAACTGTGCGATGGTCAGCCGAACGTCCGCGAAGTCCTCGTCAGCCGCCCTGATGCGTTCGTGCATCATCGAGAACGCGAACCGGCGACCCTCGGCGCTCAGGCCTCGCGTGCGGCGCGGCTCGATGAAAAGCGCGCTTGCTTGATCGTCGATGGCGAGGATCATTGGCAACCAGTACGTCACCTTCTGGCCCATACCCATCGACAGAGGGAAGAACTCGTGCTTGCGACCAAAGACGCGGCCCGAAGTTGCAAAGTCATGCAAACCCAAGGCAATGCGGCGGTTGTACTCGAATTCCTCATCCGACTTGGAGCGCTTCCTCAACTCCGCTTCGATCACGGTCCACGGCGTCGGTTCGGCAACACCAAGGTCCAAATCAGGCTGGATGTTGAAAATGTCGGAAAAGCAGGACCGAACCGGCTTGTAGGAGAAGATCGAGAACCCACCCTTCATCTGCTCCAAGCTATTGCGTTTCATGTCGTCGCGCTGCGGCGCGATGCGCGCAAGGTCGATGTCAGGCAAAGGGCGTATCGTCACTGGGCGGTTCTCCTGCACGAGGATTAGTGCCGACCGAAACCTTGTGGTGGCGGAATCGGTCGATGATTACATTATCCGGTATGCGCATCCCGAAAGCAATATCTGTTCTTGCTTTGTCCACGACCATGGACCAGGGCGAGTCCTTCGCGTGGGAAAGATCGACCAGGCGCCCCGGGGAAAGGTGCCCATACGACTTCATCACATCGGCCACGAGGTCGATGACTTCCATGTTGGAAGGCTTCGGCAAGTCTCGTGTCCTGCCGGTCAACGGGTCCTTGCCCACCGCGCGGGTGACGATGGGTTCCGTACCGGCTGGCTTGAACGCACGATAGACGGATGGGTGGACGGGCCCATACTGCCAAGCCTCAAAGTATCCTGATACGAGCGGTCGTTTGGTCTTGGTCAGATGGATGCCGTGCGCGAAGTAGAGCAGCTTTTGGAGGGCGAGGTTCGTGATCTTCAGCCCACGCCGATCCGCCTCATCGAGCATGAGGTTCGCAACTGCCCTTGGATCGTATGCGCCGCTCATCGCCTCATGCCTGCCGCCTTGCTTGTTCTCAGTTTGTTCGCACATTGCACGAAGTGAGGGTGATTTGGCAAGATGGGTGGTGCCGCACAAGGACTTGAACCCCTGACCCATCGCTTACGAAGCGATTGCTCTACCAGCTGAGCTAGAGTGGCGCGCCGCTTCGTTTAAACGACGGAGTAGGAGCGCACAAGCCAATAGTGCTGATATAGCATCCTTGCGTTTACTAGTCGACTTCAATGGCGAGGCAGGAGGCGTCGTCATCCAGACTCGCCTGGGTGATCAACCCTTCCAACGCCTGCCAGAAGTCGTCAAAGCTCGGGTTCAAAGATGAGATTTCTGCTATTCGAGGACGAAGCAATTTGCTGTGGAAGCCATCGCTCGTTAGCAGGATACGGTCGCCTCTTTCGATTTCGAAAGTTGCCTGAAACAAATCATAGTCGCGGCCCGCTGACATGGCGGAAAGAAGTACATTTCGTCGAGGGTATCGACGAGCCTGGTTCTTGGATAAAACACCATCATCAAGCAGCTTTTGAACTTCTGTCTGATCCTTCGTGCGGGTCATGACCCCACCGTCCCGGTAGTGGGTGATGCGAGTGTCGCCGACGTGTCCCAACCTTGCACTTTGCCCCCCAACACAGAGAAGCGAAAGGGTCGTACTGAATGACATCGGTTTATCATACTCGCTTGAGAGCTCCGAAAGTCGTCTTGAGACCTCAGCAAAAACGTCTGACATTGAGATCTCGGAATCAACAATCTCACTTACTCGCTCAAGGCTGGCGCGTGCAGCAAGTCCACCTTGCTTGGCTGAACCGACTCCATCTGCAATAGCGCACCAGTAGGTGTCTTTGACTTTGATAGGTGCCAAGATGGCGTCCTGGTTCTGTCCCTTCGGTCCACCTATGCTGAGCTGTTTGAATTTCATACCGCTCTTACTCAAGCAGTTCTTGTAGGGTCGGATGCAATCGGTCTGGCGTCACGTCAATTGACTGTTCTATATGGTGCATCCTTCTGGCGAACGGGTATTCGCCAGCAAGAATCTCGATCTTCATTCGCTCAGCAAGCGCGGGTTCACATTCGTGACCCGCCATGCGCATGAACTGCCTTTCAACGACCCACCTATTATGGCTGGTTCCAAGTTCTAGCATAGCTAACGCTATTTTCGCTTTTAGGCTAAGATCTCCCAGTCTAAAGAACACATCTGCCTTGTCCGATATCACATCGCAATAATCGAAGTCGAAAGTGCCATTAGCGGCGTATTCTGCATACAGTTCGCCCAAGCCTTGAAACATATCCGGCGAACTATCGAAAATTGACTGAATGTGACTGAGGGTGAGGGCGCGCATAATGTTGGAATTCGAGACGCCTTTGTCGGCATTGTTGTCAATCAGATTAAACGCTCGGTCCCATTCTTCATCCGAAAGATCGTCATTGGCCTTGAGGATAGCAATTACGTCTTCTTCCTCCCGCGAGAAAAACTCAACGACAGTATTATCCAGGACCTCGAACAATTCCTCGCGCAACGCCACTATAGAAGTATACCGCCGCCGCGGATGCGCTTTTGTGCATTTATCTACTATTGGCGCAAGAGGGCCAGCCACAGTTAGCTCGCTGTGCGGAATTCTGACCGCTCCTGAAAATATGTCGTGAAGGATTGCCCCAAATGAATAGATGTCTGCCTGTTCGGTAGCACGCCGGAAGTTGTTCGCGCACTCTGGTGGCCGATAGAGTGGCGTGCCGCCTGCCATGTTTGAGCCAGTAAGTGTTGATGTTTGTCCAGCGCCGGGCGTTGTAAGGCCAAAGTCGGAAATAGCATATACAGTGCTGCCGTCTTCTTGAGGCAGCTTTAGCACGTTCGCTGGCTTCAGGTCACGGTGTCGCAGTCCTATCTGGTGCAGTGCCTCCAAGCCTGCCAAAATATCAAATAGCGGCTTTTTCGGATCACCGCCGAGGGTATGATCCGCTTCTAAATCGTCTTTAAGACTTCCCTCGGCCAATGGCATTACAAACCAAGGTGGATCATCATCTAGATTTACTCCCACAACAGGGACGACGTTTGGATGGTCTACTAGTTGTTGGTAACGCACCTCACGTTCAAAGCGCTTGATCAACATTGGATGGTCCTGCTTTGGAAAGGCAGCTGGATTGAGCTTCTTCAAGGCGTAGGTGCCACCATCGTCGCCCTTTGCTTCATACACGAAACCAAAGCCACCACGGCCAATCTCTTTGCCAATATCGAATTGCATAAGCACCTCGCGTATTTTGTCGTTCTCGCGAGTTGCTCTCAGGTCGAACTAACCTTGCATTGCCAATCTACTACAATTGTCAACCAGTACTCGCCGCCAAACCCGCCCGCAACTCCTCAACCGTCCACCATGGCCGCGCCGCGTGCACCATGCGGTGACAGTTGGCGCAGAGCAGGACCAGGTCGGCCAATTTTTCGTCTCGCCCGCGACGAGCTCAGACACGGGCCGCGTGTGATGGCACTCGATGACCCCTCCCCACGCTTGCCATATCTCGCTCGAAAGTCAAATCCGCAGGCCTCATAGCAAAGGTGGCCGTGCTGTTTGAGGTAGGAGGCCTTCTTGCGCTTCACAATGGCCACGTTGCACTCCCGGTAGCGGGGCATATGGGTTAGAAGTTGCCCCTCGGCGGCTTCGGTCAGGTCGTCCTCGGGAAGTGCAAGCGCATCTCCTGCTCGGCCCTACTTTCAACTGTGGCAACAGTCATGGCTCTTTTCCTTCTCTTCAGGCGTTTCCTCGTAGCGATCATGCAGACGCACCCAGTCCATGGTGCTCTGCTCGTTGCGCCCCTTGGGCGTCATGTCCAGGAAGTGATGGGCCCCCAGCAGGACATCGCCGCCCCGGGCATAGGTCGAATAGCTGTGATAGACCGCGTCACCCTCGCGCACAAAGACGCTCACCCCATGCAGGTCCTCAGCCAGGTAGGGCGTGGTGCCGAAGTTGTAGAGGGGCTCGCCCTGCGCCACTTGCTCCGGCGTGAAGGAGGCTCCGAAGTCATAGTTGAAGTCGCAGCCATGGGACGAGACCCACTCGAAGTGCCAGTCCATGCGGCGCTTGAAGGGCAGGAACTCCGCCAGCGGGGCACGCGAGACTGCGACCAGCGAGACGTCGTGGTGCTTCAGGTGCCGGTTCGGACCATCGAAGTGATCCGCCAGGAAGGAGCAGCCGTCGCAGCCCTCCTGCCAGCCCGGTGCGAACATGAAGTGATAGACGATCAGTTGCTCATGCCCCTCGAACAGATCGACCAGGGACTTCGGTCCCTGCTCACTCTCGAAGCGATACTCCTTCTCGATGCGTACCCAGGGCAGTTGCCGGCGTTCCGCCATAACCTGCTCTTGCAGGCGGGTCAGTTTCTTCTCGCGCTCCAGGTGCGCCTTGCGCGCGGCCAGCCAGTCTTCGCGAGAAACGACTTTCTCGGGTTCCATGGTGTTCCCTTCCTCCTCAAGTTCCGCACTCATTCGAACAGGCAAAGCGCCGTCTCAGCGGCCGGCCCCGCCACGCTCTGCGGAGCGAAATGCAGAAACAATCCGCCAACGAGTAGCAGCGCGCTGGCCGCCAGGACACCGCTTGCCAACCAGCCGCCAGCCACAGAGGAGAGTATGGCCAATCCCTTGCGCCAGAGCAGCAGAACCGAGAGCAGTATGGCTCCAAACACGCAACAGAGCATGGCTCTTCATTCCCCGGCCGCAGCGCGGGCCGCCGGCGTCCCGTAGTCGTCGTGACGCTTCACCCAATCCATCAGGTTGTAGTGCGGACCGGTCTCGTTGCGCCCCTTGGGCGTTAAGTCCAGGAACATGTAGCTGGTGTCCATCAACTCGTCGCCGCGCCCGAAGGTGGAATAGGTATGGAAGACCTCGCCCTCATCATTGCGGTAGAAGACGCTGAGCCCGCTCAGGTCCTCGCTCTGGATGCCGCTCTTGGCGTAGTTGTAGACGACGTCACCCTTGGCGAGCTGCTCCGGCGTGAAGGAGACCTGGAAGTCATAGTTGAAATCGCTGTCGTGGGACGACACCCCCCTGGCGCGCCAGCCCATGCGCTGGCGATAGGCCTCCAGTTCGGCCAGTGGCGCGCGCGAGACCCGCAGATAGCTGACATCGTGGTTTTCCAGGTGGACCAGCGCACCCTCGGCGTGATCGGCGGCAAAGGAACAGCCGATGCAGCCCTCGGTCCAACCCGGCCCGAACATGAAGTGGTGCACGATCATCTGGCTACGCCCCTCGAACAGCTCGCCCAGCGACTTCGGCCCTTCAAGAGTCTCGAAGACATAGGTCTTTTCCACCTTCACCCAGGGCAGTTCGCGGCGCGCGGCACTCAATTCGTCGCGCTGGCGTGTCAGTTCCTTCTCTCTCGCCAGCAGGGCCTTCCGGGCCTCCAGCCATTCTTCGCGGGAGACGACAGCGTTCTGCAGCATTCTCTTTCTCCTGATTGGCAGAGCCGTTATGCAGGCTATGTGGAAAGTCGAACTTGACTATTAAGTTGATATCAACATATATAGGCCATGTCAAACAGTACCCCTGCACCCGAAGACAACAGTGTTCCCTATGAGACCACACTTGAAGTTCGCGATTCCTGCCTCTGCCTGCATGTCCAGCGGGCGGCGCGTGCCGTGGCGCGGCGCTACGACGAGGCCCTGCGCCCGCTGGGCATTACCAACGGGCAGTTCTCGCTGATGATGTCGCTGAACCGTCCACAACCGCCCGCCATGAAGGATGTGGCGAGCCTGCTCGCCATGGACCGCACCACCCTGACAGCCAACCTGAAACCCTTGGAAAAGCGTGGCCTCGTCCAGGTCAGGGTGGATCCCGAGGACCGGCGCGGCCGGCGCCTCTCCCTGACGGATGAGGGGCGCGAGATACTGGCTGAGGCCATGCCGCTGTGGCGCGCCACCCAGGAGGAAAACCGCAAGCTCGTCAACGAGCTCGGCCTCGACAGCCTGCTGGAGGACCTGCGCGCGCTTTCGTGACCTGAAGATCTTTCCGCCAACACAAGAATAAGGGAAAAGCCCGATGCAGGTACAGACCTATCTCTTCTTCGACGGCAACTGCGAGGAAGCCGTGAGCTTCTATCGCGAGGCCCTGGGCGCCGAGGTGCAGGCCATGATGCGCTACAGCGATTCTCCCGAACCCCTGCCGCCCGGCATGGTGCCTGAGGGCAAGGAGAACCAGGTCATGCACACCTCCTTCCGTATCGGCGAGACCACGATCATGGCCTCCGACGCACCCTGTGGCGATGCCCGACCACAGTTCGGCGGCTTCTCGCTGTCCCTTGACGCCGCCGACGAAACCGAGGCCCGGCGCCTGTTCGACACGCTCGCCGAAGGCGGCACGGTGAGCATGCCGCTGGACCGGACCTTCTTCTCGCCCTGCTTCGGCATGCTCACCGACTGCTTCGGCGTCAGCTGGATGGTGATCGTCCCGGGCGAGGACTGCCCCGAGAACGCAGCCGGTTAGGCTGATCCAGTCAGCACGGAAAAGTATCAGAATTCAGGACAGGCGGCTGCCCGCAACCCTCGCCGGTAACAGCGCCCTGACAGATACCCACGGCCTCGAAGCCCCGCTGGCCCGCACAGGCTGCGTGGAACCCGCGTGCATTACCGCATCCTGAAGCAGGACGACTGGCAAATCGTATCCCTGTCACGCCCTGAGCGCGCCATCAATGCCCGGGCCCAAAACACCTGAACTCTCACGAGGGCCGGCACAAAGGCCAGCCTTGGCCAACCCTTGTCTCAGCAGAGGCGTTGAGAACAAGACCACCGATGACAGGGGTTAAGGGAATTTAAAATAATCTCTATTAATGTATTAATTTATAATATGCGTAAAGTACTACTTATGCATACTAAATACTGAAATTATTGAACCAGCCGAAAACCGTAAAGCACGAGATATCCATGATTTTTGTAAACTTTAGTAAAGTAAATATACTTTTTATTACTTTTATTACGGCTTTCTTGTTTATATTCCCAGGATCACTGCCAGCTCAGCAACCGTCACCAGACAGTGCCGAAGCCGAGCAAGCCACCAGCAACTACGAATCCCTGCTGAATCTACTTGAAGACGAAGCCCTGCGGGAACGACTGGTAGAGGATCTGCGTAACCTGCAGGACCCTGCGACAGCAGACGACCTGGATACAACCGCAGACCCGCCGGCTGCCGAGGACAAGATTTCCCTGTCTCGGCAAATCGCCCAGACAACTCGCGCCACGGCAGAGCTGATTTTCAGTCTGCTCGACGAACTTGAGGACACAGTCAGTAATATTGAAATTGACCAGGAAGAAAGTGATGAATACCTGACTGTAGTTGGGATTACAGTATTTGAGCTTTCTATTATAATAATTTTTACGGTCGTATCATTCATACTTCTTCGTTACGGAGCACGCAGACTTTATTCCTCATTGAATCAACAGGCGGAGGCTCAGGACCGACTTGTTCTTCGCGGTGCCGTCGTGCTCCTGAGCAGCACGCTTGATTCACTTGCGGTTGTACTCGCCTGGGTCGGTGGCTACGTGCTGGCTCTCTTTGTCATCGGCGAATTTGGGCAGATGGACGACCGCCATGCCTTGTTCCTCAATGCCTTCCTGCTGATCGAGCTCATCAAGGTTGGCTTGCGCCTTATCCTCTCTCCAGGCTACTCGGTGCTTCGTCTTCTTCGCATCAACGATGAGGATGCTGCCTACTGGTATGCCTGGCTTGGGCGCCTTGTGAGTGTCCTCGGCTACGGGCTGCTCCTTCTGGTTCCGATTGTCCAGCACAACCTGTCCGACGAACTAGGGCATGCGCTTGCTGTCCTGATCGGTGCCGCGGTTCTTCTCATGGCCGTGGTCCTGGTCCTGCAGAACAGAAAGCCCATCGGCAACTGGCTTTATGATCAAGCCCGGCGTAACGATGTGACCTTTACGCGCTCACTCCTTTTCATGCTTTCCCGGTGCTGGCATCTGATCGCCATAATCTATTTCGCGGCGGTGTTTGTCGTTTCGATCCTGCACCCGGATGACGCCTTGCCTTTCATGTTAACCGCCACTGTGGAAAGCATCGTGGTGGTGCTGTTGGGAATAGCCGTAAGCTTCGCGCTTGGTCGCGTCATCTCCATTGGCGTGCACCTGTCGGATGACATGCGCCGCAACCTGCCGATGCTGGAACAGAGGCTCAACGCTTACGTGCCAACCGTCCTGCGCATTGTGCGTGTGATCGTCTTCGCCACTGTCCTGCTCGTCCTGCTCCACGCATGGGACATATTCGACCTAGCGTACTGGCTGCGTGAAGGGGGCGGTGGTGACCTTCTCAGTGTGCTGATCACGATCGGACTGATCCTGCTTGTCGCGATGCTCCTCTGGCTCGCCGTTGCATCCTGGGTCGAACACCGGCTCAACCCGGACCTGGAGCTGTCAGGACGACAGGCCAGTCCACGTGAACGCACGCTGCTTGCCATATTCCGCAATGCCTTCGCGGTCATCCTGACCATTCTGACAGTGATGATCGTGCTGTCGGAAATCGGCCTCGACATCGGCCCTCTGCTCGCTGGTGCAGGCGTCCTGGGCCTGGCCATCGGTTTCGGTGCGCAGCGCATGGTCCAGGATGTGATCACGGGAGTGTTTATCCAGCTGGAAAACGCGCTCAACGTGGGGGATGTGGTCACGGTGTCCGGCATCACCGGAACCGTGGAGAAGTTGACGATCCGATCTGCCGGAATTCGCGACCTGCACGGAACCTACCATCTCGTTTCATTTGCTCAGGTCGACTACATCAGCAACTTCATGCGCGATTTCGGATATCATGTCGGTGAATACAGGATCGCCTATCGGGAAGATGTCGACCATGCCGTTGCGCGCCTGCAGGAAGCGTACGAGGAACTGCGCACAGACACCGATATTGCCCCCAGCCTGATCGATGATCTGGAAGTTTTCGGTGTGATCGCACTCGACGATTCTTCGGTGAAGATTCGCGTTCGCATCAAGACCGAACCTGGCATGCAGTGGGGCGTGGGACGCGCCTACAACCAGCTGGTCAAGAAACACTTCGAGGCCGCCGGTATCGAGATACCCTTCCCGCACATGACCCTCTATTTCGGCGAGAACAAGGACGGAAACGCCCCACCATTGCGCCTGATGCAACTTGAGGCCGAGGCACGGAGCACCGAAGAGGAAGATCTGACGACTGAAGAACCAGGGGACCGGAAGGCGGCCCTTGCATCGGTTTCCAAAGTAAACCCCGGGGAAGAGTTCGAAAATGCGGTCACGGAGGCGGAGGACGCGGACTCGACGAGTGAAAAGGAGAAATGACTTGGGCATGGAAAGGTTCTTTGAAACCTGACTGAGGATTTCATCCGAGCACCAGCTGCAGGGCGATGGCCCACATGATCACGCCCACCGCCGCCTCCAGCCATTGCCAGGCAGCGGGACGCGCGAACAGGGGACGCATCAGCCGCGCGCCGTAGCCGAGCGAGAAGAAGAAAACGAAGCTGGCCGTGATCGCCCCCAGGGCGAACAGCCCCTGCTCACCCGGATACTGAGTCGAGACCGAGCCCAGCAGCACCACGGTGTCCAGATAGACGTGCGGGTTCAGCCAGGTCAGCGCCAGGCAGAGCCCAAGTGTCGCCGCCAAACCGGGCGGTGTCGACTGGGCCGGGTCCAGGGCTTCCTGCCCGCGCCAGGCGGCGTGAAACGCACGGGCGCCATAGACCAGCAGGAAGGCCGCGCCAGCATAGCGCAGCAGGGGCTCGAGCCCGGGCAGGCGCCGGGTGATTTCTCCGAAACCGGCAACGCCGGCCGAAATCAGCAGGGCATCCGACACAGCACAGACCAGACAGATCGCCAGCAAGTGCTCGCCGCGCAAGCCATGGCGCAGAACGAAGGCATTCTGGGAACCGATGGCAAGAATCAGGCTGAAACCCAGCGCGAAGCCGGGCAGAAAGGCCGTGGTCATGGCAGCACCTCGCAAACTTGGAACTGCCGCCTCGAATAGCATTGCGCTCTGAAACAGAATATCTAATTATTCTATCTCTAGATTAGCATTGCTTAATCATGCTCGACTACGCACTCCTTTCGGCCCTGGCCGCCGTCGTCCGCACCGGCGGCTTCGATCGTGCCGCCCGGCAACTGGGGCTGACCCCCTCGGCTGTCTCGCAGCGGGTGAAGCTGTTGGAGGAACGACTGGGCGCAGTCCTGGTGATCCGCGGCCAGCCCTGCCGCGCCACGGAGAGCGGCCTGCGCCTCTGCCAGCATGTGGAGCAGGTTGCCCTGCTTGAGGAGGATCTGCGGGACGCACTGCCGGCCGCCGGACTGGTCAGCTCACAGCTGCCACTGCGCATCGCCGTCAATGCGGACAGTCTGGCCACCTGGTTCATCCCGGCGCTCGCCGCCGTGCCGGAGCGCCTCTTCGACCTGGTCCTGGACGACCAGGAGCACAGCGCCGACTGGCTGCGCCAGGGCGAGGTGCTGGGCGCCGTCACCGGACATGGCCGGGCGGTCCAGGGCTGCGACAGCACGCCGCTCGGTGCCCTGCGCTACATCGCCACCGCCAGCCCGGACTTCATGGCACACTGGTTTCCCGAGGGCGTGACGGAGGAAGCGGCCGCCCATGCGCCCTGCCTGACCTTCAACCGCAAGGACCGCCTGCAGCAACACTGGCTGGAGCAGGCCTTCGGGCGCGAACTGACCCTGCCGACCCACTGGCTGCCCTCGACCCAGGCTTTCGTCGACGCCGCACTTTCCGGTCTCGGCTGGGGCCTCAACCCGGAACCCCTGGTGGCAGAGCACCTGAAGAGCGGCCGTCTGGTGCCGCTCCGCGCAAACCTGCCGCTGGACGTACCCCTCTACTGGCAACAGAGCCGCAGCGTCGGCACGGCCCTGGCCAACCTGCGCAAGGCCGTACGCGCCGCTGCGGCGGAGACGTTGCAGCCCATCGCAGTGGAGTGAAAAGCGCTCAGCCTGTCGGGATCTCGTTCATGACCCTCGGCACGTGATAGCCTCTCTGCACCGCGTCGCGCTCAAGCAGGCGCCGGTACCAGGCGCGCACATTGGGATAATCCGCCAGGTCGACACCCTGCCATTCATAGCGCGACACCCAGGGCCAGCAGGCCATGTCCGCGATGGAGTAATCCCCGACGATATGGTCCCGGCCGTCCAGTTGCCGGTCGAGAACCCCGTAGAGGCGATGCACCTCGTTCGAGAAACGCTCCTCGGCATAGGCCGACTTTCCGGGATTGAAATGCAGGAAATGGTGCGCCTGGCCGCACATGGGTCCCAGCCCTCCCATCTGCCACATCAGCCATTCCATGACCTTCATCCGGTCCTCGGTCGCATCAGGCAGGAACTTTCCGTGCTTATCGGCCAGGTACCAGAGGATGGCGCCTGACTCCATCAGTGTCAGGCCGCTCTCGCGATCAACGATGGCCGGAATCTTGTTGTTCGGACTGATCTTCAGGAATTCGGGCGCCATCTGCTCGCCCTCGCCGATGTTTACCGGATGAACCTCGTAGTCGAGACCCAGTTCTTCCAGAAGGATGGAGACCTTGCGCCCATTCGGCGTGGTCCAGGTATAGAAATCGATCATTCTTCCCCCTTCGCTTGCATTTTTGCTGCCCTCCACTGAGTAGCGTCATCTTCCGCACAGGCTATTCGGTTCGGCGTCGCCGAATGTTGCCTGATGGCCAGTCAACTGCATAAACTTAGAGGGTCACAGCACAGCGCGAAAGCGTGCAGCGGTGCTGTCGCCGTTACGGCCCGAAGCAAGAGGGAGCCACCTGCCGGAAGAGGTGTGGACGATGGCACAGATGGACACGGCATTACTCCGGAACCATCCACTGTTCTCATTCGGCACGCTGCAGGACGCCGACGTCTTCCATGTAGTGACCGGCGGCCTGTCGCTCAAGCGCATCCCACACCATGAAGCCTGGCTTGCGGATTACCGGGTCGTGAATGCCATCGACGGGCCGCACCCCGTTCTGCAGCCGGCCGCCGGAGACTGGGCCCCGGGCCTGCTGATTCACGATCTGCCCGAAAGCGCACTCGATCGCATCGCCTGGTTCGAATGGCCGGAGTTCCAACCCGGACGCCGGCTAGTCGTGACAGGGGGCGCCACACGTCCCTGCGCCTGCTTCCTGCCGGAGCAGACCTTCCCCGCCTCGGAGGCTCCCTGGTCGCTGGAGGGCTGGGCACGGGAGGAGAAGACGGAACTGATGGCCTACGCCGAGCTGATGATGGAGTTCTATAGAGTCTGCACGGCTGAAGAACTGGATTTGTATTGGGAGGACCTGCTGGCGCGTGTGAAGGGGCGGCAGGGGCAACTTCCCAGCCACATGGAGGCACGCTGCCTGCAACTCGGGAAGAATCCTGGCCGCTTCCTCGAGGCGTACCTGCGCCTGGTTGCATTTGAGGAAAAAGACGACCATTCCGCCGCTTCCTGACGGCATCAGGGCTGGCGCTGCGAAACCGAGTTGAATTCGGCAACCAGGAAATCCAGGAAGGCACGCAGCTTGGCCACGACATGTCGACGCGAGGGGTAGACGGCGTAGACGTCGGTTTCCACCGTCGCCCAGTCGTCGAGTGCCTTCCTCAAGCGGCTCGCAGACCGCGTCACTCGCAACTTCCTGATGCTGGCGTTATGCTGTCTGGACGCCCCCACTACAGGACAGCGTTCATGCTGGAATGGCTCAAGGAATACAGTGACGTACTCAACGTCCTGACCAACGTCACGATGATACTGGTCTGGATGATCTATCTGCACCTGCTTCTGGTTGCCTACCGGCGCCAGCGCCGGCCCAAGCTGCTGATCAATCGTGGCGGCAGTCACGACGTGAAGGCTCACTGCCTGATAAGCAACATGAGTGCCGAATCGGTCTACATACAAAGCCTGGTCGCCACATTGAAGAACGACGATCAGGAATGGACCGCAGCCGTCACCGATATTGATGAACTTCAAGCGGAGAATATCGAACATCCGCGCGAAACCACGCACCAGGGCCCGCTCGCGCCCGGCGCTTTCATGGATGTCGGCTGCTTCTCGAACCTGATCGAGCGGGCTGCCCGGAAAGCCGGGCTGTCCGAACGGGATCTCAAGGAAAAAGTCAGCGGTTTGGAGCTTATGGTGGTGGCCGCCTATGGCGCCGACGACATGTCGATCGCGGCCAAACGCAGTTTCGATCTGAAGGACAACGACGAACTCACGCCACAGACCGTTTCCTCGCAGCAGATCTCGTCCCGACACGCCCGACGCGAGGTTGACCGTTTCCTGGCCAAACACCTCTAGGGCGGCTGCAGCTGAACGGAATAGGAGAGCCTGCCCAAGCCGAAAGGCGGGATGCCGAGGCCCGCTTCCTCATGTAGTGTGTTAGGTTGGGGAATTGTCCAACGCCAAGAGAACAAGGGTCAGGAGAAGACACATGCAAATACTTCATTCTGCCTTGGTCTTCGTCGCATTCCTGTCGATGACGGCCGCCCTGTCGATGATGCCTGCCAACTCCGCACAGGCGCACTCTCCCCTGAAGAGCTCGACCCCGGCCAGCGGAGCCACCGTCCAGTCCGCACCCGAGACATTGCAGATCTTGTTCGAGAATCCTGTCATCTTCACCTCAGTCGAGGTCAGCAAGGAAGATGCAGACATAGCAGTCGAGTTCGAGCGCAGCTCGAACGCGGCAACAGAGCATTCGGTGCCCCTGCCCAGCCTGAGTGAGGGCAAGTATACTGTCTCCTGGAGCGCACTCTCACCAGAAGACGGTCACGTCATGCAGGACACCTTCTCGTTTACGGTTGCGGCCGACTGAGCGCCTGGATGGATGCCCTTGCGACGCTCAACGTCTGGCAAGCCGGAACGATCGCCCTCAAGACGGCGGTCAATTTCACGGGCCTTTCGGCATCGGGCGGACTGGTGTTCCTCCTCCTTTTCGGCCGACACTTGGCGGCAGAGGACAGGACGGGCATCAACCGAAGGACGGCTTGCCTTGCCGCTGCCGGAATTCTGGCCAGCCTGGCCGGTTTTCTCTGGACCGCCGCCCGCCTGGGAGGTGGCATTTCCAGCGCCGCCGATCCCTTCCTGCTCTCCGTCGTTTTCGAGAACAGAAGCCCGGCGCTCCTCATGCGCATCGTCGGCCTGTTGCTGGTGGCGGGGGTGCTGATCAGGGCGCGCGGCTTCGGTTACATGATCGCGGCTCTGGGCAGTGCCCTGGTCATGCTCTCCTTTTCCCCGGGCGGGCACCCCGCCTCCCTGGACCTGAGTCCCTGGCCGCAGCTTCTCATTATCCTGCATATCGCTGCAGTGACCTACTGGCTGGGCGCCCTGCTGCCCCTGCTCGTGATGACCCGGCGCAGTGACGATGAAGAACTCGCCGCCGCCGCCAAGCGTTTCGGGAACTTCGCCCTCTACATCGTTGCCGGACTCATCCTGGCAGGCGCGCTCCTTCTCTGGCTACTCTCCGAAAGCCCCGCGGCATTCATCGCCTCGGCGTACGGGCAACTCTTTCTCGGAAAGCTGCTGTTGTTTGCGCTCCTCCTGGGACTGGCTGCACACAACAAGCTGCGCGCAACGCCGGCGCTCTTCTCCGGAGACAGCCGAGCGCGGCCACGGCTAAGGGCTGCAATTCGATTGGAGATCGTGGCCGTCATCGCCATCCTGCTGGTGACGGCGACCTTCACCACGCTTGCAGCACCGCCCGTCTTGAACTGACCCGCCTTGAACTGAGGGGTAAGCCGACATAGACAGGAGAGCGAGGAGCCTGGCCGCCGACCGGGTCTGGAACGACCTTGCCCGTGTGGACAGAGCTACCGACGGATTGTTGTCATCTGTCACGCCTCCTGTCACTTTGCGCCAAGGAATTGAACGAGTTCGTAGAATGCCGGAAGACCTGAGCTACAGGTTCAGCATAGCACCGATGATGGATTGGACGGACCGGCACTGCCGGACCTTCCATCGCATGCTGTCGCGCCAGGCACTGCTCTATACCGAGATGGTGACCACAGGCGCGATCCTCTATGGCGACGCGGAACGCCATCTGGCCTTCGATCCGGGCGAGCATCCCGTAGCGCTGCAGCTGGGCGGCTCCGACCCGGCCGCTCTGGCCGAGTCTGCGGCCGCCGGCACGCATTATGGCTACGACGAGATCAACCTCAACATCGGCTGCCCCAGCGACCGTGTGCAAAACGGCCGTTTCGGCGCCTGCCTGATGGCCGAGCCCGACCTGGTCGCGCGCTGCGTTGCCGCCATGAAAGCTGCGACGACACTGCCGGTCACGGTGAAGACGCGCATCGGTGTCGATGACCGCGACAGCTACGAAGAACTCTGCGATTTCATAGCCCGGGTAGCGGACGGCGGCTGCGAGACCTTCATCATCCACGCCCGCAAGGCCTGGCTGAAGGGGCTTAGCCCCAAGGAGAACCGCGAAATTCCGCCACTCAGCTACGAGACGGCTTATCGCCTGAAAGCCGATTTTCCCGAGCTGACCATCGTCCTCAATGGCGGTGTGGAAAACCTGGACCAGGCCGAAAGGCATCTGGATCAGGTGGACGGCGTCATGATGGGACGTGCGGCCTACAAGGATCCCTGGCTCCTGGCCGACGTCGACCGGCGGCTGTTTGCACAGACGTCGCCCCTTCCCAGCAGGACAGAGGTTGCACGCCAGCTGGCCGATTACCTGCACCGACAGCAGCAGGAAGGTGTACCGCCACGCGCCATCACCCGGCATATCCTCGGCCTTTTCAATGGACAGCCCGGCGCACGACGCTGGCGCCAGGTTTTGAGCGATGCACGCCGCCTGGAAGAAGCAGGTCCAGACATCGTGAACGAAGCCCTGGACGCCATGACATCTTCCTCCAGATCACCGGCCTTCGACAGGGCCGAAGCCGCGACGGCCTGACCGGCGCCTTCCGCGCAGCGACCACTTTCCGGCTTCGGCCAGTCCCCATCGACCGAGTCCACATGAGCTCAAACCCGGAGAGACGTCATGACCGTAACCGCCCGTGAGATCCACTTGAGAAGCCGCCCCGAGGGCCTGCCCTCCCGGGAGAATTTCGAAATGGTCGAGCGGCCACTCGAAGCGCCGAAGGAAGGCCAGATCCTGCTGCGCAATCTCTGGATGTCGGTCGATCCCTACATGCGTGGGCGCATGGTGGACCGCAAGAGCTATATCCCGCCCTTCCAGCTCGGCGAAGCCCTCGAGGGAGGGGCCATTGGACGGGTGCTCGAAAGCCGTGACACCCGCTTCCAGGCAGGCGATCTGGTCTCGCACTTTGCTGGCTGGCGCGATCATGCGGTTATCGCCGGCGAGGGCGCACGCAAGATCGAAGCCGACACGATTCCCGCCCAGGCTTATTTGGGTGTGCTGGGCATGCCGGGACTCACGGCCTACGCCGGACTGACCCGAATTGCCGCGCCGAAGCCGGGGGAAACGATTTTCGTCTCTGCCGCCGCCGGCGCCGTGGGGGCGGTCGTCTGCCAGATGGCCCGGATTAGCGGCTGCCGCGTGGTGGGTTCGGCGGGCAGTCAGGACAAGATCGACTGGCTGCTTCAGGAAGCCGGGGTCGACGCGGTCATCAACTACAAGACGGTCCCGAACCTGCAGACCGCTCTTGCCAAAGCCTGCCCCGACGGCATCGACATCTATTTCGACAATGTCGGGGGCTACCACCTGGACGCGGCCCTGGCCCTGGCAAACGAAGGCGCGCGCTTCGTGCTTTGCGGCATGATCGCCCAGTACAATGCCGGCCCCGACCTGCCGGGGGTCCGGAATCTCTTCCAGGCGGTGGCGAAGCGCATCAAGCTGCAGGGCATGATCGTGCGGGATCACTTCGACCTCTTGCCGGACTTCACACGGGAAATGTCGCAGTGGATCGCGGACGGCCAGATCACCTGGCGCGAGACGGTCGTCAATGGCCTGGAGAACGCTCCTGAAGCCTTCACCGGCCTTTTCCGGGGTGAGAATACGGGCAAGATGCTTGTCAGGCTTGATGACTCCTGACCCCACGGCTGTACTTGCCCTCACTGCCAAGCCCTGAATCCAGCCTTTCCATCAAAACGCCTTAACGCTGCCGCATTCCCGGGCTTGCATGGACAGCCTTGTACAGCAATCCTCTCTGCCGGCTCTAGCCGTCCGGGAACAGGTAACAGGTTCGTTTTCAGGATAGTTTTTAGAATATGGGACAGGCTGATCGCATGCGCTTCTTGGCTTTTTCAGGGGTCTTTGCTCTGGCGACCGCTTTGCTCTATTTCGCCCTGCCGTTATCGGCCAGCGCCAAGGAAGATTGCCTGAAGGCCCTGGCGCAGCCCCAGGAAGCGCCCATGGTGGTCAACTTTGCTCCTGATTCCGCAGAACTTTCGGCCCGCGAACGCAAACGCCTGGAAACCTTCCTGGAGGACCCCAACCACATCAACGACCTCTGTGTCATCGCACAGCCGGAAAGCTTTGGAGACACCGATTACAACAAGGCCCTGGCCCGTCGTCGCACCGAGGCGGTCGTGCAGGTCCTGCGGGACAGCGGACTGAATGCGAAGGCGGTCACCCTGCTGCCGGGCGACTCCCGCGAGATGACACATCACGCCATGGAAAGACGCATCCTGATCCTCGATACGGAATGACCGCGCACACCGCGATGCACGCGCCGCATTGAAACAGGCGCGCGGAAATTAATCGCGGGCCGGTTGCGACTTTTGCAAGACCACTCTTGCGATATGACTCAACAATCGTTCAAATATGGCAAAAGACAAGACAGGCGTCACCTAGGTGGCGAAGAGGCACACGTGGAAAAGGAGACCGAGGATCATGCAGAAGAAGAAATCCCCCGGACAGATCCTGAGAGACGAGATCAGCCGTCGCCGCTTCATGGCCGGAGCCGCCGCCGTGGGCATGACCTTCGGCACGGGCGGGCGCCTGGCCTGGGCCCAGGAGGAAGAGAAGGAACTGAACTTCTACAACTGGGACACTTACATCGGCGAAACCACCCTGGAGGATTTCCGGGAAGAGACGGGCATCAACGTCTCCATGAGCCTCTTCGCCGACAATGATGAGCTCTTTGCCCGCCTGCGCGAGGGCAATCCCGGCTTCGACGTCATCGTGCCGTCGGACACCTATGTCGAACGCATGATCCTGGCCGACATGCTGATGCCGCTGGATCACGCGAAGATTCCCAATTACGAAAAGAACATCGCGGCCCCCTTCAAGAACAACGTGGAGTTCGATCCGGGACGCGAGCACTCCATGCCCTACATGTGGGGCACCATGGGCATCGGCTTCCGCAAATCCCGTGTCGGCACCCCCGACAGTTGGAAGGTTGTCTTCGATTCCGACGAATTCGCCGGACGCATCGCCTGGATCAGTGAGGCGGTTTCCATGATGGGCCAGGCGGCCATGTACCGCGGCTATTCCTACAACACCGACGATCCCGAGGAGATCAAGGACGTCGAGGAGATGCTGATCGCCCAGAAATCGAACGTGAAGGTCATTGCGCCCGACACCGGACAGGACCTGCTGCTCTCCGGCGAAGTGGATCTGGCCGTCGAATGGTCGGGCGATATCGTCCAGGTCATGCGCGAAGATGACGACCTCTCCTACATCGTGCCCAAGGAAGGCGGACTGTTGTGGGAGGATTGCCTGGCCATCCCCAAGGATGCACCGCACCCGAACAATGCACACGCATTCATCAACTATCTGTTGGACGCCGAGGTGGGCGCCGAGATCGCGGACTTCATCCGCTACGCCACGCCAAACGAAGCAGCCCGCGAACTGATGCCGGATGACTACAAGAACAATCCCGCCATCTTCCCGCCGGAAGAGGTGCTGGAGGAATGTGAATCCGCCCTCTATCGCGGCGAAGAAGTGACCCGCATGCTCGAGGAAGCCTGGACACGCATCCTCTCCTCCTGATCCGGACCAGGGGCGGGCCGCAGCGCAAGGCGATCCGCCCTTTGTCCACATTTCCGATGACTCGCTGACGAGGGGGGCTGCAGGCGAACTTCATGGAAAGCTGGCGCAAGCATCCGCTTCTATTCTGGCTGTTCATCCTGCCGCCGGGCTTCTGGCTTGTCGCCTTCTTCCTGGCACCGCTCAGCGTGATCTTCGCTCTCAGCTTCGGCGAGAAGAGCGGCATTGTCGGCATCGAGATCACCGGCACGCTGGACAATTACGTACGGGCGCTGGATCCGCTCTATCTGGGGATCATCTGGAAATCGATCCTGATCGCCGGCGGGGCCACTCTGGTCTGCCTGCTGCTCGGCTATCCCGTCGCCTTCGCCATCGCCTTCGCACCGGCACGCTGGAAGGCGCTGCTGCTATTGATCGTGATCCTGCCCTTCTGGATCAACGTGCTGATCCGCACCTATTCCCTGATCGCCGTCTTCCGCGGCCGCGGTTTCGTCAACATGGCCTACGAGTGGCTCTGGATGCGCGCCAACGATCTGCTGGCCCTGGCCGGGCTGGGCGACCAGAACCTGCTGGGCGAATACTTCACGCCCCTGCCCCTGCTCTACAACAACTTTGCGGTCTCTGCCGGACTGGTCTATGCCTTCCTGCCCTTCATGGTTCTGCCGCTCTACGCCAACATCGAACGTCTGGACCGCTCCTACATCGAGGCCAGCCTGGATCTGGGCGCCGGACATCTGCGCACCTTCCGCTCGGTGATCCTGCCGCTTACCTGGCAGGGCGCGCTGTCGGGCATCATCATCGTCTTTATCCCGGCGCTCGGATATTTCTTCATACCGGCCATCCTCGGCGGCACCGACAGCCAGATGATCGGCAATGTCATCGAGCGTCAGTTCAAGGCGGCCAACGACTGGCCATTTGGCTCGGCATTGTCGCTGCTGCTGATGTACGCAACCTTCGGCGCACTGGCGTTGCGCGCCGTGCTGGCCGGTCGCAATGCCGAAGGAAAGGGCGGCGTATGAGCGTTTCCGACACCTCCGCCAACACCACCACGAAGCCTGCCCTGCGGCGCAAGCTGCCACCCGGTCCGCTCGACTACAGCCGGCGCTGGTGGATGCGCCTGCCCCTGCTGCTCGTCTTCTTCTTTCTCTATGCCCCCATGGTCGTGCTGGTCGCCTTCAGCTTCAACGACAGCAAGCGCAACATCGTCTGGCAGGGCTTCACCACCGACTACTATGTCGCCGCCTTCAACAATACCGAATTGATGGAAGCCTTCGTCAACTCGCTGACCATCGCGCTGATGAACACTCTGGTGGCCACCCTGCTCGGGACCCTGGTCGCCATCGCACTCTGGCGCTTCCGCTTTCCTGGCCGGGCGGGCTTCGAGGGTCTGACCGCACTGCCCATCGTGATCCCCGAGATCTGCATGGGTGTGGCCATGATGGCCTTTTTCGCCCGCATCGGCTGGCCGACGGATCTGCCCTGGCCGATCAACCTGGTCAAGATCACCATCGCACATATCGCCTTTTCCTTTCCCTTCGTGGCGATCGTGGTGCGGGCACGCCTGGCGAATTTCGACCGTGCACAAGAAGAGGCCTCCACCGACCTGGGGGCCACCCAGTGGCAGAGCCTGCGCTATATCCTGCTGCCGCATCTCAGGCCGGCGCTCATTGCCGGTGCCCTGATTGCCTTCACGCTGTCCCTGGATGACTTCGTGATCACCTTCTTCACGGCCGGGCCCAACACCATCACGCTGCCGGTCAAGATCTTCTCCATGGTGCGCTTCAGCGTGACGCCCGAGGTCAATGCTGCCTCGACCATCCTGATTCTCATCACGATCGTCACAGCGACCCTGGCCATGTGGCTGCAAGGCCGCAGCCTCATGCATCCCCTGCGCTCACGAGATACGGAGTAAGGCCCCACCATGTACGCCGCCCCTGAGCACAAGACCGACCAGCGGACCATCCTGTCCCTGCGCGGGGTCACCAAGGCCTTCGGCGACTTCATCGCTGTCGAGGACGTGAACCTGGACATCGCCGAGAACGAGTTCTTCGCCCTGCTCGGTCCCTCTGGCTGCGGCAAGACCACTCTGCTGCGCATGCTGGCCGGTTTCGAGATGCCGAACGCCGGAACCATCCATCTGGATGGCAAGGACATGAGCCTGCAGCCCGCCAACAAGCGCCCGGTCAACATGGTCTTCCAGTCCTATGCCGTCTTCCCGCATATGAGCGTGCGCGAGAATGTGGCCTATGGCCTGAAGGTTGCCGGCGTGGGGCGCAGCGAAGCACGCGATCGGGTGGAAGAGGCCCTGCAGCTCGTCAAGCTGGACAGCCAGGCCGACAAGCAACCCGACCAGCTCTCTGGCGGTCAGCGCCAGCGCGTCGCCTTGGCGCGCGCCCTGATCAAGCGCCCGCGGGTTCTGCTGCTGGACGAGCCGCTCTCGGCCCTGGACGCCAAACTGCGCGAAGCCATGCAGATGGAACTTGTGCGCTTGCGCCATGCCCTGGGCATCACCTTCATCATCGTCACCCATGACCAGGACGAGGCCCTGTCCATGGCCGACCGCGTGGCCGTGATGAACGACGGGCAGGTGCAGCAGGTGGCCGCCCCGCAGACCCTCTACGAATATCCGTCCCGGCGTTTCGTTGCCGACTTCATCGGCAAGATGAATCTCTTTACCGGCCGGCTGGAAGCCCGGCACGAGGACCGGCTGGATGTACGCGTCGAGGGCCTGGGCCCGATGACGGCGCCTGTCGTGGACAGCACCGTCTTCGAAGGGCGCGAGGAACTGGACCTGGCCGTCCGTCCCGAAAAGGTCCGCGTCACTGCTGAAGCGCCCGAGGGCGAAAGCCGCGTGAAGCGCCAGGGCACTGTCAAGCAGGTCGCCTACTACGGTGACATGAGCTACGTCTTCGTCACCCTGGACGGCGCCTTCACCATCAACGCCAATGTCCAGAACGAAGCGCGCCGCAACGAACCCGCCCTGCGCCCCGGCGATCGCGTCTGGTGCTCCTGGGAAGCGCGCGACATGCTGGTCCTGCAGGATTGATTAGGTACTCGACATGAAGCGTTCGAGCAGGTCATCTGCCCCTTTCAAGGGCAGCCCGGTATTTCGCAATCTGGCGGCCTTTCCTGGATTCGAAATCCAGCCAGATGAAGTGGTTGCAGTCCGGCGTATAGGTCAGCACCAATCGGTTGTTTTACTCGAAAGAGGTTGTACCACCTCGTCGGCATGCGCAGCATCGGCCGTCAGGCCATCCAGAAGCTCTTTTTCCGAGAACGGCAGGCGGATTGTTTTATCCTCCTGATCCAACGGCTCGACAATAACCTTGTTGTCCTGGACCCGGATGCTGACCTTGCTTGAGACGTCCAGACCCGTTTTTGCTAACAGGCGGCTCCACAAGCGAATCGCTGCAGCGTTGTCCCAGTGTTTGATCCGCGTTTGCATTGGAATGCCCTCGGCAACTGATTGATCAAACTATAGCTGACCGTAGTGGACGAATCTACAAAAGGAGACACGCCAGCGATAGGAGGATCACCCCTCCACCGTGCGCTCCAGCGCGGGCCAGCGGACCGCCAGGGTGGCGGCCCGGGCCAGCATCAGGCAGACCATGGAGAACCAGAGGCCGTGATTCCCCCACAGCGGCACCGCAAGGGCCAGGACAGCCAGATAGACCAGTAGCGAGGCGATCATGGCGTTGCGCATGGCCACGGTGCGCGTGGCACCGATGAAGACGCCGTCCAGCTGATAGGACGCCACCGCCACCAGCGGCATGGCCACCATCCAGGGCATGTAGATGCCGGCCTGGCGCAGAATGTCCTCCTGATTGGTATAAAGCGACAGGATGGCCCCGCCAGCCAGCCAGAACAGCAGGGAAACTGCGGCTGCGGCCCCGGCCGCCCACAGACTGCTGACCCAGGCGGCCCGCCGAAAGGCTTGGCGCCGGCGCGCCCCGAAAGCCTGTCCGGCCAGCGCTTCGGCGGCATGGGCGAAACCGTCCAGGCCATAGGAGGTGAACTGCAGCAGGTTGATCAGGATGGCGTTGGCCGCCAGCGTCACGTCTCCCAGCCGCGCGCCGATGGCGGTGAACAGCACGAAGGCCGTCTGCAGGCAGGCGGTCCGGACCATGATGTCGCGGTTCACCCGGAACAGGGCCAGCAGGCGCGCGCGAGCGAAGAGTCGCTGGCGAGAGACCAGAACCTGCTGCCTGCGCAGCCTGCGCCAGACCAACAGCAAACCGACCGTCACCGCCGTATATTCGGCGATTACGGTGCCAAGCGCGACCCCTTCGACCGTCATGCCGAGGCCCAGCACAAAATAGAGATTGAGCGCAATATTGAGGCCGTTGAGCGTCAGCTGCACCGCCAGCACATGGGTGGCCCGGTCGATGCCCAGCAGCCAACCGCTGACGGCAAAGGTGATCAGCGTGGCCGGGGCGCCCCAGATACGCAGGTCGTAGTAGCGCTCGCCCAGGGCCGTCACCTCCGCACTGGGGTCGATTACTGCGAAGGCTGCCAGCCCCAATGGCACCTGCAGGACAATCAGGCCCAGGCCAAGGACGCCGCCCACCAGCGCGGCCCGCCAGATCACAGCGGCGCGTTCCACCGCATCCTCCGCCCCATGCGCCTGTGCGGCAAAACCCGTGGTTCCCATGCGCAGGAACCCGAAGATCCAATAGAAGACATTGAAGATCAGGGCGCCGACCGCCACTGCCCCCACATAGGCAGGCCCCGGCATGTGCCCCATGACGGCCGTGTCCACGGCCCCCAGAAGCGGAATCGAAAGGTTGGACAGGATGACCGGTCCCGAAATGCGCCAGACCCGGCGTGACCAGTTCACTTCTGTTGTCTCATGTGCCTGCAAAAGCCCGCTTTCCCCTGACTGCACCCATACGGCATTTTCTTTGCGCGCATTCCATGCGAAAAGATCGCCATGAATGACGAGAGAGGCCGGCGCGCCGGCCCCGGGAGTTTCCGCGTTTAAAGGAAGATATGCGCATGTCCAGCACGATCCGTTCCCCCTACCTTCTCTTTCTCGGTGACGCCCCCGACCAGTTGGCGGCAAAGACCGCCGACGGCATTGCCCACTGGCGCAAGGAGGGCTGTGTCGGCCAACTGCGCCTCGAGGGCTGCCAGGCTGACGTGGGCCTGACGGACCTGAGCCTGGAGCAGGGCCGCGAAGCCGGTGCCCAGACCCTGGTGATCGGCGTGGCCAATCGTGGCGGGCGCTTCTCCCAGGTCTGGCTGGACGTCCTGGGCCAGGCCCTGGAAATGGGCTATGACTTGGCCGCCGGCCTGCACAACCGCCTGGTCGATGTGCCGGTCCTGGCGGAACTGGCACAAAAGCACGGTCGCCAGCTCTGGGATGTGCGCCACCCCACCCAGGAGCTCGAGGTCGCCAACGGCAAGCCGCGCTCGGGCAAGCGACTGCTGGCCGTGGGCAGCGACTGCTCCGTGGGCAAGATGTACACCACCCTGGCGCTCGAGCATGAAATGCAGCAGCGTGGCCTCAAGGCCGATTTCCGGGCCACCGGCCAGACCGGTATCCTGATCAAGGGCACGGGCATCTCCATCGATGCCGTGGTGGCGGACTTCATCTCGGGTGCGGTGGAGTGGCTATCGCCGGACAACGAACCCGACCACTGGGACCTGATCGAGGGTCAGGGGTCTCTGTTCCATGCGTCCTTCGCCGGCGTCTCCATGGGTCTGCTGCACGGCGCCCAGGCCGACGCGCTGGTCCTCTGTCACGAGCCGACCCGCAAGCACATGCGCGGCCTGCCGGACTACCCGCTGCCCGACCTGAAGGTCTGCATGGACCGCAATCTGGAAGCCGCGCACCTGACCAACCCCGATGCCCGCTTCACCGGAATCGCGGTCAACACGGCGAAACTTCCCGAGGACGAGGCCGATGCCTACCTGGAACGTCTGGAGGACCGCTTCGGCCTGCCGGCGGTGGATCCCGTCCGCCATGGGGTCGCCAGCCTGGTGAAGTACCTGGAAGAGGAATTCTGATCCGGGCTCAGCGCCCGCCGGTGACCCGCAGTGTGGCACCGGTCACATAGCCTGCCCCCGGACCGAGAAGGTACACCACCGGATCTGCGATCTCGTCCGGCGTGGCAGCACGTTTCAGCGGTATCTGAGGAGCCAGACGCTGCGCCCGGTCCGGCGCGCCACCCGAGGCATGCAGGTCGGTCTCCGTCAGACCCGGCGCCACGGCATTCACCCGGATCCCGTCGTCCGCACACTCGCGCGCCAATCCAAGCGTCAGGCTGTCCACGCCACCCTTCGAGGCCGCATACCAGACGAACTCATGCGGCGCGCCATTGTAGGCCGAAGGCGATGAAATGTTGATGATCACGCCCCCGGCACCGCCACGTTTCCGGCTCATGCGCAGCACCGCCTCGCGACAGCAGTAGAGCGTCCCCGTCAGGTTGATGTCGATGGTTTCGCGAATCGTTTCCGGATCGGCGTCGACCAGGGGCGAGATGCGCCCAGTCACCCCCGCGCAGTTCACCAGAGCAGAAGGCATCCCCAGTTGACCCACGCAGCGATCGAACAGCCGTGCCACCGCCTGCGCATCACTGACATCGGCCTGAACGGCCATGGCGCGGCGCCCCAGGGCTTCCACCTCGCTGACCAGAACCTCGGCGGCCCTGGAATCACGACTGTAGTTGATGCAAAGGTCATAGCCTTGCTCGGCTGCCCGCCGCACGACAGCCGCACCGATGCCGCGGCTTCCGCCGGTGACCAGGAGGACAGGATTGGTCATTCATTGTGCTCCGGATCTGGATGGAACTGGAAGGCGATTCAACGCTCGCCACTCACCTGTGGCGAGGCGCCGCTGACCGCACCTGCGTCCTGCAGGCGCTGCCAGATTTCGTTGCCGGCGCGGGCGGCATGGACCTCCGCCAAGGACTTGGCCTGTGCGGCATTCCCGGCCAGGACGGCTTCGGCGATCTCGGCATGCTCGTCCCAGACCCGCGGACTGGCCGGAGCACGCTCCAACGCCACTGACAAGGCGCGTCGCAGGTGCGGCCAGGACTGCTCGGCCGTTTCCACCACCACCGGATTGCCGGACAGTTGATAGAGTTGGCGATGGAAAGCGGCGTCGGCCGCCACCAGGGCAGGCACCTCGTTGGCCATCAGGGCCGCACGCCCTTCGGACAGGACAGACTGCAGCCGATCGCGTTCGTGATCGCTCAGCTTGGCCGCCCGGCGGGCGGCCAGCTGGGCGGCCAAGCCATCCAGCGCCACGCGCAACTGATAGAAGGCCCGAACGCGCTCGGCGTCCAGCGGCGCCACCTGCAGGCCCTTGCGTCCCAACTCGGTCAGCAGGCCCTGCTTCTTCAGCATGGCCAGTGCATGACTGACCGGCTGGCGCGACACACCCAGGTCTGCCGCAAGCTTTTCCTGGGCCAGGCGTTCACCGGACTGGATTTCACCCGCCGTGATCGCGGCCAGCAGTTTTTCATAGACCTGGTCGATCAGGGCCGGTTGCTGGGCCAGCGGTTCCATGTTCCCCCCAAAGCAGGCTGCTGCCCGCGGCATTTTCGCATACGGAATTCAATAATGCCGAAAAAATCCTGTCCTGGGAAGGCCGTGAAGCCCAGCATGCCGCATGGGTTTGCGGAATCCGTTTGACGCAGGGGCCGCGGTTTTCTAGGTTCCCTGCATTATCGCCACAGGTTGCCTGTCGGCTCCGAGGAGCTCCACCGGTCCGCGAGTTTTCGCGCAGCGGTGCGAAACCTGCTGTTCGGACGTCCGGCCAGTCGACCCGACGGGAAGGAACGAATGTTCGAATCACTGCAGGAACGTCTCTCCGGCGTCTTCGAGCGCCTGACGAAACGCGGCGCGCTGAGCGAGGAGGATGTCTCCGAGGCCCTGCGCGAGGTGCGTGTCGCCCTTCTCGAGGCCGACGTCGCCCTGCCCGTCGTCAAGGACTTCATCGCCGGCGTCAAGGAAAAGGCCATCGGCCAGGAGGTCCTGCGTTCGGTGACCCCGGGCCAGATGGTGGTCAAGATCGTCCATGACCACCTGGTGGAAACCCTGGGCGGCGCCGATCCCGAGACCGGCGCCATCGACCTGGCGGCCCAGCCGCCGGTGCCCGTCATGTTCGTGGGCCTGCAGGGCTCGGGCAAGACCACGTCCTGTGCCAAGCTGGCCAAACGCCTCAGCGAAAAGGACCGCAAGAAGGTCCTCATGGCTTCGCTCGACACCAGCCGTCCCGCCGCCCAGCACCAGTTGGCGGTCCTCGGCGAACAGGCGGGCATAGCCACCCTGCCCATCGTCAGCGGCGAGCCGCCGCTGGCCATCGCCAAGCGCGCCATGAACACCGGTGCGCTGGAAGGCTACGACGTGGTCATGCTGGACACCGCCGGCCGTCTGTCCATCGACGAGGCGTTGATGAACGAGGTCGCCGAGGTCCGCGACGCCGTCAAACCCAAGGAGACCCTGCTGGTCGCCGATGCCATGACCGGCCAGGACGCCGTGAACGTGGCCCAGACCTTCAACGAGCGCGTCGGCGTCTCCGGCATCGTGCTGACCCGCGTGGACGGCGATGCCCGCGGCGGTGCGGCCCTGTCCATGCGCGCCGTCACCGGCCGCCCCATCAAGCTGCTGGGCGTCGGTGAAAAGCTGGACGCGCTGGAGAACTTCCATGCCGACCGTATCGCCGGGCGCATCCTGGGCATGGGCGACATCGTCTCCCTGGTCGAAAAGGCCGCCGAGAGCTTCGAGCAGGACGAAGCCGAAAAGATGGCCAAGAAGCTCGAGAAGGGCAAGTTCGACCTGGACGACATGGCCAAGCAATTGAAGCAGCTGACCAAGATGGGCGGCATGCAGCAGCTGATGAACCTGATGCCCGGCATGGGCAAGATGCAGGAGCAGCTCAAGAACGCCAATGTGGACGACGGCATGGTCAATCGCCAGCTGGCCATCATCTCGTCCATGACCAAGAAGGAACGCGCCCACCCCGAGATCATCAAGGCCTCGCGTCGCAAGCGCATCGCCTCGGGCTCCGGCACCTCGGTGCAGGAGGTCAACAAGCTGCTGAAACAGTTCGCCGACGCCCAGAAGATGATGAAGCGCGCCCGCAAGCTGGGCAAGAAGGGCATGATGCGCGGCGGCATGCCCGGCATGCCCCCCGGCGGCGGCATGGGCGGCCCTGGTGGCATGGGCGGCCCCGGTAGCGGTATGGGCGGTGGCGGCGGCGGCAGCCTGCCCCCCGGCCTGGGCGACATGAGCAACCCCTTCGGCGGCAAGAAATAGGATCACCCACAGCTGGCCAGGCCTCCGCGGCCCAGGTGCAGCAGCAAGACTTCGAACAACAGCGTATTCAAGGTAAAGAAAGGAAACCCGATGTCCCTGAAGATTCGCCTCGCCCGCGGCGGCGCCAACAAGCGCCCCTTCTACTCCATCGTCGTGGCGGACACGCGCATGCCGCGTGACGGCCGCTTCAAGGAGAAGCTTGGCACCTACAATCCCATGCTTCCGCGCGAGCATGAGGAGCGCATCCGCCTGAACACCGAGCGCATCCAGTACTGGCTGTCTCACGGCGCCCAGCCCACCGACCGCGTGGCCCGCTTCCTGGTCGAGCGCGACCTGATCAAGGCGAAGCCGCGTCGCGAGCAGACCAAGAAGAACCAGCCGGGCGCCAAGGCCCAGGAACGCATGCGCGAGGAAGAAGAGCGCCGCAAGCAGGCCGAGGAAGAGGCTGCGGCCGCCAAGGAAGCCCCTGCTGAGGAGGCACCTGCCGAGGAAAGCAGCGAGGAAGCCCAGGCGTAACCTGGCGGACGGACTGCAGAGGGCGGAGGCGCCATGACCCCGGAAAAGCTTGTCTGTCTGGCCGCCATTGCGGGCGTGCACGGCGTGCGTGGCCAGGTCACGGTCAAGACCTTCACCGAGGAACCGGGGTCCGTGGCGGCCTACGGCCCCTTGCAGGATGAAGAAGGCAATAGCTATCGCCTGCGCCTGAAGGGCCGGAAGAAGGGCATGCTGATCGCCGAAATCGAAGGTGTGAAGGACCGGAATGCCGCCGAGGTGCTGAAGGGCAAGCGACTCTACGTGAAGCGTGACGCCCTGCCCCAGCCAGAGGATTCGGAAGAGTTCTACTTCGCGGACCTGATCGGCCTGGAGGCACGGGACAACGCGGACCGGCTTCTGGGTCACGTCTCGGCGGTGTACAATTTCGGGGCCGGCGACCTGCTGGAAGTGCGGGATGAAACCGGCGGCGAACGCCTGCTGCCCTTTACACGCGACGTTGTTCCTGAAATCGACCTGGATCAGGGACGCGTCCTGGTGGACCCGCCGCCCGAGACAGAGGCGGGATCCGGCCAGGAAGACGAGGAAAAAAACGCGCCGAAAACCTGAGCGGGGCTGGACAAGCCAGTCGTGACAGGTCATAAAGCGCGGCTTCAAGGGATGGACTGTTGTGACGAGCGCGGGGACAGATCGACCACCCTGGACGGCAACCGTCCTGACCCTCTTTCCGCAAGCCTTTCCCGGCCTGCTGGGCGTCAGCCTGGCGGGAAAGGCACTGGAAAGGGATCTCTGGCGGCTCGAAGCTCTGGACATCCGGGGCTTTGCGCGCGATAAACACCGCTCCGTGGATGATACCCCCTTCGGCGGCGGTGCAGGCATGGTGATGCGGCCGGACGTGGTGGGTGCAGCTATCGAGGCCAGCACCGAACGGCCCGGTCCTCTGGTCTATCTCAGCCCGCGTGGGCAGACCTTCGACCAGGCCATGGCGCGCGAGTTTGCCGCAGAGCCCGGCCTTCGCCTGCTCTGCGGGCGATACGAGGGAATTGACGAACGTGTGCTCCAGGCCAGCGGTGCACATGAAGTCAGCATCGGCGACTACGTCCTTTCCGGAGGCGAAGTGGCCACACAGGTGATACTGGATGCCGTGGTTCGGCTTCTGCCCGGGGTCATGGGCAACCAGGAAAGCGGCGGGGACGAGTCATTCGAGGGGGATCTGCTTGAGTATCCCCACTATACGCGACCCGCTGAATGGCAGGGGCGCAGCGTGCCGGAGGTACTGCTTTCCGGCCATCACGAAAGGGTTCGCCAATGGCGGCGGGCCCGCGCAGAGGAAATAACCCAACAGCGGCGGCCGGACCTCTGGCACCGCTACCTTGAACGCCGCCGGACGGGCGGAAACGAGGAAGGATAGGACGAAGGCCATGAATACGATCGAACAGCTCGAGCAGGAGCAGATCGCCACACTGAACGCCAATGCAAAGCTTCCGCGCTTTGCGCCGGGCGATACGCTGCGCGTCAATGTGAAGGTTGTCGAAGGCTCTCGCGAGCGTATCCAGGCCTTCGACGGGGTCTGTATCGCCCGCAAGAATCGCGGCGTGAACTCTTCCTTCACAGTGCGCAAGATTTCCTACGGCGAAGGTGTCGAGCGTGTCTTCCCGCTCTACAGCCCGCGTCTCGACAGTATCGAGGTGCTGCGCCGTGGCGACGTGCGCCGTGCCAAGCTCTACTACCTGCGCAACCTGCGCGGCAAGGCGGCCCGCATCGCCGAGAAGACCACGGGTCTGGCCGGCAAGATCGCACAGAAAGAGCGCCAGGATCAGGCCGACCGCAAGGCCGGTCGCAAGTAACCCGGTTCCCGGCAGACGCCTTGTCTGCCCGGAAAATGTAACCATCGAGAAGCGCCGGCTGCACCAGCCGGCGTTTTTCGTTGCAGCCGGTGGTGGCGCTGCGGCCTGTGGATAAACTCGGGCTTCTCTCCTCTTGCGGTTTATGCTTAAACTCGCTGTAACAAAACCTTCATAGTTGTGTCGTCAGACTATAACCCGGCCCTACTAAGAACCGGGAACCACAACCCGAACAGCAAGGAGAAACGCATGAGAACGCGAAAGACCACCTTGGCCGCAGCCACGGCTGCCACAACCCTTCTTCTGGCCTCGCCGGCCCTGGCCCAGACCGAGGTCCAGTGGTGGCACGCCATGGGCGGCAGCCTGGGCGAGCTTCTGGAAAACATCACCGACGGTTTCAACGCCAGCCAGGATGACTACGTCGTCAACCCGGTCTACAAGGGCGAGTACAACGAAACCATGACCGGTGCCATCGCCGCCTTCCGTGCCGGCGAACAGCCGCACATCGTGCAGATCTTCGAAGTGGGCACGGCCACCATGATGGCGGCCGAAGGGGCCATCCGCCCGGTCTACGAGGTCATGGAGAACTCCGAGATCGAGTTCAATCCCGACGCCTACCTTCCGGCCGTGACCGGCTATTACACCACCACCGAAGGTGACATGCTCTCCATGCCCTTCAACAGCTCGACGCCGGTCATGTTCTACAACAAGGACGCCTTCGAGGAAGCCGGTCTGGACCCCGAGGCGCCGCCGCGCACCTGGCCCGAGCTGGAAGAGGCCTCCCAGGCGCTTCTGGATGCCGGATACGAGTGCGGCTTCACCACTGGCTGGCCGTCCTGGGTGCAGCTGGAGAACTTCAGCGCCCTGCACAACGTGCCCTTCGTCAGCGGTGCGAACGGTTTCGCCAGCACCGACATCGAGGCCCTGTTCAACAGCGACCTGCACAAGAAGCACATCGGCAAGATGGTCGAATGGCAGGAAAGCGGTGTCTTCAGCTACGGCGGGCGCTACAGCGACAGCCGGCCGAAGTTCGTCAGCGGCGAATGCGCCATGTACACCGATTCCTCGGCCAACCGGGCCTCGCTGGTCGCCGGGATCGAGGACTTCGAATTCGGCATGGCCATGCTGCCCTATTGGCCGGATGCCGAAGGGGCGCCGCAGAACTCCATCATCGGCGGTGCGTCCCTCTGGGTCCTGGAAGGCCATCCGGATGAGGAATACGAAGCCGTGGCCGCCTTCTTCGAATACCTCTCCTCGCCGGAAGTCCAGGCTGAATGGCACCAGAAATCGGGTTACCTGCCGATCACCCAGGCGGCCTTCGAGCTGACGCAGGAGCAGGGTTACTACGAGGAGAACCCGGGTGCGGACGTCTCCGTCAAGCAGATGAACCTGAACGAGCCGACGGAGAACTCCAAGGGCCTGCGCATCGGCAACTTCCTTCAGATCCGCGACATCATCAACGAAGAGCTGGAAGCTGCCTTCTCGGGTGACAAGTCCGCTTCCGACGCGCTGGACGAAGCCGTCGAGCGCGCCAATGGCGAACTGGAGAAATTCCACCGCCAGAACAACTGAGCGCACTTGATGTCCTGACCGTTTCGGCCGGGAGAGTCCTTGCCACTCTTCCGGCCGAATGGTCTTTTCTCAACAGTCGATCTGCCAGACACCCGGCCCCTGCATGCTGAAACGCGTTCACTTCCGACGATCCTACCTGCCCTATCTGCTGGTCCTGCCGCAGATCGTGATCACGCTGGTCTTCTTCATCTGGCCGGCCCTGCAGGCCCTCTATCAGTCGCTTCTTATCGAGGACGCCTTCGGCCTGAGCTATGAGTTCGTCTGGTTCGAGAACTTCATCGCCCTCTTCCAGGACGGCAGCTATCTCTATTCCTTCAAGATCACCATCATATTCAGCGCCGCCGTCACCTTCTCGGCCATGGCGCTGGGGCTGTGCTTCGCCACCATGGCCGACCGGGTGATCCGCGGGTCCAGCATCTACAAGACACTTCTGGTCTGGCCCTATGCCGTTGCCCCGGCCCTGGCCGGTGCGCTCTGGGCCTTCATGTTCGACCCGACCCTGGGGATCATCTCCAGCTTCCTGAAATCCATCGGCTATGACTGGGATCACCGCCTGGATGGCACGGACGCCATGATCCTGATCGTCATCGCGGCCACCTGGAAACAGATCAGCTACAACTTCCTGTTCTTCCTGGCGGGCTTGCAGGCAATCCCGAAATCGCTGACCGAGGCGGCCGCCATCGACGGCGCCGGGCCCTTCAAGCGTTTCTGGACCATCCTCTTTCCGCTGCTCTCGCCGACCACCTTCTTCCTGATGGTGGTGAACGTGGTCTATGCCTTCTTCGAGACCTTTGGCATCGTTCATGCGGTGACCGATGGCGGGCCGTCCAATTCGACCTCGATCCTGGTCTACAAGGTCTACAAGGACGGCTTCATCAACCTTGACCTGGGAAGCTCCGCAGCCCAGTCGGTCATCCTCATGGTGATCGTGATCTCGCTGACCGTCTTCCAGTTCCGCTATATCGAGAAGAAGGTGCAGTACTGATGGTCGAGAACAATCGCTGGGTAAAGGTCTCCTCGCACCTGATCCTGCTGCTGGGTCTGGCCGCCGTCATCTTCCCCATCTACATCATGGTGATCGCGACGACCCATACCGGGCCGGCGCTGCAGCGTCCGCCCCTGCCGCTGCTGCCGGGCGACCAGTTCTTCGAGAACCTCAAGCTGGTCCTGGGCGAGGGAATCAGCACGGCCGGCGCGCCGCCGGTGGCGCTGATGATGTTCAACTCCATGGTCATGGCGCTCGGCATCACCATCGGCAAGATCGTGATCTCGCTGCTGTCGGCCTATGCCATCGTCTACTTCCGCTTCCCCTTCCGGATGTTCTTCTTCTGGATGATCTTCATCACCCTGATGCTGCCGGTCGAGGTGCGCATCCTGCCCACCTATGGCGTTGCGGCAGACCTGGGCCTGCTGAACAGCTACACGGGCCTGACCCTGCCGCTGATTGCCTCGGCCACCGCCACCTTTCTGTTCCGGCAGTTCTTCCTGACCATCCCGGACGAGCTGCTGGAGGCCGCGCGCATGGACGGGGCCAGCCCCATGCGCTTCTTCTGGGACGTGGTCCTGCCGCTGTCGCGCACCAACATCGCGGCGCTTTTCGTCATCCTCTTCATCTATGGCTGGAACCAGTACCTCTGGCCCCTGCTGGTCACCACGGACGAGCGCTACTACACCATCGTCATGGGCATCCAGCGCATGCTGAATGTCTCCGATGCCGTACCGGTCTGGAACGCCATCATGACCACGGCCATGCTGGGCATGATCCCGCCGGTGGTGGTGGTCCTCGTCATGCAGCGGCTCTTCGTCAAGGGCCTGGTGGAAACCGAGAAATAGGAACAAGCGTTATGGCCGAGCTGCGGCTGGACAATGTCATCAAGGAATTCGGCGAGGTTCGGGTCATCCACGGCGTGGACCTCAAGGTGCAGGACGGCGAGTTCGTCGTGGTCGTCGGGCCCTCGGGCTGTGGCAAATCCACCCTGCTGCGCATGGTGGCCGGACTGGAAGAGGTTTCCGGCGGCGAGATCCACATCGACGAGCGCATGGTCAACCGGGTCGAACCCAAGGACCGGGACATCGCCATCGTCTTCCAGAACTATGCCCTCTATCCGCACATGTCGGTGCGCCAGAACATGGCCTATGGGCTGAAGATCCGTAAGTTTCCGAAGCCGGAGATCGAACAGCGGGTCAAGGACGCGGCCGACCTCCTCCAGTTGGGTGAATACCTGGACCGGCGCCCCAACCAGCTCTCGGGCGGACAGCGCCAGCGCGTGGCCATGGGCCGGGCCATTGTGCGCGAGCCCTCGATCTTCCTGTTCGACGAACCGCTGTCCAACCTCGACGCCAAGCTGCGCGTGCAGATGCGTGTGGAGATTCGCCAGCTCCAGCGCCGGCTGGGCACCACATCGCTCTATGTCACCCATGACCAGGTCGAGGCCATGACCATGGCCGACCGCCTGGTGGTGATGAACGGCGGCGTGGCCGAGCAGGTGGGCACACCACTGGAAATCTATGAAAGGCCGGCCTCGATCTTCGTGGCCGGTTTCATCGGCTCACCCTCCATGAACTTCGTCGAGGGGCGCATTTCCTCCGACCGGCAGTCGGTGGTCATCGGCCAGGACTTTTCCATTCCACTGCCCCAGGTGACCGAGGCCGCCCAGGCCGACCGGCCGGTGACCGTCGGCCTGCGTCCCGAGGACCTGCACCTGACCCAGGAGAGTCCGGACGAAGCCAGCCTGCCGCTCACCGTGGAACTGATCGAGGTGCTGGGGGCCGATACCCTGTTGCACGGCCAGGCGCCCCATATCGAGAATCCGATCATCGCTCGGCTTTCCGGCGTGCCCGAAGTCGACAATGGGCAGGTCGTGCACCTGGCCTTCCGGCCGCGCAAGCTGCACCTCTTCGACCGCGACAGCGGCAAGAGCCTGCTGAACGAGCAGCAGGCCGCCTGAACGCCTACAACCAGGCCGCCAGCATGTCCGGGCGGTCGGTGATGATGGAATCGACCCCGGCCGAGAAGAGGATCTTGGTGGTTTCCACGTCATTGACCGTATAGGCCGCCGCCTGCGCGCCCAGCAGCTGGACGTCCAGGGCCCGTGTCTTGCCGAAGGCGGCGAAGTTGCCGTGAACGCTGTAGGCCTTCAGTTCCTGTACGGCCTCTTTCCAGCCCTCCTCGAAATGATCGGTCAGGAGCGCCCGCGGCCAGTGCGGCGCCTGTTCCTGAGCCAGGTCCAGGCAGAGCCGCTTGAAGCTCGAGATCACAACAAGGGGGGCGTCCTCGGACCAGTGCGCCGCCAGGACCTCCAGGGTCTTCAGTGCCGTCTCCCGCTCACGCCCGGGACAGGGCTTGATCTCGACGTTGACGGCAATGTCGTTTTCGCGGAAATAGTCCAGCACGTCCGACAGCAGGGGCACCCGCGTGCCCTCGTACTCCGGCGCGAACCAGCGCCCGGCGTCCAGCTTCGCTATGGCGTCATAGCTGGTCTCGGCCACGGCCCCCCGGCCGTCCGTGGTGCGCTCCAGGTTTTCGTCATGGAAGACGATGACCTGCCCATCCGAGGTCAGCTTGGCATCCAGCTCGATCATGCGCACGCCGGTTTCCACCGTCTTGCGGAAACCGGCCAGCGTGTTCTCGGGCGCCAGCCCGGCCGCCCCCCGGTGACCGATGATCTTCGGCAGTTTCTTCATCTTTCGGAGTGTCTCCTCGCCTTGTAGCCGTCGAGGAAGGAGCTACCACAGCCCTTCTTCCCGGTCCATGGCCATCCCGACAGGATCTGGGTGCAAGGCCGCGACCCTCGGGCTCAGGGCCGGACATTGCGGGCCGGTCTCTCCATCCCGCGGGCGCTCCAGGATACTGGGAGATTGCCGGGGGTTACACAGCGACGCTCTCCTCTTGATACGTGCTTTCCGCCACGCCCCTGCCGGAAAGTGCAGCGAGCAGCTCGGCATCGTCACCGATCCCGGCATTGGGGGTCGTCAGCAGAGTGTCGCCGTAGAATATGGAGTTTGCGCCGGCAAGCAGGCAAAGCACCTGCGCCTCGCGCGTCAGGCTCGAGCGCCCGGCCGACAGACGCAACGTTGCGCTCGGCAGGACGAGCCGGGCCGTTGCCATCATGCGCACGAGATCGAGGGGATCGACCTGCGGCCGCGCGCCCAGAGGCGTTCCGGGGACTGGCACCAGGGCATTGATGGGCACGCTTTCGGGATGCGGACTGAAACCGGCCAGGATGCGCAGCATTGAGGCACGATCGGCCTTGCTTTCCCCCATGCCGATGATGCCGCCGCAACACAGCTCTATTCCGGCTTCCCGCACGGCGGCCAGCGTATCCAGCCGTTCCTGATAGGTGCGCGTCGTGATGATCTCTTCATAATACTCCGGACTGGTGTCCAGGTTGTGGTTATAGGCGGTCAGTCCGGCCGCGGCGAGCCGCGCGGCCTGATGCGGCTCCAGCATGCCCAGGGTGACACAGGCTTCCATGCCCAGGCTGCGCACACCCCGGACCATGTCCAGCACGGCCTCGAACTCTGCCCCGTCACGTACCCTCTTCCAGGCAGCGCCCATGCAGAAGCGCTCGGCGCCGGCAGACCTGGCATTCCTGGCCAAGGCCAGGACGGTTTCAGGTTCCAGCAACCCCTCTCGGGTCAGCTCGACCTCGCGGTGGTGTGCCGACTGCGGACAGTAGGCACAGTTTTCCGGACAGCCCCCCGTCTTGATGGACAGCAGGGCCGCCTTCTGCAGCTGGTTCGGGTCGTGATAGCGCCGATGGACAGCGTTCGCCCGGCCGATCAGTTCGAGAAGCGGCAGATCATGCAGAGCCAGGATCTCCTCATTTGTCCAGTCATGGCGAAGCGCGCCATCGGCCTCCCTTGTTTCGCGTTTCATGGTGTCGCCCCCATTCACAGCCATTTTCGGGAGAGGCGGCAGGCCAGGGGTGACATGAGCTGAGCCCCGACGGCGACGACAGCGACCTTGACCAGATCACCGGCCAGGAAGGGCGTCAGGCCGAGCGCCAGGATCGAGTCGGCCGGAACATAGAAGGCCAGCCAACCCAATCCCATTGCATACACGACAGACAAACCGGCCAGCATGGCGCCCAAATGCCCCAGCATACCCCGGCCGCGTGCCAGGACCCCCGTTACGCCGGAAGCCAGCAGATACCCCAGCAGGTAGCCGCCTGTCGGCCCCATCATATAGGCAAGGCCAAGGCCGCGCTCCGGTGTACCTGAAAAGACAGGAAGTCCGGCCGCGCCCGCAGAAAGGTAGGCGAGGAAGACAGCGCTGGCCAGGCGTGGTCCCAGCGCCACGGCAAAGGCCATGACGGCCAGGGTGTGCAAGGTCATTGGGACCGGCCAGAAGGGTATCTGAAGCTTGGCCGACAACGTCATGAGCAGGGGGCCAACGATCAAGACGAAGACAGCAAGCGACAGGCGGTGTACCCGTGATGGCGAACCTGGAGTGGCGAGTGCGCTCATGGATCATCCTTTTTATAGATAATTTATCTGTTCTATCGTTTAATGAATCCATAAATAGATGGTCATTGCAAGGACGCACCTGTCGCTGTAGCAAAAATCAATCGGACGGGATGGGGAAGGGGGTATGCGCTCAGGACGCTATTCGGAGACGGCCGGCTTGCGCCCGATCCATTGCACGTGCCGCTTCAGAACGGCACACGCCCGCTCGACCTCTCCGGCGCGCAGGGCATCGAGTATGGCGCGATGATCCCGGTCGCTCGGGAACTCCCATTCCGCGCGCCAACCGGCAAAAAGAAAACGTGCACTGGCCGCATGCAGGTCGTCAATGGCGCGCAGCAGCCTTGGCATGCCGCAAGGTGTCAGGATCAGGCGATGGAACTTCCGGTTGGCCTCTTCCCAGCTCTGAACATCGCTCGCATGGTCTGCGGACCGGCTGACCTGCTCGGCCTCGTCCAGCAGCGCACGCGTCAGGTGGGGTGCGGCGTGTTGCAAGGCCAGCACCTCCAGGGCCGCACGCATTTCCGCAACCTCTTTCATTTCATCCTGCGAAAAACCGGCCACACGCACGCCGCGGCGCGGCACGCTGACCACCAGACCCTGGGACTCCAGCCGACGGAAGGCCTCGCGAACCGGAACATGGCTGGCACTGAATTCCACGGCGATATGGTCCTGTCGCAGCTTCGTACCGGGCGCCAGCTCGCCGGAAATGATCCGCTCCGCAAGAACAGCTCCGATCCGCGCCGCAAGTGTTTCATCCGAATCCGCCATGGATTTGTAGATAATCTATTCGGTCTGACACGTCGAGATTCAGATTGCGGTCACCGAAATAGCAACAGGCCCCGCCGGAACATTCGGCGGGGCCTGTCGTGACCAGATCTATGGTGAAATCTGACTCGCCGCGATCAGCTGCTCGGCGTGGCGCCGTCCACTTCGTCCAGGTCCTCGACCAGAACCTCCACCTCGACGCGGCCGGCCTTCTCGAAGGTCAGGGTCATGTGGAAGTGATCGCCGGCGCGATATTCGCCCTGCAGGTCTTCCAGGACGATCTGGGCGCCACCGGGCTGCAGCGTGATGGAATCGCCGCCTTGCACGGCAATGGCCTGGACCTGCTTCATGCCGTAATTGCCCTCTTCGTCCATGACCGGCGCGCGAAAGCTGCTGGCCCTGGCGAAGTCCACCTCGGCGCCGACCAGGCGGTCGGCTTCGGCACCCGTGTTCTCCAGTGTCAGGTAGACGGCATTGGCGTGGGCGTTGGCCGCGTTCTCCACGGTCCAGGCGTGGCTGACCACCATGTTGGCGGCGGCGGAACGTTCGCCGTCGTGGTGGGCCAGCGCGGCGGAAAGGCTCCCGGCCAGGGCCAGGAAAACGGTCACTATCAGAATGCGCATTGCTCTTGGACTCCAATCTTGCTCAAGGAACGGCAACCTGAAAAAGGGAGTAGGACCAGGAAGTGAAGCGCCATGCAGCGGCCATCAGATTTCCTTCATGTCCGGACACACCCCGTTCCAGTCGGATGAATACGTCTGCGTCATGGCAGGTCTCCTGGCTTGCGGCTCGTCGGTCCGACCGTCTTGCCTTCCCGGCCATCCACGACAGCCAGTGACTCCAGCGACAGTCAACGCACCGCTCACAGTTGCGGGGGCAGCCCCGGTCTTTCACCGGGTTCCCTTTTCATTTCCATACCGGTGGCTTCAATGCCGCCGTTCCGGAAAACCATGACAGGTCCAAAGGATCGCAGAACCGGCACGGCCTGTCCAGCTTCACCCCACCCCCGTCCGCGGCATCGAATCAAGCGGCGCGCCAGGCCGCCAGAGCGGGTTGCAGGAGCCCGGCGCTTGCGCTAGGTTCCGCGCCTGCTCGACCCGGTCGCACAGAGGCTGTCCCACAGCCCGGCGGCCAGACCACGCGGAGAGGTGCCGGAGCGGTCGAACGGGGCGGTCTCGAAAACCGTTGTAGGGTACCCCCCTACCGAGGGTTCGAATCCCTCCCTCTCCGCCATTTCTACCCTGACGAAGGTTCTCCGCACGCGGACGCGGCGCTGAAACGCCAAGGAACCGCGCGGTTCGGGTGCGAAGCTCTGGACTGCGACGCCGGCACACTCGGCTCCGAGCGGTCTCTCTCCGCCGTTTTTCTCTCGACCTCTGGACTGAACCGGCGCCAGTACGGAACCCTAAGTATAAGAAATCAAATCAGAAACGGCCGCTGACCTACCACCCGAATTGATATCCCCTTTGCCGGGCGTCAGTCTTCCGAGAAGAAATCCTCGTCCAGTCGCTTGAACTCCAGCACGCGGCTGGAACGCACCCCGACACCGTGTTCGACCATCAGCTCCGTCAGGCGGCGTCCGTCAATCAGGATCACACGCTGCGGAATGCGTGATGCGAACTCGACGGCCTGGGCGGAGAACGTCGAGGTCGTCACGAAAACGCCCTTTGACGCGCCGAGGCCGACCAGACTTCCGGTGAATGCCTGGATCTCGGGTCGCCCGACCGCGCTTCCCGGGGCGTATCGTTTCGCTTGGACGTAGACGCGATCGAGACCGAGAACATCCTCGTTGATCACCCCGTCAACGCCCCCGTCGCCCGATTTGCCAAGCTGCTCTGACGCATTGCGATGGGAGCCCCCGTAGCCCATTGCCACCAGAAGTTCGACGATGACCTGTTCGAAGAAGCTCGGGCTGTTTTGAAGGATGCGATCCAGCAGGTCTGCGCGAAGTGCAGCGTGGACAGCTTTGTATGCGGCTTCAACCACCTCCTCAGGCGTCGCAGATGGAGGCTCCACTTCGGCAGCTGACCTTGCCCCCAAGTTTGGACCAGCCAGAGCGAGAAAATTCCGGCTGTTCGGCCTCAGGGCAGGCATGCCTGCCCTGAGGCAATTGCCAGTTCCATCGGGGCTTTGTCGCCAATGGAACTATGTGGGCGAACTTCATTATAATCCGTCCGCCACGCTTCACATTTTGACTGTGCATCAGCCAGGCTCAAAAACCAATAGACGTTCAGACATTCTTCACGTACCCGGCCGTTGAAGGACTCCGAGAAGGCATTGTCCGTTGGCTTGCCAGGGCGCGAATAGTCCAGTTCAACGCCCTTCATGTAGGCCCAGAGGTCCAGATCCTTGCTG
>NZ_ATVH01000019.1 GCF_000420625.1 Fodinicurvata sediminis DSM 21159 | reverse complement strand
TTCGTAACCGTCCGCTCTGTACCGCCTTGCAATCCTGCTGATTGATCAGGCTGCCTTGGCCAGGGCCGGGTTCGTCCAGTTCCAGGGCAGGAGGTCATCGATCCGGTTGATCGGATGGTCGTTGATGCGGGCCAGGACATTGGCCAGATAGGCCTGCGGGTCGTGGCCGGACAGCTTGGCGGCCTCGATCAGCGTCATGGCATCGGCCAGGGTCTCGCCACCGGCGTCCGAACCGGCAAAGAGATAGTTCTTGCGGCCGATGGCGATGGGCCGCATGGCCCGTTCAGCGACGTTGTTGTCGATGGCAACACGCCCGTCTTCCAGGAACAGCGTGAACGCCGGCCAGCGGTTCAGGGCATAGCGCATGGCCTTGGCCAGACCGCTCTTGCCCGAGATACGTGCCAGCTGCGCCTCGCACCATGTGCGGAAGGCCTCGACACGTGGCCGGCTGTGCGCCTGGCGCTGGCGATAACGCATCTCCGGTGCCTGACCGGATATCGCCCGCTCGAGATCGTAGAGGGCCCCGATACGGTTCAAGGCCTCTTCCGCCAACTTGGAGCCGGTGGCCTTCCAGACGTCGTGGAAGTCCCGGCGCAGATGCGCCCAGCAGGCCGCCTCGCGCACGCGCACCTTGCCCTCGGCGTCGGGTTCATAAAGCTTGCGGAACCCGGCATAGGCATCGGCCTGCAGAATGCCGCGGAAGTCCTTGAGATGCTCCTGGGGATGCACCCCCTTGCGGTCCGGCGAGAACCAGTAGGCCACCGCCGGCGGGTCGGTACAGCCCCAGGCGCGGTCATCGCGCACATAGGTCCAGATCCGCCCCTCCTTGACGGCCTTGGCGCTGGCCGCCGCCTTGGGGCGGCGCGGATCCAGGACCTTGATCGGGGTGTCATCGCCATGCAGGCGATCGCCCGCCAGGACATGGTCCTTGATACGCGCGACCAGTGGGGCGACCACGGCCATGGACTGGCCGCACCAGTCGACCAGGGTCGAGCGCGGGATCTCCGCGCCCTGGCGGGCCAGGATCTCGGTCTGGCGATAGAGCGGCAGATGATCGTCGAACTTGGAGACCAGGATGTGGGCCAGCAGGCCCGGGCCCGCCATGCTGCGCGGAATGGGCCGGCTCGGTGCCTCGGGCTGGACCACCTTCTCGCAGCAGCGGCAGGACTTCTTGAGCCGCGCGATCTCAATGACCTTCAGCTGGGCTGTCACCAGCTCCAGGAGTTCCGAAACATCTTCGCCCAACAGGCGCAGCGGTCCGCCGCAGTCGGGGCATTCTTCTCCGGGATCCAGGGTCTCCCGCGTGCGGGGTGTCTGCGGATCCACCCGGGGGCGGCCGCGCCGGCGGCCCTGTGGCTTGTCCGTACTTTCGCTCTCGGGGGTCGGGGCCGGATCGCCCTCCGCCTGTCCGCCGTACTCGCGGGCGTGGGCGACCTGCAGGTCCTCCAGGGCCAGCTCCAGCTGGGCGATCTCGCGCGTGATGCGTTCCGAGGAGCTGCCGAACTTCTGCTTGCGCAGGCGCAGAATGCGCGCCTTGAGTGCCTCCACCAGGCTTTCATAGGCCCGCACCGAGGCCGACATGCGGGTCACCTCCTCGTGCTGGGCGAGGATCATCGCCTTCAGGGTGGCCGGGTCGTCCGGCAGGCTGTCCAGCGTCGGTATCATGGGCAGAAGTTTACCCCAGCCGACTCCCCAGGAACAGCACTATCCCCTTGATTCTGATAAAATATCAGCCCGCCCGCAGGGGTGCCGCCGTCCAGGCCGGACGGCGCCAGTCAATGCCCTCCCACAGCATCGCCAGCTGCGCCGAGGTCAGGCGCGCCACGCCATCGGCCGGCGAGGGCCAGGGAAAGCGTCCGCGCTCCAGAACCTTGTAGTAGAGGCAGAACCCCTGGCCGTCCCAGTGCAGCAGCTTGATGCGGTCCCCGCGCCGGCCGCGAAAGGCAAAGACCGCACGGCTGCAGGGGTCCTGACGCAATACCTGATCCGCTGCCGCAGCAAGACCGGTTATTCCCTTGCGCATGTCGGTCACCCCGCAGGCCAGGTAGACGCGCACACCATTGCCCGGGCCGATCATGCCGCCTCCGTCAGGCGGATCATGCGCCGCACCACCGCCTCCGGGGCATCGCCGGCCAAGCGCAGGCGACGGCCATTGCAAAGTCCGATCTCGACAAGGCCGGCCCCGCCCGCATCCGCACCCGGATCCTCCGGGGCCAGATCCACCGCCAGGAACTGCGGACGGCTGTCTGCCAGCAGGCCCTTCTGGCGTAGCTCGCGGCGCCACTGGTAGATGTGCTGGCGCGTGATGTCGTAGCGCCGCGCCACATCGGCAACAGTCGCCCCGTCAACGCCAACCGCCGCCAGGATCTCCTGCTTTTGCTCCAGCGACCAGCGTCGCCGACGCTCAACACCCGTCAGTATCTCCTGGCGCATCCACTGCCTCCGTCCTTGTTGACGTCAGTAACGACGTACATAACGACGGAAATTAACCTGATGCTGTCCAAAATTTGAAGGCGGTCCTGAGCGGACGGTTACGCTTCTTCCAGCATGCGCTTCGGCACGAGCGCTCGGGCCTGAGCCACTGGCGCAAGCGCCTGGGCGAACGCCTGGAGCTGCTACTGGCCGAGAGCCTGCGGGTGGCCCACGACAGCGGTGCGCTCAAGAAGAATGATCTGGCGCGCATTTCAGTGGATACCACCGTACAACCGGCCAACATCACCCACCCCAGCGACGCCAAGCTGCTGCATACCGCCATCCGGCAGTTGGTGCGCCAAGCCAGGGCCGAGGGCGTGGAGCTGCGGCAGTCCTATCTCAGGGTGGCCAAGCGCGCCGCCCTGATGGCCGGGCGCTATGCCCACGCCAAACAGTTCAAGCGCTGCAATCGGGAACTGCGCTTCCTGCGCAGCCTCCTGGGCCGCCTGATCCGCGACATCCAGCGCAAGACAGAGGGCAATGCGGCTCTGAAAGCCGCCTTTGCCATTCCTCTGTCCAAGGCCATTCGCATCCGTCACCAGAAACAGCAGCAGCGCGGTCCCAAACTCTATTCCTGGCACGCCCCCGAGGTGGTCTGCATTGGAAAGGGCAAGGCCCACAAGCCCTACGAGTTCGGCTGCAAGGTCTCCATCGACACCACCAACCGCCGGGCTCGGGGCGGCCAGTTCGTGCTGCATGCTGCGGCCTTTCCCGGTCTGCCTTATGACGGCCATACCCTGCGGCGTGTGGTGGAGGAAACCGAGGCCCTGACAGGACGGCCGGTGGAGCGGGCCTATGTGGACAAGGGCTATCGCGGCCATGATGTGGCCAATCCCCGGCGGGTGTTTCGTTCCGGCCAGAAGCGCGGGGTACACGGCCAGATCAAGCGCGAACTGCGACGGCGCTCGGCCATCGAGGCCGTCATTGGCCACATGAAGGCGGATGGTCATCTGGGCCGCAACTATCTGAAGGGACCGCTCGGCACCCGGGTCAACGCCCTGCTCAGTGCCGTGGGCTACAACTTCCGCCTTATCCTCAGGTGGCTGAGGCTTCTTTTGCACCAGATCTACAGGGCGATTCTCAGTGCCTTGCTGGCCGCAGCCGGGACTCTATTACCCACGCGGACAGCTTTTTATCGGTCGACTCAATACCCGTCACTGTCTCCTGACGAATCCCCTGCCTCCGCTCTTGTTGACGTCAATAACGACGTACATAACGACGGAATTTATTCTGATGTTGCACAAAATTTGAAGGCGGTCCCGAACGGACGGTTACGTTAGAAAACGTACTCAGGTTACGGCTGCATCCGACACCGTCACCGACCCCAGCTTGGATCGGTGACGGTGTAGTCATACCAAGTCAAAGATATATAAGATATTCAGCCCCGGGGTTAGTTGTTTGAGGCGTCTTGGATGCAGGCTTCAATCTCATCCAAATTGGGCAGCTCTGTGTTGCGTCCAAGGGCAAACGGTTCAGAGAACTTACGCCATTGGGAATACTCTTCAAGATAGCTTAGCTGCGAGAGATATACCTTCCCGTGGAGTGGGTTGTCGCAACTGCTCTCGACGATCACTTCATTGGCGATCTTCTGTATCTTAGCAAGGTCTTCTTCGCCAAACCGTGTTATTTCGGTGCCTGCTTCGATGAATTTCTGCGTTCCCTCGACAGCACGTTTTTCGGAGAACCCGAGGGACCACATCATATTGGCTTGAGCTGCGACTTTGAGCTTGTTTTGAACATTCTCCGACAGAGCGTTCCAAGCATCCTCGTTGATCATTACCCCGATAACGGTGGCGCTCTGATGCCAGCCGGGTGTTAGCCAGTAGTCCGTAACCTCGTGATAGCCAACCCCATAATCAATTCCGGGGGTCGCCATTTCTGCGCCATCGAGGACGCCCTGTTCAAGTGCCTGATAGATCTCATGCGTTGCGATCTGAACCTGTGTTGCCCCAAGCCGCTCTAGCACTCGCCCCTGGTCGCGGCCAGAAATGCGCAGTCGCATGCCTTCAAGATCTTCGATTGAGCGAATAGGTTCATTGGTCCGAAAGCCGGACTCATTATTCAGGACAGCATGCGGCAGATACACTAGACCGTGTTCCCCATAAACCTCCTGATACATTTCAAAGCCACCCCACGCCTCGATCCACATCATGTAATCGGCAGCGTTGAACATCATCGTGTGTGTGGCTAACGGGGAAAATGCGGAGTTTCTGCCGGCCCAAAAACCCGGCCAATCGCCAGAGGCCTCTATGTCTCCAGCACTGGCGGCATCAAACACCTCTGAAGGCGGAATAAGAGTCCCGCCCGGATGAAACTTGATTTCCAACTCGTCGCCGATGAGCTTGTTTGCCGTCTCAACAAAGTGTTTATCATATTCAATTAACTCGATGGCTGACGGCCATTGAGTCGTCATCGTCCAAGTTGTATCAGCAGCTGTCGCCGCCTGACCAAATGAAAGCGTTATTGCACCGACACCGAATGTTAGTAGGCGATCAAGTTTCATTGGGTTTCCTCCATACTAGTTAATTTTTGGATATTCTTTTCACTCACCATCACCTTGGTTCCAAATCCAAGTGTTATTGCGTTTATTGTGTCATCATATTGGGAAGCCAGAGTATCAATCCGGGAAATGCAGCGACGAGGCCAGCCCCAATAATAATGAGCACAACGAACGGTACAACGCCGCGATAAATATCCCCTATCGCTATATCATCACTGGCAACCCCTTTTAGATAAAACAGAGCATACCCAAAGGGCGGCGTCAGGAACGATGTTTGCAAAACGACAGCCGAAAGAACGACGAACCAGAGAATGTCGACGTTCATTTGCTCTAAGATAGGCAGAAAGATTGGAAAACTTAGTAAAACAATACCAATCCAATCCAGAAACATGCCGAGCACAAACATGATTACTAACATGACGACAATAATTGCCCACACCGGCAGTTCGTTACCAAGCAACATCTCGCGAACAACATCCAAGCCGCCTCCAGCAGTAAAGACACCTGTAAAGGCAGTGGCGCCAACAACAACAAAAAGCACCATCGAGGTAACCTTGCCAGTGTCACGAAGGCATGCAAAGAAGTCTGCGCGGTCAAAAGACCCATAAATGATCATGAAACAGAACGCCAGGAATGCACCAATGGCTGCTGCCTCCGTAGCGGTGGCTATGCCCCCGAAGATTGAACCTAATACGCCGAGAATTAGCACCAGGGGCGGAACCACATCTTTCAGCAGGTCCAGTAAAAGTTTACGCGGCTCAATAAGAGCACGCTGTTCAGCCGTGAGTGGCGGTCCTAGTGACGGAAATAGGTAGCTCGCACCAAGCACATATGTACCGTACAGCACAGCTAAGACGAGGCCAGGGATAAGCGCCCCGGCAAAGAGTTCACCGACCGAGACTGGCGCATAACTAGCCATAATGATCAGCATAATGCTGGGGGGGATAAGCACACCTAGGCTTCCGCCGGCAGCAATCGCACCACAACAGATGTCCTTACGGTAACCATTCTCCAGCATCGGGCGTAACGCAAGCATGCCCATGACTGTGATAGAAGCACCGATAATCCCAGTTGTAGCAGCAAGTAGAACCGAAATGATTATCACGCTAAGCGTCAAACCGCCACGTAGGCCACCCATGAGTTGGCGCAATGTCTCGAACATTCGGTCAGTAACGCCAGAACTGCTAAGGAAGCGAGCCATCAGAATAAAAAGAGGGACTGCGACAAGGATATAGCTATCCATCACGCCGCCATATATTCGGCTAATAATAAGCCCAAATACTTGAGACCCCGGACCCATGAATGCAGCCAAAACGGCTACACCACCAAGTACAAATGCTAATGGATGCCCAAGAAACAAGCCAAGCAGCAAACCACCGAACATGAATAGCGTTAAAGCTTCCGCGCCCATATTTTTATTTCCCTCTGAGCGCACGCAGCGTCCGGGTGAATTGGACTATTCCTTGAAGGAAGAGTAAGCATCCAGTAACGAATATTACCGATTTAATTGGATAAACGGGGATAGCGACGACCCCCCATGTCGTTTCTCCGGATGCCCAGGAACGGTGGGCAAATCTGTACCCAAAATAAATAAGCACGGAAACGAATGGGAAGAAAAATACGAGATAAGTAATGGTATCAATTAACGCCCGGGTGCGCCCCGATAATTTTGCGACTAGTATATCAACGTTGACGTGAGCATTATGTAATAAGGTGTAGGCGCCCAATATCATGAAAAGGAGCGCGTAAAGCTGGGTTGAAACCGCAAAAGCCCAGTCTATTGGCCGCTCAAAAAAGGCCCGCGCAGAAACATCACATATCACTATTATCATTATAATAAATGTACATACGGAGAATATCCTCCCTATGTATTCATTCATGACATCAATTTGCTTACCCATTAATGCAGACGCCCCCATCTTATTTATTATTCATAAAATATATTTTTTTATTATATCTTGCCTTTGAACTCTATACTTATAGAGCGAACAAAAGAATCCTTTTTTCGTCACTAATAGGCTAAATTCAAGGCTTTATCATTTTTCCTTAGTGTGCGAATTGTATGGTACGTGCCAGAATGATGCAACCCTATCAGGCAAGCCTTGGCCCTCGCTATCGAATCAACTACGGAGAAACAGCATGAGCGTTCATGGACGCAACAAGCGTATGACCACCCAAACTATTCGGGACTGCAAGTCGGCAACTCCCTTGGTTGGCCTGACTGCTTACACAGCTCCGATCGCGAAGATAATGGACGAGCATGTCGACCTCATTCTTGTTGGCGACTCGCTTGCCATGACCATATATGGGCTCGACAGTACCCTGGGAATATCTCTGGATACCATGATCCAGCATGGTCGTGCAGTTGCGCACAGCTGTTCACACGCCTGTGTTGTCGTGGATCTTCCGTTTGGGAGCTATCAGGAGTCGCCAGAGCAGGCCTTCCGTAGCGCGTCACGTGTACTGCAAGAAACTGGCTGCCAAGCGATTAAGCTTGAAGGTGGACAGGAAATGGCAGAAACGGTGGCCTTTTTAGCTGCACGCGGTGTCCCTGTGCTTGGTCACATCGGCTTGACACCGCAGTCCATGAATACGCTCGGAGGGTTCAAGACCCAAGGACGAGATGAAGAGAGTGCAAAGAAGCTTCTGGCGGATGGCAAGGCGATGGATGAAGCTGGCGCATTCGCGACGGTAATCGAGGGGGTTGTCGAACCCATTGCACGATCGGTTACGGAGAGTATTTCCATTCCCACAATCGGCATAGGAGCATCGCAGGCTTGCGATGGCCAAATTCTGGTTGTTGACGATGTTTTGGGTGTATTCAACGAATTCCAGCCCAAGTTTGTGAAACGCTATGCCAACCTTCGTGCGGACATGGAAAACGCAATCAAGACATTTGCGGGTGAGGTTCGTACTGGAGCCTTTCCTAGCGAAGACCATGTTTTTAAGCCCAAGGCGTAATACTGAGCAGTTCTATATAAACGCTTTGAGGGGGCCGGGGTTTGATGGTGCAGCTTTAAATTGAATCGTTCGTGCCCTGCCCCCAAAGCTTTATCCATTTGGGCTGGAAGCGATGGTTGATGATTGCGCTTGTGCGCAGACGGGGCAAGGGTCATCTCCGCCGAGCCTTCGGCTAAACGCCGCGGTGATGACCCTTGCCGGTTCCAATTGGCTGCAGCGGCAGCCGGTGATTGGTAGTTGAGGGCCGAGTGCGAGCGTACCGTGTTGTAGTCTTTTCCACCCACTTCACAATGATCGCGCGGGCACGAGGCACTAGTGAAAGCGCTTGGGTGCGCGCCTGGAGCTGCTGCTGGCCGAAAGCCTGCCGGTGTCCAAGCCGTTCGAAGCCAAGCCCGACGAGAAGAACAAGGCGCAAGGGTTTACGTGTAATGAGACGCACATAGGCCTTGCTTCGCAGCAAAGTCTCATCGATCAATGTTCGACCGGGCTTGCGCAGAAAGGTCTCGGCAAAGACGCCGGCGACGTTCTGCGCAGTGTAGAGGACACCGTAGGAGGAATCCGGAGCGTTGAAACGGCCGAGATCCGAGGCATCAAAATAGATCGGATCGCGGTGTGCCGGATAGAAACGATGGAAGATCGTTCCTATCGGGATGTCCTCCAGATCCGGCTTGCGCTCATGCAGATCCGGCGGCGGGAGCGGTACACTCACACCCCCTGCTCACCATGTCGTCTGGCGGCTTCGACAACCAGATCCACGTGACCGTTTCTCAGAAGATCGATGGGCTTCTTGCCATTCAACCGGTCATCGGGGTGAATCAGGAAGTTGAGAACCATCCATGGATTCGTCATCTGCAGCGCCTGCTGCACAGACTTGAGTCCGGGGACGACGCTTCCGTCTCGCATGAACTGCACGGTTGGATAGCTGCGGCGGTTGCTCGGACCCGGGACAGCCAGCAACGAGCCCTCCTTCACGCGCTTGTCGATCGCCTGCCTTGATATACCGCGCATCAACGTGCGGACCTCTTCGAGGTCATAGGCCCCTCCTGCTTCACGCAGGTCCTCTTGCGCGATCCGCACGCCTTCGAGCAGTGCCTGACTGCGCGCATCAGGCTCGAACGCTGTCTTGTCGACGGCAGGCATTTTTGTCTTTGCCTGTCCAGAAGCCGAACTCCGCTCCACCACCTCGGCGACACGTGCGGCCCGGCTGCCGAAGGTCTTCTTGAGCTGGCGCACAGACTCCGGCTTCGACGAAACGATGGCCACTTCGCTATCGTCCGGCAGGGTGAAACCCGCAAGAGCCTTGCTCGGGTCGCCCTTCATCGTAAACAGGGTCACGACATCCTTTGACGCGCTGCGGCGTGTCTTTGACGACCCTGTAGACTGCTTGCGCTGTTCGTTGTTGGGCATTTCGGCACCTCCGGCTCATTCCAATATATTGTGAAACGCAACTTTGTCAACTAACGCAACTTAAACAACCAGCGGAATGGCGCAATCAGCGCTTCAAAGACACTCCTGCATAAGGCAGATCGTGGTTCCCAGTTCCTTACGCGCAATATGGGTGAACAGTCATAGTCTTGCCCAGTGACTTCCAGCTTCGGGAGCCCTGTTGCATCCTGGAATGAGCACATTTGGATAGGTCTTGTTGGGATATCCTGACGCTATATCAGTGTATCACCCGAAAAGTTGATTGAAGCTTGTCCCACCATGGGATCGAGAGGATTCCCCCCCTTCCACTCAATCATCATTGCCTTCTCGGCAATCTGGGATTTCATCTGCTCTCGCTTACTTTGCGAGAAGACGCCTCAAATCACTGTGTCGGCCACACTGACAATGATTCTCCAAGCCCCAGAGAAGAAGCAAACTTGGGTCATCTATTTACAAGCAAGCGAATGAGAGAGCATGCTTCTCGTTGTATGAGAAAGAAAGCTTGCCTTACGAATGCAAGCAACTAGGGAGGGAAAAATGCCCAAAGATGAAAAATTTCCTGCATCGAGGTATGGACCCGCCGAACGCCACATGGCCGAGAGCCTGGTCGAAATCGAACGCCAGATGTTGGCTGACCCCCAGCAAGAAGACTGCGACTGCAAAGAGGGGATGTTTAATGGCCTGACACGGCGCGGATTGCTGGCGGGCGGCCTCGCCCTTGGCGGTGGAGCCCTGCTGAGCGGTCGGGCAGCGGCCGAGGCACCCCCGGGCGCGGTTGAATACTACGTCCAACCCGACCCCACGAAAGAGCAGGGGCGCCTGATCCTCCAAGATGGTGGCTACGGGTCCCGTTCGCAGTTTGAAAGCGAAGTGCGCTGGCGGTATCCGACAGCGAGCATTGAGTCGAGCTGGTCCATGACGCCGCTTGCCTCGGGGCACGGCATCATTACACCCTCAGGCCTCCATTTTGAACGCCACCACGCCGGCATCCCGACGATCGACCCGCGCACCCACGAACTCATCCTGCACGGGATGGTCGATACGCCGATGCGCTTTACCATGGACGACCTGAAACGTCTTCCGGCGGTCAGCCGGTTGTATTTCATCGAATGCTCGGGCAACGGCCTGACGGAATGGGACGAGCCGACGCTGAAAACCGTACAGGGCACCCATGGCCTGACCTCGACTTCGGAATGGACAGGCGTCCGTCTATCCACTCTGTTGGAGATGGCTGGTGTCTCGGACAATGCAGCCTGGATTCTGGCTGAAGGGGCGGATGCCGCAGTCATGACCCGCTCGGTCCCGATCGACAAGGCGATGGATGACGCCATCCTCGCCTATGCCCAGAACGGCGAAGCGATCCGGCCGGAACAGGGTTATCCGCTCCGACTGCTGCTGCCGGGTTACGAGGGCAACACGCATATCAAGTGGCTCCGCCGGCTGGAGGTGAGCGACAAGCCCTTCATGACCCGCGAGGAGACGTCCAAATACACCGATCTCATGCCGGATGGTTCAGCACGGCAGTTTAGCTTTGAGATGGAAGCTAAATCTGTCATCACCTTTCCCTCAGGTGCGATGAAGTTGCCGCGGCCTGGTTTCTACGAGGTAACGGGTGTCGCCTGGTCCGGTCGAGGGAAGATAACCAAGGTCGAAGTGTCTGCCGATGGCGGAAATACCTGGCAGGAGGCATCCCTGGAAGGACCCGTTCTGCCCATATGTCACACGCGCTTCCGTCTTCCGTGGACATGGTCGGGTGAGCAGGCGGTCCTGCAAAGCCGTGCAACTGATGAGACCGGCTACGTACAACCCACCCTGTCAGAACTCGTGGACGTGCGGGGCCTGAACTCGGTGTATCACCTGAATGCCATTCAAAGCTGGCACATCGCTGAAGATGGGGAGGTGACCAATGTTCATGCGTAATTTGACTGTTGTCTGTGCCATCGCACTGGCAACAAGCCCCTTGCTTGCCGATGAGTCCGGGAACGGAGACACAACGGAGCGCACATCAGCGGCACTGCCGGAGAGGCTGGAGGAGACAGGCGAACGCGCCCCCATGGAACCACCGAAATCCAGCGCTGAGACTGTAGGTGATATAGATATTTCCTCGAATGCCTTTGGCATCGGCCAGCCCGCCACGGAAGAGCAGATTTCGGCAATTGATATTGATGTGATGCCGGACGGCCAAGGCTTACCAGAAGGCAGCGGGACCTTTGCGGATGGCAAAACGGCCTATGACCAGGCCTGCGCCGCCTGTCATGGGTCAGACATGGAGGGCGTCAGCGAGCTCGGCGCCCCTGCGCTCCTGGGTGGCCGTGGAACTTTGGCAGATGACAGCCCCGTCAAGACGGTTGAAAGCTACTGGCCTTATGCCAGCACGCTTTACGACTATGTGCACCGCGCCATGCCGCTACAGTCGCCTGGTTCCTTGTCGCCAGACGAAGTTTACGCGATCAGCGCTTATATCCTGGGACGTGCTGGCATTATTTCGGATGATCCCGAGACCACGCTCGACGCGGACTCCATGGCCGAGATCGAGATGCCGAACGCGGATGGCTTCGTTGAAGACCCGCGTCCGGATGTCGGAGACAACGAATAGGCAGGCACCACTGACCTGCAATGGCACGCACTTGAAGCCAGCGAGGGTCATCACCGTGGCGTACAGGGAATATGCTTCGGGGGTGGCCCTTGCACTACGCAGGCACTACCACGTGAAAAGACAATGATACCAGACGCTATTGGATTAAGCTTTTGAGGACAGGTCAAGCAAACGTCACGTTTCTCTGCCTCCTCTTCCAAATGGTGCAGGAATTGAGACACCGCGTCGTATAACCAAATCCAGGGTATCAGACTGTACGCAACCAGCCTTCCCAGCGAGGATCATGCATCATCTGGCGAGCGCGCATGTGCTTCCAGATTCCGTACTTGTGAAAATCAAAATCCAGCTTCGAAACCTGACTCTGTACCATAGCCCAGGTTGACCACTTAAGATCCGCCAGGGCTTTCCCAACATTCAGGCGCGCGATAATTCGATCATCTACCCTGCCGAAATACTCTTCCAGAAGCTCCATTTCGACAGTGGGCGGAAAGAACATCTCTCCGAACCATAACCCCAACTCATAGAAAGGGTCGTTGTTCGAAGCATACTCGAAATCCACCAGCATGATATTCTTGTTCTCATCGAGCATGAAATTGCCTGCAAGGGTATCATTCATGCAGGGAACCAGATCGAGGCCGGAAGCCTCCAGTGCTTCACGCGCCAATCGATACTGTTCCCGTAACCACCAAATGTCGGGGGGATTGTGCCCTCCCAAATCCTCCACCTGTTGCAGATGCTCCTCGATCATGTCGAAGACCGTCTTTGTAAGGCTCAGAGGCTTCTGTGAATTAAACGCCTTAAGAGCTTTTAGCGCGTTTGTACGAACATCCTCGTCCAGGAAATCATTGTTTGTCGATGTCCTGAATCCCTCGACAAAATGAAAAATCTCGATGCCGTCATCTTCAATGAACTGATAAACTGGCGCACCGAAACCACACTCCGCCGCTTTGACACTGCCGTCGTGCGCGGCGTTTCGATCAATAAACATTTCAGTGCCTTTTCCTGGCACTTTTACAAAATAATCTACCTCACACCCGCTGACACGAACCCGCCAGTTGGCATTGCTGATGCCCCCGTTCACCGGCTCGTAATGAACTTCCTGGACCAACCACTCCGGTATCTTTTGAACTGCCGCTTCCAGATCCTGCTCGGCTTCGTTCTGTGCGTTACCTAGTTTGCGCATGGCAAATACTCCCTGAACTTCTCCTGTTTATTTTATACCTGTCTCAACCATGCTTCGAAGCGGGAGTCGTGCAGACTATACCGTCCACGCAGCAACCTCCACTGACCATACTTGAAGAATTCAATATCTTTTCTTGGAGAACTCGTTGCCATGCAAAGCCCCCATAAACCCCATCTTATGTCATCCGCAATCGCGTAGAGACGGCAACGAGCAAGAACATCCCGCCGAGGCTTCCCCTCAACCAACTCCACAGCTTGTTCCCACTCATCATCAAACTCACAGAGTTCAACCAATGTCGTTGCCACATCGAAATAGGGATCGCTGTTACCTGCTGAATCAAAGTCCAACAACTTGATTTCACCTTCAGGAGTCCGCATGACATTCGAAGCCGCACCATCCCCATGGACAGGCGCACGATCTCGACCAGCTGCTTCAACCGCTTGTTCCGCATAACCGATGTTAAGTTTCAACCACTCGATATCTTCAGGTAATTCAACCTTCTGCCTGTTACAGCTCTCCAAGAGTTCCTGAACTTCTTTGAAAATGTCACGTTCCCTGTTCAGAGCCATTCCTTTATGGAACGCGCGTTTTGAATTAATCAGTTTGCCTATCCTGTCTATCCTCTGAAGGTCGTTGACCCGGCACCATTTCCAAGGAGAGCCGAGATACTCGAAGAGAATGACCTTTTTATCGGGATCATGTGCGAGCACTTCAGGCGCCAGATTATCCTTGGCTGCTTGAGTGCTGGCTTGCAGAGCTGTTTGAAAATCGACATGAGGGATCATGTCTTCGTAGAGAACTTTTGCCCAGACGGGTCCCGATGAGGTCTCCACTCTATACCCTGCCCAATCAGTCGCTCGTCTTATCGGGGACGCGACAGGAACGGTTTCGTTGTCGTATTGTATATCCGAAACCTCGTCTCCCTTGAATGCCTGCAAAGCACCTTCCAGACGTATGTCTTCGTTATCTGACGCCTCTCCGAACTTCCTCATGATAACCTCACTGCACTTTAATTGATTTCCTGTTCGGTTCTCGCTCTACCGTTCGTTCGTTTTATTCCCGATACACAAACCGTGAAGGAGCTCGGCCATGACATCGACACCGGCCGCGAGGTCTTCTGGACGGGTCTTTTCGCCTTCGTTGTGACTGATACCGTCATTGCTGGGAACGAACAGCAAAATTGAGTTGCAAACACTGGCAAGGGAGACTGCGTCATGACCCGCCACGGTATCGATCTCCATGCAATCATAACCAGCTGCCTTGCTGGCCTGTTTTGCAAATTGAACACCCGTTTCGTTAAAATGGAAAACTGGTCTCAAAACGGAATTGACTATATCTGACTTGCAACCAGTCATTAGGCTGATTTCTTCAACCTTCTGGTTCAATTGCTTGTTAAGTTCCCCAAGCAACCCTTCATCAAGTGAACGCAGTTCTACATATGCTTTGGTGAGAGCCGGAACTACATTCGGCGAGTTTGGTTCGACCTCCAGGCGGCCGACTGAGGTATGCAAGTTATCTTCACGCCCTTCAGCCAATTGACGCACAAAGCGGATCAACTCAGCCGAGGCATAGAGTGCATCCCGTCTCTCTGGCATACGGGTGGGCCCGGTATGTGCCTGATTACCATGAAAAGTAACTTGGGCTTTCAACGCCGCCCAATTGCGAGAGACGACACCTATGGGAATCTTGTTTTCTTCGAGTATACGGCCTTGCTCTATATGGATTTCGGCATAGGCGGCGATCTCTTCATCAAACGTGTCCTCACCCAGATATCCGATAGCTTCCAAGGCGGACTGCAGGCTTATTCCCTGGTCGTCAGTGACCGCCAGCATTTCCTGCTTGTCTAGTTTACCCACAAAGCAGCCACTTCCGATCAAACTGGGCTGAAATCGCGCTCCTTCCTCATTTGTCCAATCGACAACGGCCAGGTTGTATTCGGGCACCTGTCCTTCGGCTTCGATACGTCTTGAGACTTCCGCTGCTGCGATTGCTCCAGCGATTACCCCGTAAGTGCCATCCAAGCGCCCACCTTTGGGCTGACTGTCCAAATGTGATCCAACGAGCACCCAAGGCTTGCCCTCGTGCCATTCCTTGAGCCCAAAAATGTTCCCGACCCGATCGATCCGGAGCTCAAAGCCATTGTCTTTAAGCCAACAGCACAGACAGTCCCTGGCTTCACCATCTTCTTGGCTGGCCGCCAGACGTGTAAGTCCTCCCGCGGGCGTCGAACCGAAAACTGATATATTCTCGAAAAGATCGAAGAAATGAGAATGAAGCTTCTCAGGACTATTCATAGACTATCTCCACACCAGCATCCGAGAAGCACTTCAGGTACTCCTCTTTTGGCTTTTTGTTGGTTATGACCCGATCGACATCAGATATTGAACAGGTCCTGATGTGCGTCTTCCGGCCAAACTTGCTGTCATCTGCAAGGATTATCGACTTACCCGACTGGGCTATGACCGCCCGTCGGATTTCCGCTTCATCCTCTTCGTAATCCATGAAGCCGAGTATGGGATCAATTGCGGCGATGCCCATGAACGCAACGTCGTAAAATCGCCAAGATGCTGCCTTGACCGCACTGTAGCCAACGACGGCATTATCGTTCCGCCTAATATCACCAGGAAGTATCGTTACCTTGTTTTCGCTTTTCGAAACCAGTTCGTGAGCGATGTCTAGGGAGTTGGTTACTACCGTAAGGTTATTATATTGAATTAATCTATGCGAGAGAGCGAGTGTAGTAGTACCTGTATCAAGAAATACGGACATACCTTCATGAACACAGCCTGCTGCATACTGGGAAAGCTTTGATTTTTCACGCTGTTTGATGCGACCACGAACATCTATAGGCTGTTCTTCGGTCAACTTCGGCAGAATGGCGCCCCCATGCACACGACGCAAATCCCCTTGTTCTTCCAGATGCTTCAGGTCACGCCTTATCGTCTCGTCCGATACCTGAAGTTTTTCTACAAGATCTGACACGGAAACACGGCGATCGAGCCTGAGAAGTTTCATGATCTCATCCAAACGCGGCTGGCTCAGCATCGGTACAAATTCCAGTTACACATCCAGAGTTAGCCAACCCTCTCTTTATCCAGGAGAAAACAGGCTGCTTCACAGCCACCGCCATAGTCATACAATCCGGGATCCTCGACTTCGCACCGTTGAAACGCGTCGGGACAGCGGGTCCTGAAGCTACAGCCCACTGGCAGATCGATTGGGCTTGGTGGTTCACCCTCAAGCAGAACCTTATCGCTGTCATAGGGATGCTGTTCGAGAGTCGGAACAGCACTTAGCAATGCGCGCGTATAGGGGTGCTGTGGATCGAAAAAAAGTGTATGATTGTCAGCCAGCTCAACCACTTCACCTAGGTACATCACAGCGATGCGATTGCAGGTACGACGCACCATCGCAAGGTCATGAGAAATAAAGATATAGGTTAACTGATGGTCTTCCTGGAGCCGCTCAAAAAGCGCCAGGAGACTGCTTTGCTCGCTTTGATCCAAGGAACTCAACGTTTCATCCAAGATCATCAACTTTGGCTGCAATATGAGCGCACGGGCAATTGCAATACGTTGGCGCTGTCCCGCACTGAGTCCGATGGGTAGCTCATTGTATAGACTGGGAGACAAGCCTACCTCGTTCATGGTATTCTCAACTTCTGCACGAATATCCTTGTCTTTCTTGCTACCGTGTATCCGCAAGGACTCCTCGATGATTCGCCCAATTGCCATGCGCTGAGGAAGTGAATTGTATGGATCCTGCAACAGCAACTGGAATTCGCTCCTAAGCCTGAAGAGCTCCTTTCGACTGATATCTTCAAGGTTTTTGCCTGCAAAGGTAATGGAACCGGTGTCCGGTCTTTCAAGCCACGCCAATAGACGAGTCAATGTAGACTTGCCGCAACCGGATTCTCCAACGATCCCAAAATTTTCACCCGCACGAATATCCAGGCTTACGTTCCGCACAGCCCGAACATGATTGTATGTGGCTAGGGTGCCCTTCTTTTTCGTTTTGTAGGTTCGGCTGGCCTCCGCAACTTCCATGATCACGCCAGCATTCTCGTGATAAATTTTTGGAGGATCTTCAATCGACCAGATTTTTGGCAGCTTCTGGAGTAGATCAATCGTATAGGTATTTTGAGGCCTGGAAACCAGTGCATCTGGTGACTGCTGCTCAATAACCGCGCCCTCGTGCAAGACAATTATTTCATCCGCCACGTCCCGTGCAACCGGAAGTGAAGACGAGATAAAAATAATCGCCGTGTTGAAATCCGACCGTAGCGATTGAATCAATCTTATAATCTGCGCGCCAACTGTTACATCAAGTGGCTGTGTGATGTTATCACAGATCAAAAGCTCAGGATTGCTCAAGAGGGCATCCACGATCATTACACGCTGCATCATGCCGCCCGAAAACTGAAAGGGGTATTCATGAAAGCGTTCAGATGCACTTGGAATTTTCACTGCGGATAGAAGATCAATGACCTTCTTTTCCGCAGCTTGCTTACCCATGCCTGACTTAACCGCTCGGAGTTTTTCCACAAGTTGCGAGCCAACTGAAAGCGTTGGATCAAGCGATGATGTAGGGTTGGATCCAATATACCCGATCTTTCGCCCGCGTACCTCCTCAGCAATTCTCCTGTCATTGGTCAGCAGTTCTGAACCTTTGAACTTCACGGAACCGCCCGTAGCCTTCAAAGGGCTGCTAAGCCAATTGATCAGAGCTCTCGCCAGCACGCTCTTGCCAGAGCCACTCTCTCCGATCACACCAAGAATCTGCCCTTCCCTCACTTCGAAGGAAATATTCTTGAGAACTGGATCGATCCTGTCTGGCCGCTCCACCCCAATCGACAGATTGTCTACGGTTAGCACGTAATCGGCTTTTGGGCTCATGATTGGTCCCCCGTTCATTATTGACTGCCACCGTAGATCTTATTCCTGGCACGTTCGAGCGAGGCTCCAACCAGGTTTATGCTTGTGAGCGAAATAACGAGAAGCAGTCCAGGCATGGTGGCAATCCACCAAGCATTCATGAGGTACTTTCGGGCATCTGCAATTGTATTACCGAAAGTTGGCGTTGGAGGTTGAACCCCCAACCCAAGAAACCCGAGGATTGCTTCGAAAATGATTATCCGGGCAATATCAAGTACAGCTACAAACGCGATTGGCGGTAGCACATTCGGAGCGATCAGAAGCAACATGATCCTCAACTCTGATGCACCGATTACCCGGGCCGCTCGCACGTATTCCCGATTACGTTCGGACATGGCGATGGAGCGAGCAACGCGCGCATAAAGTGGCCAGCCCGCTAATGCTAAGACAACAATGATTGCCGGTATCGTTGGACGGGAGACCCCTAGGATCGTTATCGCCAGAATAATCATCGGGATAGACAGCTGAGCGTCAGTAAGGCGCATCAAGACGGTGTCCACCCAACCGCCCTTAAAGCCTGCTATCAAGCCGATGGCGCAACCGATCACAAACATCAATATCACGGTAGATAGGCCAATAATCATGGAATACTGCAGGCCAATCAATGATCTGACGAGGAGGTCCCGACCCATCTGATCGGTTCCGAATGGATGCAACCAGCTGGATCCCTCCATGGGGATGGGGGGCGTGAATCGCATCTGTATGTTCATGGTTGTGCCATCGTCACCAATGACCCACGGATAAAAAATCGCAATAACTAAAAGAGAGGTAATTATAAAAAGACCGACACGACACTCATATGATTTAAGCGCTGTCTCTATTATTCGGAAAAAAATAGAATCTCTTTTTTTTGAGATGTAATTTTCACCTGATACGTTTCTTTCTTTAATTGCAGACATTTCAGTTACCTAACCTTGGGTCAATCGCAGCCGCAACTATATCTACAAAAACATTAATTAAAACGAAAATAGCAGAAGTAAGAATTGCTATACCTTGAATTATTGGAAAATCTCTTTGTAATACTGACTGTATTGTGAGAAGTCCAATACCAGGGTAATCAAAAATAAATTCTACAACAACTACACCGCCCAATAATGTTGAAAGTTGTATTCCGAGAAGATTAAGGAGTGGGACTGCAGCATTTGGTAATGCATGACGGTAAATAATCTGATTTCTGGGGAGCCCTCTTGCAGGCCCAACTGTCACAAATTGTTCTTGCATAACTTGGCTTACGGAGACGGAAACCGTACGAATGATGAACGGAATAATTTCTACCGAAAGGACCAAAGCAGGCAGAATCGAATAGGCAAAGCCCTTATAACCAATCGCCGGAAGCAGACCTAATTGTACTGAAACTACTAGTATAAGAACAATTCCAAGCCAAAAATTTGGAATAGATACAAATAATGATCCCGTATAGAATGCAATCTTATCTTGCCATTTTCCTGGATTTAACCCAGCCATAATCCCTAGAGGCAATGAAATTATTAATGCAAATATCAATGCTAGGGCTGCCAACTGAAGGGTCAGAGGCAACCTTTCCATAATAATGTCAAAAACCTCTGCACGGTCACTCCGTGTCGCATCATCGAAAGCGGATCCGCCCATGCTTCCGCCACTTGCAGGACGGATAAACGATTGCCCCAGATCGCCCTGAATCAGATTGCCCATATATCGTACATACTGGACAGGTATCGGATCGCGGAGACCCATATCCTCAGCCATCTGTTCGACCAGGTGATCAGGGGCCATACCTCCAACAATGAGCCGAGCTGGGTCACCTGGGACCACCCTTAACAAGGTAAAGATGATAAATGAGGTGATCAGGACAATTACTATACCCTGACCAAGCCGCTTAATAAGCAACCACAAAAGATGCACTTTGAGGGCTCCGAGTAATCTGGATCTGAAGGAGACATCCGACTCGAGGTCTTCCCCCGAGCCGGATTAATTGCTCTCAGGTAAATTCAGCTTCACTAGCGTCCATCTGACCATTGGGGTAGATGAACAGGCCCTCCAGATCATCACGCATTGCGTGAATGAACACAGATGTGAAAAGCGAAAGTGCTGGAGCCTTCTCGGCGATCAGAGGCAGCGTCTCCTCTTTCAGGATCTGCTCGCGGTCCTCCACCGTTTCGGCATTTCTTTCCTTATCCAAGCTTGCATCGAGTTCCTCATCTTCAATACCAGTGATGCGTTTGGAACTTGAATGGAAATGGGTGCGAAGAACCAAGTCAGGTTCAGGAGAACCGGTTGACCACCCACAATCGATCATGTGTCCTGGTCCACCCCCAGGACGATGATAGAGCCGCTCATTCCAAGCGGCGACTTCCATGACATTCAGACGCACGGGAAACCCTTGTGCCTGAAGCATAGTGGTTATGATTTCCCCATATTCCTTCGTTTTGGGATAAAATCCCACCGACGTAATGTACTCAATCTCAGGCAAACCCTCACCATTGGGGTAACCAGCTTCAGCCAAAAGCTGCTGACAGCGCTCAGGGTCAAACTTGGGGTAATTTTCGACCTCGGTATATCCGAACTTCACTGGCGAAATATGCGAATAGGATGCGTGGCCAGCATCACCCAGGATTTCAACCAGAATACTCCGGTCGATTGCATGACAGGCAGCCTTCCGCAGCAATTCATTATCAAACGGCGGTTTGGAACAACGGAACCAGAGGTATTTGTTCTCGACGGAGATGGCTTTATGTAACTTGATACCATCTTCTTGTTCCAGTGTCTGAACCTGCTCCGGCTCCAGACGTTCTATTAGATCCGCTTCGCCATTCATAAGGGCAAGGGCTCGGGTTGTTCCATCCCCCACAAAGCTGAAGGTAATCTGTGGCAGTTTGGGTGCGCCCTTGAAGTAGTCAGGGAACGCCTCAAGGATTGAATCGTCACCTTCCTGCCTGGCAAACATGAAGGGTCCTGTTCCGTTCGGCTTTTCAGAGATTCTACCGCTTTCGATGTCCTTTGCCGACATTATAGGCAAGAAGGATGATAGCAGGACAAACAGGCTCGCCGGGTAATCGTACTCCTCGGTCTTGATATGACAGGTATAATCATCGATTACCTCGACCTTGCACTGACCAGGATACCAGGCAGCGGGCCGGTCTGGCTGAGATGCATACTCATAGGTCGCCTTTACATCACGAGCAGTAAATGGCTCTCCGTCATGGAAGGTCACATCGTCCCGAAGCTTCACTTCAAGTGTATAGTTGTCTAAAGGATTAAGCTCAGTTGCCAATTCCATCTTGAGCTCAGAGGGATCTTCCGGATCCATAGGTGCCCGCGTCAGGGTGCCAAATACAAAGCCCTCCAGGTTGATCTGGGCAAGTGTTGTGTGGGACGAAGGATCCCAGTTTCCAGTCAAGTTCTCAGCAGAGTAAAAAACCAGCGGCTCTCCACTCTGTGCACGGGCGGACGTAAAAAACCAGTCCGGATTGATTTGCATAGCTGCAGCACCGGCACCAAAGTAAGCTGATTTCTTTAAGAAGCCACGTCGATCAATTGTCATTTATTATCTCCCTCCGCAGCTGGGACGATCCCAGCTGCCTCCTTTGCTGTTGATGGATTTTTATTTTTTATTTTCATGTCCACTCATTGGCGGAACACGATTGCGCCAGGGTCGAGCCGCTTCGAATGTGGCGCTGAAACGAAGCACACCAGCATCATCAAAACGCCGACCAACGACCTGCAGGCCGACTGGCAAGTTCCCGTTCCAGCCACATGGAAGGCTGGCTGCCGGGTTTCCAGTTAGATTAAAGGGATAGCTAAATGGTGCCCAACGCGCCCAAGCAACAGGACTTTTGCTTTCAATATAGGGGCCTGTATCCGGACCATTCAGCTCCGCAGAAAATGGTGCTATGGGAACTGATGGCATCACTAGGAAATCATAGACCTCGAACAAGCCCTGCACGAGGTTGGAGAAGAGGGCACGAGACTTTAATGCCGCAATAAAATCCTTCGCGCCAATTTTCTGAGCTTGCTCGACCAGAAAGCGGAAACCGGGATCCAAATCCTCCCGCCTGTCCTTAACCAGATCGCCATAGGCAATGCCACGCCCCCCGACCCAGATTGTCTCAAAAGCCGTAAATGGGTCAGCCCAATCAAGATCCAACTCATCGACCGAGCAATTTAGATCATGCTCGATTGTGCGCACTGCTTCCTTTACGCGCGCCTCAACCTGAGGATCCACCACCGCACCAAACAAACTCGGGATATACGCAACCCGCGCCCCCTCAGTTGGGCGCTCTATCTCCTTGGCATAGGACAGGCCATCATCGGGTAGGCAGCCGTGATCCAGTGCGTGCGGCCCCTTGAGAACATCAAACAACAGTGCACTGTCCTTGACAGATACTGTCATGGGACCTGCATGGCTGAGCGTTTCTGTGGCACTCCAAGGCCAGACTGGAATCCGACCCAATGTCCCCTTCATCGAATAGATGCCGCAGAACGAGGCTGGAACACGTACAGACCCCCCACCATCTGATCCAATTGCTGCTGGTACCATCCTGGCAGAGACTGCAGCGGCAGAGCCACTGGATGACCCTCCTGATGTTAGCCGCTTATCCCACGGATTGCGCGTGGGGCCAAATAGGGAGGATACACTGGAGGCCGTCCAACCAAACTCCGTTGTTGTAGTCTTTCCAACGGTGATTGCTCCCGCGGAGATAAGGCGCTCCACAATTGGCGCGTCCTTATCTGGCACAAAATCTTGGAACACTTTGGAACCACGGCTGGTTCTCACACCTTTGGTGTACAAAAGATCCTTTAGGGCAATTGGAACTCCATGCAATGCACCTACTGGCTCTTTCCTCGCAATTGCCCTTTCGGCTTCTTTTGCCTGGGACAATGCCTGTTCGGCAAATACAGCAGCAAACGCATTGATTTCCGCATCACCCGACTCAATGCGCTCCAAGCACATGGCCACAAGATCAACAGGGGAAACTTCCTTGCTCCTGACCATATCGATAGATTCGGCCAAGGATGGAAACTGTGGTATTTTTGTATTTTTTGACGATGCCACTATATCGCCTCCCTTTTTATAAAAGGCTACGCATTTAGTTTTTGCGGTCAAGAATTTTTTTGGATATTGTGGAATTTATGGATTTTATATGTGTTTCCACAATCTCACTCTCTTGAGAAACACGGAACACATCATCATGCCCATAGCAGCGGGCATTAAGACGTTAGGAATTCGGGGGTCTTTTATGGGTGTATTTAAAAACAGTGAATTGCTTCATGCGTATACAAAATTCTCTAATGAAATATCTGATAAATCTAGAAATATAATTATGCCGTATTTTCGAAATGAATTGAAAATTGAAAACAAAAAAGATAGCTCACCTGTGACGCAGGCAGATAAGAAAGCTGAGTTATTTTTAAGAAATGAAATAAAACAAAAATTTCCACAAGATGGAGTATACGGAGAAGAATACGGGTATGATGAAGGATCTTCTGATTTCACATGGGTAATAGATCCAATTGATGGAACAAAAAGCTTCATAAGTGGAATGCCATTATTTGGAACTCTCATTGCTCTCCTTCATAAAGACACACCCGTTCTTGGGATCATAGATATCCCTGCCCTTGATGAGCGTTGGTTTGCTGCACAAGGGGAAGGTACACTCTTCAATGGTAATCCTGTGAAAACGCGCGCTTGTTCTTCCCTATCTGACGCGGGTTGCCTCACAACTACGCCATTTAACTTCACAGGGCATGATAGTGAGAAATATGAGAAAGTGGCGGGTACCGTTTCCTGGATGCGCTTTGGTGGGGATTGTTACATGTATGGTCTACTGGCTTCTGGATTTGCGGACTTAGTCTTTGAAGCCACACTACAACCCTATGACTATCTCGCACTTGCTCCCATTATCCAGGAGGCTGGCGGCAGTATCACTGATTGGCAGGGTAAGCCGCTGTCTCTTAATTCATCAGGTCACGTCATAGCATCTGGTGACAAATGCGTTCATGAAGAAGCCCTAACAATACTGAGAACATGATGAAGAAATTAATCTTCATCGCGCTTGAATCAGGGCTCAAGTGAGCATACTGCTTGCTAAGTTAATAGAGGCCCGTCCGATCATTGGGTCCAGCGGATTTGCGCCACGCTCAATGATCAGTGCTTCTTCTGAAAGCTGCGATTTCATTTGCTCTCGTTTACTTTCTGATAGGCGACTGCTCAGAACACAACAGCTTATGGCGGCTACGGCCCTGTTATTTCTATCCATAACCGCTTTTCCCAAACCCGTATATTCCGGCAGAACACGACTACCAGTTCCTCGCGCAAAGCCACTGTTAATCACCTGCCGCAACTCATTCAACAGTCGCTCCCTTTCGATGCCGTACTCCTTTTCCAGTACAGGGAGATTGTGAGAGATGATCTCATCCTGCTCGGCCCTCGACATGCGCGCCAGAATCGCGATCGAGGCCTGGCCAAGGCCCAGGGGAACCCGTCCGCCAATGCCACGGGTATAGCTTCTGACGGGGTAATCTCCATCGCATATATCCAGGCAAACCACATCATAACCATCCGGCACAAACAGGAAGAAACTGTCCCCGAACTGACCGGCAAGCCTTAATAAGCTCGGCCGCGCGAGCTCCCGCAGATGGGATCGGTTGCTGGCGGTCGCCCCCAATGTCAGGAAAGTCAGTCCCAGATAGTAGCTGCGTTTGTCCTGCCCCATGGCCAACAAGCCCTGATCAACCAGTGTGCGCACTATCCGGTAGGCGGTCGCCCGATTAAGACCAGTCCTCAGAACGATCTCACGCAAGCGGCATGGCGCCCCTTCAGCCGCAGCGACGGCATCCAGAATTGCAACAGCACGCTCTATGACCTGAACCGACACTCTATTCTTCCTGTGCTACTCTGACCAAGTGAACTACCGAAAAGCTTCGCCGCCATGCAGGCGATCTGCAAGCCAGTCCTTTGTGCGGTTCCAGGTCATCACCACGGGGTGCAGGGATGCAAGGCGGCCGGAAATCTTGTTTACACCCTGGCGCACCGGCAATGCGATCTCATCCGACGACGCTCCCTCCAGAAGCCGCGCCAGTTCGACACCGGCCGCGCTTGCCGTCGGAACGCCGCGCCCGGAAAAACCAACGCACGCCCAGAGTCCTTCTTCCAGGTTATGTACCTGGGGAAGTGTCAGGGGCTGGACGTCCAAACGCCCGGACCAAGGATGACGGAATGTGACCGTCTCAATCTGCGGGAACATCCATTTCGTGCGCGCTTCCAGCCACCTCGCTGTGGGCTCCGGCTCTCGACCCACCCGGCCGGCGGGATAAACCGTGGTGACCAATCGATGGTCATCTGTCCACTTGTAGAGGATCGGATCCTTATGCGTATCGACGAGTGTCTGGTCGTCAGGAAGGATCGACTGCCGGAGCTCGGAAGGCAGAGGCTCGCTTGCAAATCCCATGATCGGCACCGGATGAGTGGCACCCTTCAGAAGTGCGCTGGCCGGTCCAACGGCATACGCACCAGTGGCAAGAAGGGCCTGATTGGCCCGAACCCGACCCTGCGGTGTGCGCAGTTCCCAGGATTTGCCAGTCCGATTCAATTCCAGAAGAGGTGTCTCCTGATAGAGACGGGCTCCCTCCTGTATGGCTGCCCGTGCCAGGCCTCGTGCATAGGCCGTCGGGTTAAGGTGTCCGCCCTGCTTCAGAAGCCATCCACCATACGCCCGGGGGGAGCCGGACAAATCCTGTGCGGATTTGGCATCCAGAAGCTCTCCTTCCAGGCCAAAACCTTCATAAAGTGACTTTTTCTGCCTGAGCTCATCGAGTCTATGTGGTCCGTGCGCAATGCGCAGATAGCCGTTGCGCTTTGCTTCACAGGAAATCTGGTATTTTTCGATCAGCGAAAAGACGCGGTCGGCCCCTGAGACTTGTAGCCGGGTCAGCTGGTCCGCCTTCTCGCGTCCCAATCGCTGGCGCAACTTGTCGGGTGAAGTCAGATGGAAGGTCGGTGTACAGTGCCCTGCATTGCGACCGGAGGCCCCAAATCCGATGAAGCGCGCCTCGAGAACCACGCAGTCGATCCCTTTACGGGCAAGCTCAATGGCCGTGCTGAGGCCTGTATAGCCGCCCCCGACGATCGCTACGTCGCATTCGATATCTTCTTCCAGGGGCACCGCCTCGGGACCAGGCGGTGCTGATTTCCACCAGATACAGTCTTCCTGGTCTTCAGGGATATGGCCCAATTGTTCCTTTGGCATGATCTAACTGACCTCGGCCTTCTCTCCCGTGACCGCCGGATCATGAAGGTGACAGGCAACATGCCGCCCTGACATCACCTCCCTCATTTCCGGGTAGACTTCCCGACAATGCGGCATTGCCTTTGGGCAGCGGGGATGGAAATGGCAGCCTTTCGGCGGATCCAATGGTGAGGGAACTTCGCCCGCAACCTTGACCGTTCCACGCGCAGTTTCAGGATCCGGTGATGGTGAGGCTTCTCTGAGCATCTGTGTGTAAGGATGCAGCGGTTCATCCAGCATCTCGCGCGTCGGCCCGCTTTCCACGAGCCGGCCCAGATACATGACGCTTCCACGCTGACAGAAATAGCGCAGGACGCCCAGGTCATGGGTAATGAATAGGAAACTCAGGTTGCGCTCGGCCTGGAGCTTCTGCAGCAGAAGCAGGATCTGCGCCTGAATGGAAACATCCAGAGCCGATACGGCCTCGTCAGCGACCAGAAATTCCGGCTCCAATGCCAGGGCACGTGCAATACCAATGCGCTGGCGCTGCCCTCCACTGAATTCATGGGAATACTTTGTGGCCGCTTCCGTTGGCAGGCCGACACTGGTCAAGAGACTAACGACCCTCTCAGGAATCTCTGCGTCCGGGACAATGCGGTGAACCCTCAACGGCTCCGCCAGCAGGTCACCCACAAGCTGTTTCGGATTGAGCGATGCATAGGGATCCTGGAAGATGATCTGTATGTGGCGGCGCAGCTCGCGCAATCGCTGCTTGGAGGCAGAGGTCACGGACTCGCCCTTGAACTCAACCTCTCCGGAATCAGGCTCGATCAGGCGCAGCAAAGCACGACCGGCCGTCGACTTTCCACAACCTGACTCCCCCACGAGCCCGTAGGCTTCACCTTCCTGCACATCAAAGGAAATACCATCCAATGCATGCAGCTTGGCCTTACGCCCGAGAAAACCGCTGCGAGAGGCAAAAGCTTTCCTGAGTTGGTTGACCTTGAGAAGAGTCTTTCCGCTCATCACTGCACCTCCCCCAGCGCATTATCCTCATAAAGCCAGCAGCGCACCTCAGTGGAGCCCACCTGGAAAGCAGGGGGCGCATCCTGCCGGCACCGCGGCATGACATGGGGGCAGCGATCGGCAAAGCGACAGGCTTCAGGGAAATTCGTAATCGATGGCACCTGACCGGGAATAACCTGAAGCTCTTCCTTGTCACTTCCGACGGAAGGAATGCTGTGCAGCAAGGCCTGGGTATAGGGGTGGCGTGGTTCCTTGAAGACGGTTTCCACCTGAGCAATCTCGACGACTTCGCCGGCATACATCACCGCTACACGATCGGCCACGGCCGCCACGACTCCCATGCTGTGGGTTATGAAGATAACCGACATCTGATTGCGCTCGCGAAGCTCCCGAAGCTCAGAGAGCACCTGGGCCTGGATCGTCACATCAAGCGCTGTTGTGGGTTCGTCTGCCAACAACACACTGGGTTGGCATGCCAGAGCCATGGCAATGACAACGCGCTGACGCATGCCACCACTGAATTGATGGGGGTAATCTCGATAGCGTTGTTCCGGTGCGGGAATTCGGACGGCCTCCATCAGCTCCAGGGTCCTGCGCTTGGCCTCGGAACCAGAGACCTGCATATGGCTGGTGATGGCCTCGGATATCTGGTCACCAACCCGCATGACGGGGTTCAATGCCGTCATCGGTTCCTGGAATATCATCGCGATGTCTTCACCGCGGATCTTCTGGAACTTGCGATCAGGCAACCCGACAAGTTCCTGCTCCTTGAACTTGATGGACCCTTTGGTGCGTGCCCCCGGCCCATCGACTAGGCCCAGGATGGATCGACAGGTGATCGATTTTCCGCAGCCGGACTCTCCGACCAGGGCCAGTGTTTCATCGGCCTTGAGTTCAAAGTTGATGTTCCGTGTTGCCGCCCGCCACTGGCCGGCAAGACGGAATTCAATACGGAGATCCTCGACTTTCAGGAGCGTATCATCAGCAGCAGAAGTCTTGCTCTCAGCCATCATTTCTCTCCCTTCAGTCGGGGATCGACGGTATCGCGCAGACCATCCCCAAGCATATTCAAGGCGAAGACGAGAACGAGGATGGCAAGGCTCGGAAAGACCACGAGCCAGGGAGAGTCGAGAATATTCTTGAACCCATCCCGGATCATGCCGCCCCAGGTTGGCGTTGGCGGGCGCACACCCAGACCAATGAATGCAAGGGACGCTTCTACGCGAATGGCTGTTGCCAGCCACAGAGACCCCATCACGAGAACCTCCGGAAAGATGTTCGGCAGGACGTGGTGATACATAATTCGCAGATCGGAGTAACCGAGTGCTCTGCCTGCCTGGATGAAGTCCCTTTCCCGCAGGGACAACGTGGGCGCGCGCGCAATCCTTGCGAACTGGGGGATCGTGGTCAGCGCAATGGCTATGATGAGATTCGGCATGGTCGGACCGAGAATGGCCACGATCATGAGCCCCAGAATGAGTGACGGGAAGGCCAGCAGCACATCCGTAATCTGGGTTACCAGCTGGTCGACTTTGCCACCATAGTAGCCCGCAAGCACCCCCATGGCGGTTCCAACAATCATCGCAAGACCGACCGACACCAGGCCGATAATCAGCGAGATCCGCGCTCCATAGAGAATGCGCGAGAAAATATCCCGGCCTGCGGCATCCGTTCCCATCCAATGCTCAGCGGATGGTCCCTGGAGGCGAAACAGAATGTCCTGCTGAACCGGGTCATGCGTAGCAAAGACAGGGGCCAGCAAGGCCGCAACAAGAATGAGAAGAAAAACGCTCATGCCGATCAGGGAATTGGTGTTTCCCATGATGGCCGACAGCACGCTTTGCGCTGCATGACGCATCCGCGCTGACCGGCTTACTGCCGGATTGTAGGATGTTGTACTCATTGGTATTTCACCCTGGGATCAAGCAGCCCGTAAACCAGGTCCGTTGCCAGGTTCACCAGGATCACGAGCAGGGTATAGAGAACCATCAGGCCCTGGAGCATGGGGTAGTCACGCTGGTTCATGGAACCAACAATCAACTTTCCGATCCCAGGACGGTTGAAAACGATCTCGGTCAGAACCGAATTGCCGATTAGAATCCCGATATAAAGGCCTATCACGGTCACAACGGGAATAATGGCGTTGCGCAAGGCATGGCGCCGGATGATCAGATGCCGTGCAACGCCCTTTGCACGGGCCGTCTGAACATAATCTTCTCCCAGAACCGCCAGCATCGAAGAGCGAGTCATGCGCGCGATATAGGCCGCCATCAGGATGCCAAGGTTCACTGTGGGTAGCGCGAGGCTTAGTAGCCGTTCTTCCAGACTTCCATCACGCGCGGTGCTCAAGACCGGAAACCAACCCAGCCAGATAGCAAAAACCAGCAGCAGCATGATGCCCGAGACGAAAGCCGGAAATGACAAACCCAACAACGAGCCAACGCGTGTTGCGTAATCAATAAAACGATTTCTATGAAGCGCCGCCCAAATACCGAACGGAATGCCAAAAACAGCACCGAACAGCAAAGAGGCCGCTGTCAGCTCCAGTGTATAGGGCAAGACTTCTAGAATGGAGTTCAGCACAGGCTCACGCGTATAGAGCGATGTTCCCCAGTCCCCTTGGGCCAGCCCTGACAGGAAATCCAGAAACTGCTGATAGAGGGGTTGGTTGAGACCAAGCCTGTCTCGCAAGGCATCAATGGCATCCTGACTTGCCTGATCACCCAGCATCAACTGAGCGGGATCGCCGGGAATAACCCGGGCAAGCATGAAGACAAGCAGCATGACAGCGAACAGCGTCACCATCGCATAGGAAAGCTTGATGGCTACGTATCGAAGCATATCCGGAATCCTCCAGAATGGCCCGGACACCCGCTCTTAGAGACGGGTGTCCGGGACCTGCACAAGTGCACCTGGCTTAGTTGACTTGACTGTTCTCAGTCAGCGTCGGACCCAGGCTGAGGGATCCCTGTAGTTCTTCATATCCAAGGTCCACACGGTCGTTGATGACCCACATCTGCAGGGCTTCGTAAACGGGAACCGAACAGACTTCATCGGCGATCAGTTCCTGAGCTTCTTCCCAGAGTTCGATCTGGCGCTCCGGATCCGTTTCGACCCGTGCCTGCTCGATCTGTTCGTCGGCAACATCACAGTGAGAGAAGTTGGTCACGGCCCCTTCCGTCCCGACGATGCTGTCTGAATGATAGAACTGCGTCAGATAGACATCGGAGATCGGAAAACGCGCTGCCGCATAGAGGACAACCTGGCTGCGATCATCGCGGATCTGGCTGTGGAAGGTCGCATGCTCAACGATATCGAGCTCCAGATTGATATTGGATTCCGCAAGCTGGCCCTGAATGACTTCCATGGCTTCCTGCATGGTTCCCAGGGATGTCTGGATCGCCGTCAATTCGATGCCATCCGGATGGCCAGCTTCCTCAAGAAGCTCACGGGCCCGCTCGGGGTCATAGCTGTATTTGTCATCCAGATTCTTGTGCCCGAGGTAGCCCTGCGGCACAGGAGAAACGCCTGCACGCACGACTTCCTCACCACGGAATTCGACCATCAACTCACGGGGTATGGCATGCATGACAGCCTGTCGAACCTTCGGATCATCGAGAGGCGGCTTGGTCATGTTCAAGTGAATGGTATAGAGTTCAGCCGGTTCCATGGCGATTACCGAAGTCTCCGGCAATTCGTTCATCCGGTGATACCATTTCTGATCCGAACTGCCGTATGCCATATCCAGTTCGCCGGCTTCATAGGCCAGATCCCTGGCTGAGGTTTCCGGTATGAAACGATAGTCGATACGGTCGATCTTGGGTTCCCCTCGGAAGTAATCCGGGTTCGCAACCAGAGTTACCGATTCCTGTTCGGCATAGTCCGAGAACATGAAGGGGCCCGTGCCGATCGGATTCAGGGCAAAGTCTTCACCCATCTCTTCCGCTGCGTCCTTGCACACCATGTTGCCCGCATGAACATTGATGAGCATGCCCAGAAGACTGGGAACCGGCTCGCTCAGATTGATTTCCAGGGTGTAATCATCAAGAGCTTCCACGCTTTCGAAAGCATCAAGGTCCGAAGCGAAAGCCGAAATATCGGGATCCTGGGCACGGCGTAGCGAATAGACCGCATCCTCTGCCGTGAACTCGCCGTATTCGCCGTGGCACTGGACGCCTTCACGCAGGTTGAAGGTCCATGTCAGTCCATCTTCTGAACTCTCCCAGCTCTCAGCCAGATCTGGTTCGATGAACTCCGGATTTGCCTTCCCTGGTTCAATCCGGACGAGTCCGTTGAAAATCCAGCCAAAGAGCGCTTTCTCCGGTGTGCCCGTTGAGACATGGGGATCGAGACGACCGGCATCTGCAGTTGCCATGCCAATTCGCAGGACCTGTTCATCGTCCTGCGCCTGGGCTGGCAAGGCAGTCCCGACACCAGCTGCTAATAGCGCCGCAAGAGATGCGGACTTCATGTATCTGTTGGTTTGTTTCATTCCTTACTCTCCCTGTTGTGAGGATTGCTCTGATTGGGATGTCTTCCCACCGCTCGCCTCATCCTGGACAAAGCGGGTGATGGATAGCTCCTTGATGGCCGTATCCGTTCGTCCATCAAGGATCAGGTCGCCGAGTACGGCGCCTACCGCGGGTCCTAACTGGAACCCGTGACCGGAAAAACCGAAAGCATGGAAAAGCCCCGGTGTCGTGCTGCTCGGACCCAACACAGGGATGCGGTCCGGCATCAAACCGTCTATGCCGCTCCAACTGCGAATGATCCTGGCATCAGCCAGGAACGGCATGGCCTTTATCAGATTTCGCGAAGCCAATTGACTGGATGAAGTTCGGGGCCGTGTTCGAACCCCTTCGAAATCCACGATGCCGCGTGTTCCGCCCCCGAAGATGACATTGCCTCTTGGAATCTGCCGGGCATAGATATCACCGCCGCACATTCCGAAGCTGACCGTAATTCGATAAGGCAAGGGCTCGGTGACCTGCATGTTCGGGGCAAGTGGCGTCTCTTCCACGTACTCCCCGAAATGCGAAGCGATCTCTGCACCCCAGGCTCCTGCCGTATTGACCAGAACGTCGGAATGCACGCTCTGCCCGTCCGCGAGATCGATACGGAACCTGGAGGCTTCCTTCTCCGTCGATATCACTTCGGCTTCTTCAAGGATATCGGCACCAGCCGCCTCAGCCGCGCGAGCAAAATAAGGCGCAACCAACCTTGGATTGGCCTGCCCGTCCTGTGGCATAATCGAAGCGCCATAAAGCGAGGAATTCAGATAGTCATAGCGATCATGCAGCTGGTTTCCGCTGATCAGTTCGACATCCAGTCCAAAGTCTCGCGCTGTGCTTGCCCAGGCCTCCAAGTCCTCCATATCTTCCGGGGTTCTCGCGAGCTTCACATGACCACTGGCCTCAAATTCGCAGTCATGCCCTACCAGGCTTGGAAGCTCATCCCATATCTTCCGAGCCCGTATCGACAAGGGGATTTCTGCTGGGTGACGACCCTGTTGTCGGACACCGCCATAGTTGACACCGGAGGCCTGACTGCCGCACTGCCGCCTTTCAAAGAGAACGACCGAGAGCCCTGAACGCGCGAGGAAGAACGCTGTCGAACAGCCTGCGGTTCCTCCACCGATTACCGCAACGTCATAGGCTGGCTTGAGCGCGGGCTCAGACATAGCGATCATTCCCGCCACCCCTCTGGATCAGGCTCATAAGCCTCGGCCATGGCATTCATGGGCACCGGCTTGATGGGGGGTTGGCTTCGCTGCCAGCCGATCGTCTTGGGTCCCTGCCCCCGCTCCATCTCGACAATGGCCTGGACATTCAGTGCGCACATGCGTCCCTGGCAACGTCCCATACCGGCGCGCGAAAAGGCCTTGGCGCGATTAACGTCACCGGCACCCGGGGTCTGGACAGCAGCCCTGACCTCTCCGGCCGTCACAACCTCACACCGGCAGACGACAGTAGAATCAGCCACATTCTTGAGCAGATGTACCGGTACGGGATACATGCGGTCCAGCGCTGCGCGCAGGTGCCATTGTCGGTTCAGGCTTCTTCTCAGACTTGACCGCCGTGCGGCATCTATTTCCAGGCCACGATCTTCCAGTGCGGCCAGAGCCGCAAGTTCACCGCGTATTTCAGCGGCATCCGCGCCGCAAATGCCAGCGCCATCACCTGCAAGATAAAGCCCTTCAACGAAGGTCCGGACTTCATCCTGGAGATCAGGGACCCACTGCTGTTGCCGATCCGACCATTCGAGCTTCGCCCCGGCCAGCTCCGCCAACTGCCATTCAGAACGGACGCCGAACCCCATGCCTGCAGCCTTACAGGGAATGCGATGGCTGGTCCCGCCGGCAACAAAACGAACCACAGTCAGTCCGCTCTCAGGATCCCCCTCAAAGCCAATGTCATGAGCGCCGCGGTAGATAGGAATATTCTGACGGTAAAGTGACAGGATGAAACCGAGGCCTCTAAACACAAAGGAGGGCTCGCGTATCAAGCCGCCGACATTCCGGAACTGCGTGCTCCAGGAAGACGTCTCGATCACCGCCTTCACGTCTGCGCCTGCCTTGGCATATTGCGACGCAACCAGGTACAGTAGTGGTCCGGCTCCTACAAAGACCACGTCCTTCCCGATCAGACTGTTATGGGCTTTGAGCGCGATCTGCGCTCCACCGAGAGAAAAGACACCCGGCAGGTTCCAGCCCTGAAGCGGGAGCGTGCGATCCGTCGCACCCGTGGCCAGAATCAGCTGGGACGCTGTCAGACGCCCTGCAGTGCCATTTGCCTCATTATAATAGTCGAGCGCTTGTCCTACGACATTCCAGACCAGGGTTTGTGGGCGATAGTCGATATCTCCGGCGATATGATCGAAGGCCTCGTGCACAGCCCGAGCCTTTGCGGCCTCGCTGCCATAGAGGTCTTCATGACTGCGGCCATCTTGGGCAAAAGGCTGTCTGTATATCTGCCCACCCGGCTTGAGGCCCTCATCCAGAACAATCGGCCGGAGACCTGCCTTCACAAATGTTTCCGCCGCACGGACACCGGCCGGCCCGGCCCCAACGATGACGGGTTGCGTCTCGGCCTGGGAGGAGGTGCTCATTCCGCCTCCTCCGGGATCTTGACGTGAACGCCGTCCTTAAGCGGGGTCGTACAGGCCCGAACCTTCCGGCCATCCTCCAGAGCTACCCAGCAATCCTGGCAGGCTCCCATCAAGCAGAACCCCGCACGCAACCCATCACCGAATTCCGATCTCCTGAGTACGGGGGCGTTAGTCAGGACAGCTGTCAGGAGGCTGTCCCCTTCTCGCCCTTCGACCTTCTTGCCGTTGATCTGAAAGTTCACCTTCCGGCTCGGGACCGTTGCGTCGAGGTGGAGCAGCCGTGCGGGCATCAGTAGAGGTCCTCGCAACGGCAATTCACGATAAGCTCGGCGACGTTCGCCTCGTTCGGCAGGCGCAGGACTGTACCAACCAACTCCGCCAGGTCTTCCGGAGAGGTCATGTCATCCTGAGCGATCTTGGTGACCTCGGAGGTCAAGTCTGTCCTGACGAAACTCGGGCAGATTACGCTCGCGCGCACACCGTCGTCCCAACCAGCCTTCCTGAGTGCATGGGTCATGGCCACGACGGCATGCTTGGACATGGCATAGGCCACATTGTCGTTCTTGACCCGTTTTCCCGAAAGCGAGGAAATATTGATGATGCGCCCTGCACTGGAATTACGGAGATGAGGCAAGGCCAAGCGAGCCAGGCGAAGCGGTGCCTTGACGTTTATCTCGAAGGTGCGATCGAGATTGGCTTCGTCCGCATCCTCGACTGTAAAAGGCAGTACAACGCCGGCATTGTTCACCACGGCATCGATACGTCCCCACTGCGAAAGCGTCTCTTCAATCCACGCCTGGTCACTGCCCGCAGCTTCTGCGTCATATCGTGAATGGAGAACTGTCTCGCTGGCCTGAGCGACCTGATCGAGATCCGTCGGGGTTCTGGCGCCAAGGCTGACCCGCCATCCATCACTGAGCAGCTTGCGCGCAATGGCCGCACCAATTCCTCGCGACGCACCTGAAATCAGCGCAACCGCCCCCGCACGTTCCAGCATATCCCTCACTGCCTCCTTTTTTTGGGAAGCCTGAGCATTTGTTTCGAGGGAGTCAGCGAAAGTGGAAATTCAGTTCACATTATGAGCGAATTATATTTTTCGCATCATATTGTGATGCATTCTGGAGTTCTGGCGACGTCGTATTCTTAAGATCGGGTGGAGATCCTGCTCACGCACTGCAGGAAACCTATCGTTAACGGTCGAAATACCCGAGCCAGCAAACTGATTGAAACTGATCTCACTGCCCACAACCGTTAGCTTGAATTCCAAACCCCTGAACAAGAAAATAGTTATAAATAATTGTAATATATACTTAATTTTCAAAAGTCCCGAAACTTTGGCGGCGCGCGTCGGCTTTTGCAGGCAAAAGGGGAACGGCTTCGCCGTTTTGTGCGGAGTTCAGGGGGTTCAGCACTGCTCAAAGAGAAGTGCACAAGTCCAAGTTTTTCACCCTTGCCCCTTCAGGGGTAGACAAGGGCTTCGCCTTATCCAAGCGTGACAGACCTGTCTACGCCACTTTCCGGGTTTGTTCCTCTCTGATCGAGATCGCGGTTTCCTCCGCTTCCACAGGACGCTTGTGAAGCCCATTCTTGTACCACGTGCTGCGCGACATCCCATGAGCTTCCCAAGGCTTCTGCCTGCTCGCCGAATTGGCTTCATAGTCCGCTCGTGAACGCTGGCCACGCTTTCTGCGGTGACGCTCCTGTCTTTGCCGATTCACCTCCCGCCGGTGACGCTGGCATTGTTCGGGATCCGGATTGAGGTGTACCAGACCCAGGCTTTGCGCCTCCTCAGCGGTAATCCCCAACCCCTGAAGGATCCACGCCTTGGACAGCTTGTACCGCCCCTGCCCTTCGGCTGGGTTGTTCATGCCATTTGTAGCTTCACTGTATGCTCGCTCCGCCACAGTCTGAGTGACCTTCCGGACACGATCACGTGTCCAGCCCGCTATATCGAGGAGACCGCTTTCCGTGGCAAAAACAAAGATGGAATTCGCGAGAAGTGAGGGTTCAACCAGCCAGGCAAGCGAGCAAGCTGCGCAGAAGAGAAAATGATCTCGCTTGCCGTCCGGGATCTCACCCTGGCTCAAGGCCCACCGCTTCAATTCCTGAAGACGCTCACTGTGGAGATTACGGTGCGTGCGTTCGGATTTGAGCTCTCCAGTCTTTGCTGTCTTCGATTTCCGGGGTTTCCGTGACCGCCTTGGAGGCAAAACATCCTGCGCAATGTCATCCAGGCTGCGGTCTTCAATTCCGTTTGGGTGGCACCAGAGCAACCTCACCTTCCGGCGGCGTTTTCTATTCTTTGTACCCGGAACTCGACAGACGGCAGCCGCATGTTTCTGGCTATAATCTGAACCGAGTGGGTAAAGGGCTTTATGCAGCCTGTCCTGCACCTGTCGCCAGCGCGTGATGGCACCATCTCGGTGCTTTTCCGCGCGCGCCGGAACCGGGTTGATCATCCAGACGGCAAGCAGGCCTTTGCCGCTGCACATGATGAAAGACGGCGCCGGGAGGTTCTTGTCCTGCAACCTCTCGAGCACAGCTTGTGCTGCGTCTTCTGGCTTCAGACGCGGGCGCTTCTTGTAGTAATCGATATCAACGTGAAACGCCTGTATTTGGCTAACAAACCGCTCCTGGCGTTTCCATCCCCAAAATCGATGCAAACAGACATAGATATCGCTCTCCCTCTTGAACTCCGAGAATGCTGCTTCAACCTCGTGGAATTCTCCTGGGTTATGGTTCTCGAAGGAGTCCGGGTACTTGCGCGCCCAGGCCACCTTTCCCCTGACATCCTCGTGTCCATGGATCAAACGCAGGAAGTCAACAGGGGATTTGAAGCACATGCGCAATGAAGCTGCAGTATGATGATGCGGCTTACGATATGAGGGTCTGTCATTAACCTTGCGCTGTTTTCCGCTGGATCCGGTCTTCATCTCGAGTCCCTCTGATTGCTGGTGAAAGACTCGATAGAATGCGGAGCGTTAAATTTCTGTATGATGTTCCGAAAATTTTATGCATTGATGGCATTGAAAGCAGGTTTGCTTCAAAAGGACCGATAAACAGTGCATGGAAGTGGCTGGTCCCAATATCTCCTGATCGTTCCGGATAACCAGCACATTAGAGTGCGCCACACATTCCTGGTCCTATCTTGTGCCGAGCTCTTTTGACTTGCCTGCGTTCGCTTACCTGTAATCCCGCAACCCGAGGTGATTGCATTTCATTGGTTCATGCACCCATCATGAAATGGGCCTGCCTTTCGCCGGGAGATCTCATGAGTACGTCCTTCAGCCTGCACGACGACCGTCGTCTTCAGCTATTCCGTGACACACTGTGGACTCTGAGAACCACGCCCGACCAGCATTCGCAGCCCAACCTTCTTGATGCGAGCTCCGCGCGGACCTTTGCATTCTTCGAAGCCCTGTTCATCAATGCACTGGAGGGGATTGCGTTTCCCGTCGAAGATGCAAGAGCCCTTCTGGATGGATCGCGCAAGAGCAAGCAGTCACCAGAGGAGATGGGGCTGTGCGGGACCTTCGCGTTCGCCTGCAAACAGCTGGAGGACTTTCGCTGGCCGAAAGAGGATCAGGCTGGGCTCAATCTCATCCGCAGCTGTCACGGTCAGGTGGAACAGGGCAATCCCGAGGAAACCCCCGGCGACTTCCGAACCGTGACAACCCGCTTCGGCAGCACGGTGTTTACCCCACCCGAGGCGATCGAGGGCACCCTTCTGGAGGGGATGGTGGAGGCATTCTGTCTGGAAATGCCGATATCCCGCGCAGCCGCCATGCTCATGGTCATCACGGAAGTGCAGCCCTTCTTTCATGGATCAGGCAAAGTGGCCCTTCTGATGATGAACCGACTCTTGCTCGAGGCGGGGGAATTTCCGCTCATCCTGCCGCCTGCCTTGACATACTACTACTTGGTTGCCCTGAAGCGACTGTCCCAGAAGCAGGATATCAGCCCACTTCTTCGGGTACTCGGCCATGCCCGCATCCTGAGCGCCCGGTTGCCCTGGCAGGACTTCGACAGCGTCCATGACCAACTCAGAAAAATCGGAGCCCTGGAGCGCAGTTACGAGGCTCGTTTGGTCCTGCCGGAGTGACGGTATGAAAGCTCAGATTACACTGGACTGTGTCACCAAGGTATGACACAAATTGATCAATGATTTCGGCGTCTTATTGAAATCACTGACCTTTGCGGCTTAAGCTGGGGGTCCTGGTCCCCCAGCCAACCTTTTCAGTTTTTCCTTTGAAAACAAGATAATAATAGACTGTTCACAACTCTGCAAACCCGTGAGCCGTAGCTGGCACCAAGGGTTTCATTTGTTTGAGTCACATAGAACTCTGGCCGTGTGTTCCGTCATAGCGCAGTAGCCGTCCCCTACCTTTTGCCGGTAAGGTGTTGCCGATAGGATCCAGAAGCTGCCAGAGGCTCATTCGATGATCGCGCTGGCAAACCAGTCTTCACCCTGTGATTTCTGTTGCACGGTCTCCCTTATACGAAGAGCAACCTCCTTGGCAGCGCGCGGCAAGGTGCGTGAGGAAAGGGAAGCCAAATTCACGACCCGCGAGACCGTTGGACGTCGAATCGTTGCTGCGCCCAGAGACCACTCCATGCCGTCATTGTAGGCCGCCGACGACATGATAGTGAAGCCAAGCCCCTTGGCAACCAGCCTTTTGATTTCACTGAAGGCATCAATTTCGATCGCGACATTGATCGGCACGGCCTGTTGCCTGGCTTGCGTATCAATAAGACTGCGCAGGCCATGTTCGGGCCCAGGCAAGATCAGATTGACCTCCGATAGCCGAGACATGGGCATGGATCCGTCTTCATCCAGATAAGCTGCGATATCCCTGCCGCTTCTCCCCACCAGCAGCAGATCCTCTCTGGCCAGAGGCTCCACTTCGATATCTGGGGGCGGGTTCGATCCGAACGTGACCGAAAGATCCAATGTTCCATCTCGCAGCCATTGGGTGAGATAACCGGACATACTCTCAACCAGGCGCAACTTGACGTTCGGCATATCGCTCATACAGCGCTCCAGGAGGGGTACCGCGAGCATTGCCGTCAACGAGGTTGGGAGCCCAACCCGCACCAATCCAACCGGTGTGCTTCGGTAGGAAACCATGTCGGCTTCCGCTTCGGAAACTTGCCGAAGGATCACCTTTGCGTGCTGAAGCAGCTCCTGTCCTTCCTGGGTAATCCGAACGCCCCGGGTCTCGCGTTCAAACAGATACAGCCCAAGGTTCGCCTCGAGAATGCGAATTCGCGCACTGACCGACGGCTGGGACATGTTGAGCTTTTCGGACGCACGGATAAAGGAACCGGTTTCCGCGATTGCGACAACACACTTGAGATCCTTCAGATCCATCTTCTCACCAGCGCGGAGTCGCGTTCAAGCGCTCGCCTTTACGCGCACCTTCCTGTCCGCTTCCAGAATAGCCCTGGCCTGTTCCACGACAGGCAGGTCAATCATCTTGCCTTCAAACTGAGCCGCGCCCCGTCCCTCAGCCATGGCCTCCTCAAAGGCCGCCACAAGCGCACGAGCTTGCTCGACTTCTGCAGGCGAAGGCGCAAACTCCTCGTTAAGTATAGCTACCTGGTTTGGGTGAATTGCAAAAGCACCCATGAAGCCCAGTTCGCGCGCCTCCCTAATGACTGACCTGTAACTCTCCAGATCCGTAAATCCTGCGATCGAACCTACAAAACCGAGCGGCATACAGCCAGCCGCTTTGGCTGCGGCCACGGCCTGTACATTCGGGGTCATCAGGGAAGTGCGTGTTGGCTTCATGCCCATTGAAACAGCGAGATCTTCCGGGCCGACGATGATTCCGATGACACGGGGATGCGCCGCAGCAATCTCGTTAATCCGAAGCAAACCTTCAGCCGTCTCGATCATGGCAATCAGTTTCGTATGCCCACTCTCGAGTCCCTGTTCGCGCTCCACTTCCTCGATGACTTCGACAAGGCCGTGAACATGCTCGGGAGACGGGACTTTCGGCAGGGTCACCGCACAAACGGACTCACGCACGGCAGCCTCAAGATCAGGAATCGCCATTCTCAAAGGGCGGTTTATTCGAACGATCACCTCACAGCCCCGACCCGCCAGTGCATCTGAAACACCAGGGAGGGCATGCCGTGCATCCTGCTTTTGATCCGGAGGTATTGCATCCTCCAGGTCAAGTTGAATGCAGTCCGCCCCTCGCCCTGGGGCGCCTCGGACGAATTTCTCGTTCAGCACGGGGACAAAAAGTATCGAACGCCAGAACGGCAGGGATCTTTCCTTCATGTCTCATCCTTTGGTGTAGTGCCGCTTCGACGCCGCTGTTCAAGTTCATCCGCGATTTCCTCGTTGTGTTCACCCAGTCTAGGTGCCGGGCGCTTGAACACCCCTGGCGTACCACTCATGCGCGGGACAATGTTGTGCATGGGCACCTTGCCTACGTCCTCGTCGGGAAGGTCAACCAAAACCTCGCGTTCCAGTACATAAGGGTGGGTCATGAGATCGGCTATCGAGCACACAGGCCCAACGGTGACGCCTGCCGCTTCAAACAATTCCAAGTTTTCGGCTTGTGAACGTTCCTTGATGAAGGAACCGATGATTTCATCAAGCTCATCCCTGTTCTCAACACGTGCATCGTTCGTTGCGAAACGCGGGTCGTCCTTGAGCTCGGGCCTGCCGACCGTATCCAGAATCTTCATCGCCATCGACTGCATTGATCCCGACATGGCGACATAACCACCATCGGCACAGACATAGACATTGCGCGGTGCCGTGTGCGTGGATTGATTTCCTGCGCGTTCTGTGGGGACACCAGTAAGCTGATACTTCAGTGCCTCCGAGGATATGATCGAGAGAATGGGCTCAAAGAGCGACAAGTCGATAACCTGGCCACCCTTCTGCCCAACTTCGACAGCGCGCAAGGCCGTCAAGACCGCACTTACCCCATAGAGACCGGCAACCATATCCGCCATCGCGAGTGGAGGAAGCGTTGGCGGCTTGTCCGGATGGCCATTGAGATAAGCCCAGCCTGACATCGCCTCCACGAGGGTGCCAAAACCCGGGCGATTCTTATAAGGCCCGGTTTGGCCCCACCCTGAGACCCTGAGAATGATCAGATCCGGATTCCTGCGATGAAGATCCTCCGGCCCCATGCCCCATTTTTCCAATGTCCCGGGCAAGAAGTTTTCGACAAGAACCTGGGCGGTATCGATCAAATCGAGGAGGTCGCGTTTTCCTTCCTCGGACTTTATATCGACGGCAAAACTACGTTTGTTTCGGGCATAAACCTTCCAGTAAATATCGGTGTCTTCGCAGCGCCAGTTCCGCAGATCATCGCCGCTTCCCGGACGTTCGATCTTGATGACATCGGCACCGTAATCCGCCAGCACATGCGTGCTCATATTGCCCGCTACAAGGCGCGACATATCCAGCACCCGAACCCCTTCGAGGGGTCCAGTGGCCTGCGCATCATAGGAATGCATCGCCTGTTCTCTCATTGTCATGCGAACTCGATTACGGGTTTGACTTCCTGGAAGGCTTTCATGCGCTGAAGAGCCGTATTCACGTCATCCAGTGCGTATCTGTTGCTCAGGATTTTCGACATGGGGATCTGGGAAGCATATTGAGCCGTAAACTCCAGAGCTTGCCAATAACTGCGCGAATCCCCGGAGAACGCACCGATAACATTGATATTCTTCTTCACAATCGTGGAGGGTTTGATCGTGGTGTCCTTGTCGCCAAGCTGGCCAACGATGCAGTACCGCCCCCCCTTTCGGGTGATATCAAGCCCCTCATTGAAGGCCGCCGGGTGCCCGGTGAATTCCATTACGATATCAGCGCCTCGGCCTTCAGTCAGACTATGGATCTTTTCCAGGCGCTCTTCGTGAGTGGTACCCTCGATCGAGAGCGTATGCTCCGCTCCCAATTCTCCAGCCAAATCGAGACGTACTTCTGGAGCACCGATTGCAATGACACTGCGTGCCCCCCGCGCGCGGGCGACTGCAGTGGCGAGCAGACCAAGAGGGCCGACACCTTGAATAACGACATGCTCATGCGCCTCGATTTCGCCAAGATTGTTCATCGCGTTCATGACCGAGCGGAACGCGCAGGAACAAAGGCTGGCAAGGTCATCGCTTACAGCTTCGGGGACCTTGATGCGGCCCGACTGCGGCATGACGTAACCGTATTCTGAAAATCCGCCGAGCAGGTAGGGGTACTCGGCCATCGTCTCGTACATGTAGGCACGGCGATTCTCGCAAAGTGTAGGCTGCTTGGCGACGGTACAGTAATAGCAGGATCCGCAAGATGTATGTGTCCAGAGGATCCGATCTCCAATTTTCAAATCCCGTCCAACGCTGTCACGGCTGGCATTCTCTCCCATGGCCACAATACGTCCGGTCATTTCATGACCAATGATGACAGGCAGGTTAACCGGAAGCGCAAGCGATCCACTCGCAAGATGCACGTCTGTTCCACAGATCGAGCAGGCCGAGGTTTTCACCAGAAGCGAGGAAGACTCCAGTTTATCAGGAATGGGAACATCTTCGATTGCCAGAGGATCTCCAAAGGCTCTCAGAACCGCAGCGCGGGAGGTTTCAGGGATAGTCGTCATAAAGAGTTTCCTTCTCAGAAGAGACGGTACCAGAGCGAAAGGCCCGGAATGAAAGTGAGGAGTGCAAGCGCGACAATGGCCGCCCCGATAAACCAACCGAAATGCCTTAACATCTGGACAATGTGCACATTGTTGGTTCTGGCGGCGACGTAGAGATTCGCGGCCAATGGCGGAGTCAGCAGGCCGATCTCAATGTTCGTTACAACGATGATCGCAAAGTGGACCGGGTCGATGCCGAACTGGACGGCCGAGGGCGCAAGCAGCGGCCCCATCAGGAGCACTGCAGCATTCGTCTCCATGAACATGCCCACAGCAAAGAGCAGCAGGTTCACGGCAATGAGAAACAGGATGGGATCAGCGAACAACCCGGTCATGTACACAGCCAGGTCCTGAGGAACCTGATTCAGGATCAGCGCCCTGTTGAGTACGCCTGTCATTGCGATAATCAAGAGTATCGCACCTGCCGGTAAGACGGCTGCATAGAAGGTTTGAACCAGGCCTTCCAGGTTCAGTGCGCGTTGCAGGAGCACGACTGCAATGGCGTAGATACATGCTGCGGCCGCGGCTTCGGTAGGCGTGAAAATGCCACCGTAGATCCCACCAAGAACGATGACCGGCAGGAAAAGAGATGCCACAGCCCGTGATCTTGTTTTCCGCTTACTCAGGTTTTCGAGAACTCCGGCATCAGCCTTTGTTTCATGACCGCCGGACAGGACTGCTTTCGAGCGAAACCAGTGAACAGTCGAAAATGTGAGCACCAGAAGTGCTCCCGGCACAATCGTGGCCACGAATAGCTCTGTGATCGAGACACCGACTGTAGCGCCATAGATAATCAAAGGGATGGACGGCGGTATCAGAACGCCAAGAAGTCCCGAGGCTGCATTCAGGGACGCGGTATATCCCTTGGGATAACCACGTGCGTCCATCTCCGGGCCGAGTGTTGAACCAATCGCCGCAACGGTGGCAACAGATGACCCCGTGATAGCACCCAAGAAGGCACTGGCTGCGATCATCACGTAGCCAAACGACGCTCTTATTCGCCGTAACAGCTTGTCGGCAAGAGCGGATAACGAAGCAGCGATCCCGCCTCGGTTTATGATTTCACCCAGCAGGATGAAGAGTGGGATGGCAACCAGCGCGAAACTCGAGACGCTGTCGTAAGGAATATTGCTCAGGGAATCCAGCCAGACATTCAGACGCTCATCGTTCAAGAAAACGACAAGAGCAAATGCTGCGGCAATAGGTGTGCCGATCAGGAGCAGGCCGAATAATCCAATGATGACCAGGCTCATGCCTCACCTCCCGTGCGCGGCATTCCCGTGCAAAGCCGGATAACGTCAAAGGCAGCATGAATGAACATGAAAGCTGCTCCCAGGACCATGAAGCCCATCGGGATCCAGACAGGAGTACCGAGGTCAATCAGGCTCTCACCCGAGGAATAGGCGTAAATTAGCAGGTCCCAGGCAAGCCATGTGAAAATGGCCGCAAATGTTGCCATTGCAACCGAAGCTGCACCCCTGAGAATGGTCTTGAGTAACCTGTTCTTAAGCAGTTCAGCTACGTCGATCGTGATGTGGTGATGCATGTAACTGCAGAAGGCAGCACCTACAAATGCCATGGGTGACATGGCGACAAGCGCATATTCCCCGAGGCTTGGTATGGGAAGGTTGAAGAACCTCGCCAAAATCGTCACCAGGATCGCAAATATCATCACGACTAGGGAAACCGCCGCCACGCGTTTTTCCAAAGCTGCGAGGCTGTCTTCCAGTTTGTCAAAGGCCCCCAGCAGAGACCGCCCCTTTTTCGGGGCGGTCTCCTTGGTGCCGTTCGCGGCGTTACTCATCGGTGGCGCCGACTTCCTCTTTCAGTGCCTGGATGCGTTCTGCGCCGTAGGTATCCTCCAGCTCGGTCCATAGAGAGCGCCCGATTTCAACGAACTTTTCCATTTCCTCAGCGGACAGTTCATGAACTTCAACGCCGCCTTCCTGGATACCCTCCAGATACTGGGCATTCTTTGCACGATTGTCTTCGATCTGATTGGTTGCCGCTTCTGTAGCACAAGCACTGATGATGTCCTTGTTCTCATCTGAAAGCTGCTGCCAGAAGTGGTCACTGGCTGTGATCGTGCCCATGGCGTAGACGTGATTCGTCAGAGTCATATACTCCTGTGCCTCGAAAAGCCGGGAGTTGTACGTGATGCTCGCGCCGTTGTCCTGACCATCGACAGTGCCCTGTTGCAGGGCCACGAAAAGTTCAGGAAAGGGAAGGGTCACGGTCTGAACGCCTGCAGCGTCAAAGAAGGAGCGAATGGAGATCGACCCGGGAACGCGCAGCTTGAGTCCTTCCAGGTCGGAAACGGATTCCACTGCCCTTTCCGAATTCGTAACGGCCCGGAATTCCAGCTCAAAGAAATCCAGAGACTTCATGCCGTGTTCGGCAAGCGTCTCCCGGATCGTTGTCTGGAGCACCCCATCCGGATTGTAGAAGACTTCGTCGGCTTCCTCGAAGGAGCTCACGATGTAGGGCAGATAGTGAATGTCGAGGAGCGGATCCAACCCGGTCAAGGACCCTGGGTTCAGAAACGCAAGCTCCAGTCCACCCCGCGAAAGATCCCGCCCAAGTGATTCGTCGCCACCAAGCTGGCTATCCGGGAATACGGTGACGGATATGTCACCTCCGGTATCGTCGGTAACGCACTGCGCGAAGGCCTTGCTGGCGTTGTCTACCGGGCTGTCCGTGGCGAAGACATGGCCCAGACGGACATCCTGCCCTTGAGCCATAGCTCCAGGTGCAACGCTTGCCGCCAACATCGCGGACAGAGACACAACAATAGCTGTTCGTTTCATCAGTTTTCCTCCCTAGTGTTTTTACTGAGAATTGTAGATTCGGATTCACCCGTGGTTGATCACCACTGTCTTGGTGACGGTGAATTCCTTCAGGGCTTCAAAGCCCTTCTCGCGTCCGTGGCCGCTTTTCTTGAAGCCACCGAACGGAAGCTCGATCCCACCACCGGCACCATAGCCGTTGATGTAGACCTGTCCGACTCGCACACCTTTGGCGAGACGCATTTGCCGAGCGCCGGAGTTGGTCCAGATTCCTGCGATTAATCCATAATCCGTACTGTTTGCCAGACGGATGGCGTCCGCTTCGTCGTCGAATGGGATGGCCGACAGGACCGGCCCAAACACCTCTTCCTTGGCGAGCTCATGATCACGTGGAACGACACGATAGAGGGTTGGAGGGACGTAGTAGCCGCCTTCAGGCGCCTTTTCGTGGATCTTGCCCTGAGCGGCCACTTCAATGCCGTCTTTCTCCGCACGCTCCAGGAAACCCAGAACACGCTCTTGCTGCGCCTTCGAAATAACCGGACCACAGTTGAGATCGAGATCATGAGGGCCCGCCTGAAGCTGCTTGAAGCGTTTGGTCAGAGCATTCATGAAGTCGTCGTAGATCGAACGTTCGATCAGGACCCGGGTTCCGGCCGAGCAGGTCTGTCCCGTATTCTGAACGAGTGCGCCAACGATAGATTCGATGGCTTTTTCCTGATCCGCGTCCGGAAAAACGATCTGAGGGGATTTGCCACCCAACTCGAGCACACAGGGAACATGATTGTCCGCAGCTGTCTTCTGGATGATTGTTCCAACCTCGGGAGACCCCGTGAAGGAAATGAGGTCCAGGTCGGGATGCGCGCTCAGCGCGGCACCGGCCTCCTCTCCAACACCTGGCACGATATTGATGGCACCTTCCGGGAAACCGACATCCGCTGCGAGTTCAGTAAGCCGGATTACGCTCAGGCAAGCCTCCTCGGCTGGCTTCATCACGGTGGCATTGCCGCCAGCCAGGGCCGCTCCTAGCGCTCTGCCGAACATCTGAGCGGGATAGTTCCAGGGAATGATGTGGCCGGTCACCCCGCGAGGCTCCCTCAGGATCATAACCTGATAGCCTGAGAGGAATGGAATGGTTTCGCCGTGAAGCTTGTCGGCGGCTCCACCGTAGTATTCAAAGTAACGTGCGGCCGCCTTTATGTCTCCGCGTGCCAGCTTGAGCGGTTTACCGGTATCGAGCGCTTCCAGATCCGTCAGTTCATCCTCATGATCGAGGATGGCTTGTCCGAGTTTCGAAAGCAGTCGTCCGCGCTCCACGGCGGGCATCTGCCCCCAGACCCCCTCGAAGGCCTTTCTCGCAGCGGCAACCGCAGCATTGATATCCTCGGCCGTGCCGCGCGCTATGACACCAATCTTTTCCCCGGTTGACGGTGCAACCATGTCCAAGGTCTGACCGTTGGAAGACTTCCTCCAAGATCCATCGATAAAAACCGACTCAGCCTTCATGTTTCCTCCCAAATGAAGTTTGGAGGAAAGCCTTTCACCAACCTCATTGGTAGGCAAATTTTAAAATTGCGTTGTTTCTATAGATATTGCCTATAGCAATACAGGTTTGCCCTTAAAACAATGGGTTGGGCGAAATTATCGATCTAAAAGTGATTTTTTTGCGGTTGAAAATTTCATCCAGACTGTACTGATGAACCCGTTCAAATACGTACGTACGCCCAAGTTTTGACCTTACTGAAGTCCTTCTCGCGAAGTTTGACCGCTGTCCCCATGGCATTTCCCTTCGTGTCGGAAAGAATCACGCATTAGGCCGCAGACTCATAAGACTTCAACCTGATGTGCAGTACAGCCAACTTGAGTGAGGTTAGATGGTTTTTCCGGTTTGCGGTCATAACGTGTTGCGATGCCTCTGAACTGCTTGATCTTTCCGAAGAAGCGCTCAACCAAGCTACGGTATATGTAGAGATATTGGCTGAAGGTGAAACTTTCCCTCCTGTTCTTCCTGGCCGGGATGTTGGCCCAGGAAACGCGTTCGGCCGCCAGACTGCGAATGCTGCTGCTGTCATATCACTTGCAACGGGGCGGACCATACGTTGTCACCGCGGCCCGCTGATGGACCCGCACGCAGTAAGAGTCGTTGATGACATCACCGCTTTAGGCTTGCGCGATCTCTTGTAACAGCCGGTCGCAAACCCCGGCCCGCCGCCAGCGTGCAACGCGCTTGTGGCAGGTGATTGGGGGACCGTAGCGCTCGGGAATAGCGTCAGCTAAGATAATTCCAAACGCGTGCTAAGCTGCAGAAACCTTGAGCATATCCTCGGCTCTCAGGCGATCGAGGGCACGCGAAAAAGCTTGGAGGGTCTTCTCGATATCGTCCTCACTGTGCGCGGCTGAGGTCAGCCCGCCCGGCCATCCGCCGATGTCCACACCCTCAAGCAGGAACGCGAGGCGAAGCGCATTGGCGGGTTCTGCCGGTTTGGTCTTCAACTCCGTCCAGGGCACACTCAAGGGGTCGAAACTTATCGGGTCAATCGTGCGCCCCTGTGGATTCATGAAGACATGAAAGCCTGAGAAGGTACCGTAGATCGACCAGCCCAGTCCCTTGTCCGCCAGGACCTCGTTCATGCGACGGCGCAGCGTCTCGGCCGTATGGTTGGCGCGCGCGCAGGCATCCGTCGTCTCAATGATCCGCAACATCGCGATGGCCGCCGCGGCGGAGACCGGATTGCCGTTGAAAGTCCCCGGATGCAGAATCTTCTGCCGTCCGGCCGCCTCGCTCGCCGCGAAATCGAGCCAGTCGAGAATGTCCTTGCGTCCGGCAACAGCACCGCCTGGCAGGCCGCCGGCCACGATCTTGGCCAGGGTGGTCAGATCCGGCTGGATGCCGTAGGCCTGCTGCGCGCCACCCGGCGAACAGCGGAACCCCGAGATCACCTCGTCGAAGATCAGGAGCGACCCATTCGCCTGCGTGAGGCGGCGCAATTCGTGAAGCGTGGTTTCCGCAACCGGGATCATCCCGAAGGAACCGCCCGTCGGCTCCAGGAAGACGGCGGCGATGTCGTCGCGGCCAAGCGCGGCCTCGATACCTTCCGGGTCGTCGGACTCGACAAGCACCGTCTTCTCCGCAACCTCACGCAGCACACCGGGCGTGGGCGCGCCGTCGAAATGCGAGACATAGCCCGAGGTCATGTGATCGTGCCAACCATGGAAGTGGCCCTTGAACCGCACGATCTTGTCCCGCCCAGTGAAGGCGCGCGCAAGACGCAGGGCGAGCAGCGTGGCCTCCGTGCCCGAAGCAGTGAACCTGACCCGCTCGGCGCTTGGAAGCATGCGCAGCACCGCCTCACCCCAGATCACTTCGGGTTCGTGGCTTGCCGCATACTGTGTGCCGCGCGTCAGTGCCGCCTGCGCCGCCTCGGTTACCTCGGGATGCGAGTGCCCAAGTAGCAGCGCGCCATGCCCACCGAAATAGTCGATATAGTCGTTGCCGTCGACGTCGCGCTTGTGCGCGCCTTCGGCCTGCTCGACATAGATCGGATAGGGCTTCATATGCCGGGAATCATGAGTGATGCCGCTCGGGAAGACCTGATTGGCCCGTTCGTAGAGTTGCGCCGAGCCTGGCGTGAGCTGTCGGTATTCGGTCATGACATGCGAATTGCTGAGCGACATGGATAACATGCTCCTGCTGCCGGGACCGTCTATCGGATCAGGCTGGGGATCCAGGTCGAAAGTGCCGGGAACAACGCCAGCAGGACGATCACCGTGATGAACGAAAGATAGAACGGCAGTGAGGCGACGATCGCGCGTTCATAGGGCACTTTCGCAATCTGGGCAGCCGTCATCAAGGTCATCCCGACGGGCGGTGTCACATTCGCGATGTTGAGCGTGACAATCATCAGAATCGCGAAGTGGAGCGGATCGAAGCCGAGGTTGATCATGGCCGGAACCAGCACCGGACCAACGACCACAAGCGCCGGCAGGACGTCGATGACCGTACCGACCAGGATCAGCAGCACGCACACCATCATGAGCTGGATGAACCCGACATCGGAGACGGTGGTGATCAGCTCAGCGGCATCGCGGGCTATGCCTGAGCGGGTGACAAACCAGCTCAGCACCGCCGAAGCCGCCAGCAGAAAGAAGACGACGCCCGAGAAACGCACCGTGGTGACCAGTGCTGCCCAAACCTTACGCCAGGTCAGGTTGCGATAGAAGAGGAAGCCGATTGCCAGTGCATAGACTGCCGCGAAACCGGACGCTTCGGTCACCGTCGTCATGCCCGTCAGGATGCCGCCGAGTATGATGACGGGCACGATCAGCGCTGGCAGTGCCGAGAAAAAGGCTATCACCGCAACCCGGATCGGTGTCGGGTCCTGTTTGGGATAGCCGCGCATCCAGGATAGCACGAAGCTCATAACCAGAAGCGACATGGCCATCAGCAGACCGGGAATGATACCGCCGGCAAAGAGATCGATGACCGAGGTATCGCGCAAGATCGTCGCATAGACCACCATCACCACGCTTGGCGGGATAATCGGTCCGATGATGGACGAACACGCTGTGATCGCTGCTGCATACTCGGCATCGTAGCCCTGCTTCTTCATGGCCGGGATCAGGATCTTGCCAAGCGCCACCGTGTCCGTGATCGCGGCCCCGGTGAGGCCGGCGAAGAAGATTGACACCGTCACGTTGACATGACTGAGCGCCCCCCGTATGCGGCCGAGAAGTGCGTTGTTGAAGGTGATCAGCTTCTGGGTCAGCCCACCCTGATTCATGAGTTCGGCCGTAAAGATGAAATACGGCACCGCGATCAGCATATAGCCGGAAACCCCCGCGAACATGCGATCGGCGATGATGCTGATCATCTGCTCGCCACCGATGGAATAACTGCCGGCGACCCCCGCCATGGCCATGACGACGGCGACAGGTGTACCGACTGCCAGAAGGAGAACGAATACGATTAGAGCGGGGGCCATCACACGTCCTCCGCCTGCTGCTCGCGGATCGCCTGCTGGGTGACGTCTTCAACGGTGACGAAGTGCTCGAGCAGGTCGAAGCCGCGCACAAGGTGGATAAGGGTGACAATCCCGGTGAGAGGAACCGCGATGGCTGTGAAATATTGGGGAATCTGGATCATGTGGGAGACCATGTAGGTCTGCCGCGCGTTGATGAAGAATTGCCAGCCATACCAGATCATCATCAAGGCAAAGATGGCGATGACCACCAGACAGATGATCGCGGCCACCTTGACCAGAGGTTCGGGAAGCAGCCTGACGAACAGGGTCATCGCTACGTGCTCTCCCCAGTACAAGGCGATCGTTGTCGATATCAGGCCGATCCAGGGCAGGAAGATGCGCGCGAGCGAATAGGTCCAGCTCAATGCGCCACCGGTAAAGACGGTGTAGAGGAAGCCGATAAAGGAAATCGCCAGCATGGCAAGAACGCAGAGAATACAGACAACGACGGCGGCGTGATTGACACAATCGCTGACTCGCCGGGCGACACTGAGAACCGACATGGGCAAGAACCCCGGATCAGGCTTTGAAGGAGGCTAGCCGGATGCGCGATCCATAACGCGCATCCGGCCCGGCACTTTGTGCCGTCGCATGGAAGTTCAAGTGCAAGGAGACCGACACACGGATTATTGTCCGTAACGTTGGTAGTCCTGCTCCTTCAGTTCTTCGCCGACACGATCGACCTCGGCCCAAAGCTCGTCAATGAGCGACTCCTCGAGACCGAAATCGTTGACGATCCACTCTTTCCAGGCGGGACGTGCCATATCCGCCATCTTTTGCCGCTCCTCGGCGGGCATGACGTAGCATTCCTCGAAAATCTCGCAGGATTCCTGCCAGCTCGCCGTCGCCAGGGCGCCGGAGGTGCCGTGTGCGAGTTGGATCGCCTCCTGGGCCGCATGGGTGATGATCCGCTGATACTCCTCGGGCAGGCTCTGATACCAGGTCTCGCTGACCATCCAGGTCTGCGTGTTGTACACATGACCGGTCAGCGTCGTGTAGTCCGTCACGTCATCGAGGTTAAAAGCCGTGTTGACGACCGGTGCATTGAACTGACCATCGGCCAGTCCGGTCTCCAAGGCGGTCTGGACCTCGCCCCAGGGCAATGGTGTCGCAGAGGCTCCCATGGCATCCATCGTGGCGATGTGTGCAGGATTCTCCTCGACGCGGATGTTGAGGCCCTCGAGATCCTCAACCGTCTTGATCAGGCGCTCGTTGTTGGTGAAGGCGACGAAACCGCCGCCATCATCGAATGTGCCGAGATAGCGCATATCAGCGGCCTCGATGGCCCCTTCCATGAAGTCGGCAAACCATTCACCATCGAAGAAAGTCCAGGCTTGGCGCCAGTTCTCGAACAGGAAGGGCGTGGTAACTGCCTGATATTTGTCGTAGAAGGAAGACATGGCACCCGAGGACATCACCGTCGACTGAAGCGCCTGACCGCCCGACTGGACCTGGGAGCCGGTCTCGACCTCTGAGCCGAGCTGGGAACCGCCGAAGACCTCCACGGCGACATCACCTCCGGTGCGTGTTTCCACCAGGTTCTTGAAATGGATGAGGCCAGGATAGATCTCGTTATTAGTCAGATCTTCGGGCACGATTGTCGCGATCGCCATTTCATATTCTTGCGCCTGGGCGGATCCGGCCATCGTCATTGCCGTGGCGGCGATTGCACCCGTAAGAATCCGTGTTGACCAGTATTTCATTTCTGCTCCCCCTGTTTGGTGAGATGGGTTCATATCGTTTTCGTTTGTTTTCCGTATGCTAGCACCATCAGATGGATTTGTCACAATCCTGTCTTTCCGGTTTTGCCACCATAGGGGTTTTCGGAACCATCGAGGCGCGCGATCACTACACCGGACGCTGCTTCTATAGGAGCAAAGACCAATGAAGGGATGTCCCTGCATTGTGTCCATTAAGTCAGCTTGGACTTCAGCCGCGGCAGCAGAACCCCTTCTCGAACCTTGTCTTTAGATGTTTCTGCCCCTTGCATCTATGTCCCATATGTCGCTCACAGCATCATTATTTATAATCAAATATCTGTCGTAGAGATTGCAAGTCGGGTCGCAATGACCGGGTATCAACAAAATCCTGTCGTTTATATTCAATGAATTGCTCTCATCCTTTACGACACAATGATTGTCCGACACGCCGATTACTGTCAGCCCCGTATCACCATGCACAAGTGGATAGCCGCTATCCACCGAGTGAGACTTAAGACCCGCATCACAAACAGCGATCTCCGGACTTGGCTTGCTGATCACGCTCGTGATTACGAATAGGGAATTATCAAATCCCCCTACCCCTTTTTCCGAATCACCGGCTACGCGCGCATAATCCATATCCATGAAGAGGTATGACCCAGCCTGGGTTTCCGTAAAGAGCCCACTCTCAATATCGAATTCGAGCGTTCCCGTTCCCCCTCCGCTGATTTCTATATCTTCATGGTTCTCTTTATCGAGACACCTCAGATATTCTCTTATCATACTGTAAGTCCTCTCGGACTCCCTATGACGCTCCTCTCTTTCATAAACATGCTGGCTTGAACCATTGTATGCTTGGACCCCTTTGAAATTCACATGTTCCATTTCTTCAATAAGTTTATATTGACCATGAAACTCATCGTAGGAGTTCACTCCACACCGACCTCCGCCGCAATTTATCTCGATCATCAAGTCAATTCTAATTCCTTTATTTTTGGAAATCTCATTTATATCTTTTATGTTATTGGCATTATCCACACATATTTTTATATAACTGTATTTATTTAATTCAGAAAGTATATTTATTTTATTTTTATTAACTATTTGATTTGTTATGAAAATATCTTTTATACCATTCTCCGAAAGAACTTCAGCTTCTGACAGTGTCTGGCAGCAAACCCCCTTTGAATTTCCTTCCTTTAATTGCTTCTGTGCAATTATGGAGGACTTGTGCATCTTACAGTGCGGCCTATGAGATATCCTGTTGGATACTATACTCCTAAAATGAGCCATATTCTTATTGAATGCTTCCTCCATGACTACAAGATCAGGAGTAAGAATATCTAAAATGGAACGCCCTGTAATATTATTTTTATAATTATCGGTATGATACATCCTTGAATCTCCCGCTGCTCCCAAATGTGCTCTTGGGCCTCCAAGGCTCTGCTTTCGATTTCTAACTCCAAACCAATAAAATTCCGTCATACGACTGAAAGTCGGGCCCTGGTGAAAAGTCATCAAAATGCAGTGCACTCCCTATATGGAAGCTATCATCTTTCCGCTCTGGAGAACTACGTTCAGAGCCAGAAATCATTATTGTGCGCTGTGGGAAATGTTTGGGCTGATGCAGCAGCATCGTAGTCTTGGCACATCTGAAGGCTGCAGATAGCCTCGAGCTGACCTCGCTCCATATGCAATGCCTGAAGGAGAACTGCCGTGCCCAACTCCGCTATCCGAACCCGCACCCTCCCCTCCGGTGAAATGGTCCCGGCCCTGGGTCAGGGCACCTGGTACATGGGTGATGGCTTACGTTCACGCGAGGAGGAAATTGGGGCCCTGCGCCGTGGCATTGACCTGGGCCTCACCCTGATCGACACAGCGGAGATGTATGGCAACGGGGCTTCCGAGCAGCTTGTCGGCGAGGCGGTCGCCGGGCAGCGCGACGAGGTTTTCCTAGTCAGCAAGGTATTGCCGAGCAATGCCAGCAAGCAAGGCACCATCAAGGCCTGCGAACGCAGCCTGGAGCGACTGGGAACGGATCGCCTCGACCTCTACCTGCTCCACTGGCGCGGCGGAACGCCCCTGCGGGAAACCATCGAGGCCTTCGAGGAACTGGTCACGGCCGGCAAGATCCGCCACTGGGGTGTGAGCAATTTCGACGTTTCGGACATGGAGGAGTTGATGGCACTGCGCGACGACACCGCGGTGCAGACAAACCAGGTCCTCTACAACCTGACCCGCCGCGGCATAGAATGGGATTTGCAGCCCTGGTGCCGCGAGCGACAGATCCCGATCATGGCCTATTCCCCCATCGAGCAAGGGCGCATGCTGGACAACCCGGGCCTGCAAGGGGTGGCCGCACGGCAGGACGCAAACCCGGCCCAAGTGGCGATCGCCTGGCTGCTGCGCCAAGAGGACGTGATTGCCATTCCAAAGGCCGGAACGGCCGCCCATGTCGAGGAAAACCGGGCCGCGCTTGACCTGCAGTTGAGCGAGGACGATTTGAGCGAACTGGACCAGGCTTTTCCGCCGCCACGTCGCAAGCAACCCCTGGACATCCTGTGAATCCACGGAAGCTCCGAGTTCCTTGCACGCAGAAACTCAGTAGAGCAGGTCCACCAGCCCCAGAGAGATCCAGGGCAGATAGGTGATCGCCATCAGGCAGGCCAGAACCACCAGGACGAAGCGCATCAGCCAGGGGATCAGCTTGTCGATGGACAGGTTGGCCACGGCACAGGCGGCGAAAAGATTGACGCCCAAGGGCGGCGTGAACATGCCCAGCGCCAGGTTCACCACGACGATCAGGCCGAAGTGTACCGGATCGATGCCGTACTGAACCGCAATCGGCGTGAAGATCGGCGCCAATACCAGAATCGCCGCTGACGTTTCCACGAACATGCCGATGATCAACAGCATGACGTTGACCGCCAACAGGAAGGTGACCGGGCTGTCGAAGACCTCCGTCACCCAGCCGGCAACCTCGGACGGCAGTCCGGAGCGGCTGATGAGGAAGCTGAACAGCGCCGCCGCTGCAATGATCAGCATCACCGTTGCCGTTGAAATGACGCTCTTGCGCAGAACCGGCCAGAGATCACGCCAGCCCAGCTCGCGATACACCAGCCCGCCGACAATCAAGGCATAGACCACCGCCACGGCCGAAGCTTCGGTCGGCGTGAAGACGCCGCCGTAGATGCCGCCGATGACCACCACCGGCATCAGCAGGGCCGCCCAGGCCCGGCGGAAGGCGCGCGGGAAGGAGGAGCGGTCCTCGCGGTCGCGCAGGCCATAGCCGCGGATTCGGCAGAAGATATAGAGAAAGGTCAGCAAGGCCCCGCCGATCAGCAAGCCCGGTCCGATTCCGGCGATGAACAGCCGTCCGATCGAGGTATCGGTGCTGACGCCATAGAGAATCAGCGGGATCGAAGGCGGGATCAGGACTCCCAGTTCCGAGGACGATGCCTGGATCGAGGCCGCCAGCGGCCTGGGGTAGTCATGGCGCACCATGGCCGGAATCAGGATCGAGCCAATGGCGAAGGTGGTCGCCACGCTTGAACCCGAAACCGCGGCAAACATCATGCAGGTCAGGACACAGGCCATGGCCAGCCCGCCCTGCAGCCCCCCCACCACGGACTTGGCCACGTCCACCAGGCGTTCCGACACACCCCCGGCCGCCATCAGATTGCCCGCCAGGATGAAGAAGGGAATGGCCATCAGGGGAAAACTGTCGACCCCTACCAGCATGCGCTGAGGCACCATCAACAGTGGCAGGCGCGAGAAGAACTCGATGCCGATGACCGAGGCCAGGACAATGGAAACCGCCACGGGCACACCCAAGGCGAACAGCAGGATCAGGGAAATGGCAATCGCCAGGTTCATGCGCGCTTGCCTTCCTGTTCACTCCTGGTTTCCGCCTCATCCAAGGTTTCGTCCCGTGTGCGGCCCAATGGCTCACGTCCGGTCAATTGGGCCAACAGACGCGCCATGACGGCCAGAATGGAAAAGGCCGCGCCCACGGGAATGGCGGCATAGATCCAGGCAATCGAGATATAGAGGCCCGACAGGGTCTGGCTGCTGACACGCAGGGTCATGGCGATGCCGTAATACAGCAGGATCCAGAGCACTAGCAGGCAGGCCACGGCGACCAGAATCTCGACCAGCAGCAGCAATCGCCGGGACACTAGCTGGTAAATCACCTCGACCGCCATCATGTAACCCCAGCGGAAACAGGCCGCCATGGCCAGGAAGACGCACCAGATCATGGCCGAGCGCGTCAGGACCTCGGACCAGGTCGAGGGCGCATTAAAGACGAAACGGGTCAGCACCTGATAGAATCCGCTGGCAGCCGCGACAACCAGCATGGCCACTGCCACCACCAACGCCAGGCGTGTGGTGAAGTCCGCAACACGCAGGAATCGTTCCATGAAGTCATGTTTCCCGGACTAGCCCACCCCGGAACAGGATCCGGGGTGGGCTGTGTGAGACAGAGCTTAGCAATCGCTGTTGCGAATCCGGTTCAGCATCTCGCTGCCGTGCTCGTCGGTATAGACGGAATAGGAAGGCTCAACGGCCTCCTGGAACACGCTGGTGTCGACATCCTCGACCACCGTCATGCCCTTTTCCTTCAACTCCTCGACCCCTTCGGTCTCAAGACGGGACACCATGCTGCGCGTGGCTTCGGCCCCGGCCTGGGCGGCCTCGATGAACCAGCCACGCTCTTCCTCGCTCAAGCCGTCCCATAGCACCGGCGATGCCAGCATAATCGCCGGGGAGTAGACATGACCGGTCAGCGACAGGTGATCCTGAACCTCCCACATGTTGCTGGTCAGGATCACGGAAATGGGGTTTTCCTGACCGTCGACCGTACCCTGCTGCAGGGCCGTGAAGAGCTCGGGGAAGGCCATGGGTGTGGGCTGCACGTCGATTTCCTCAAACGCCGCCATGTGCATTTCGTTCTCCATGGTGCGGACCTTCAGGCCGGCGGCATCTTCCGGAGTGTGAATTTCGCGCTGGTTGTTCGTCATGTGGCGAAAGCCGTTCTCGGTCCAGGCCAGGCCCACCAAGTCATTCTCCCCGACCTTGTCGAGGAGGTTCTGACCAATCTCGCCATCCAGGACACAGCGAGCATGGTCGTAGTCGCGGAACAAGAAGGGCAGGTCCAGGACATAGGTCTCGGGCACGAAATTGCCCAGGGGACCGGTCGAGTTAATGACCGCATCCAGCGTGCCGATCTGCAGGCCTTCGATCATGTCGCGCTCGCCACCCAGCGCACCCGAAGGCTGTTCGTCCACAGTAAAGGCGCCGTCGCTCAATTCGGCCAACTTCTCGGCAAAGGCATCCACGCCAACGGAATAGTGTGAATCGTCGGAGATGGCGTGACCAACGGTGATGGTCTGTTGCGCCTGGGCGCTGAGGGAAAGGCCGGTCAGCGCAACCAGCGAAACGCCGGCAAGCCCAAGACGGTGTGTCGTACGGGCAAATGCTGTTTTCATGATATATCCTCCCATTTTATATGACTTCTTGATGGTCTGCCGCGGATCCAACGCCATGCGGGAACGGCGCCCTGGCCGCGTGGAAGGAGGCACTATAACAACCCTTCATGAACACTTCATCAGGTAAGCTTTGCCAGACTGCGCAAGGGCCAGCCGACTTTATAAAAGACCTGCCGGCAGGCCTTGTGAACCCGGACAGCACAACCCATTCTTGAAGGAACCACACAGCTGTAAGGAGTTTCTTCCATGTCCCGGTCGACGAACAGTTCCCAACACCGGGATACGGCCGGCGTGATCGCCCCTCCTCCCCTGATCTTCGCAGTGGCGCTTGGCCTCGGGTTTGGGTTTGAGAGTCTGGTTCTACCGCTTGCCACGGGCCTGCCACCCCTGCCCCGCTATCTGGCAGGAGCCCTGCTTGCCGTCATTGCCTGTCTCGTCATCGCTATGGGCCTGTTGAGGTTCCGGCGAGCCGGCACCCCGGTGGAGCCCTGGCACAGCTCGACCGCAATCGTCACCGACGGCATCTATGGCTACACACGCAATCCCATGTACCTGGGCATGACAGGGCTATACCTTGCCATTGCACTGCTGTTCGACAGCCTGTGGAACCTGATTCTTTTGGTGCCGCTACTTGCCGTGATGCATTACGGCGTCATTCGTCGCGAGGAACGCTACCTGGAAGGAAAGTTCGGCGACGCCTACCTTGCATACAGAAGCCGCGTGCGCCGTTGGCTGTAACCCTCGGCCCTGAATATAACTCAGCACCTCTCGCGTGAGCCCCCTGGTACGAAACCAGAAGCAAGGTTGGCGCTGCCTCTCTTCGGCCGTTTCCGGGCTCAATACCTACCGCGCACGGGAGCGGGGTTCGCGGGATCCGAACTCGCCCACATCGAGGACAGGCGAAGCATCGATCTCCTCGGCATCCAGCATGGATGCCACGCGCTCCAGGGAGGCCACGATCATGGCCTGCTCCCAATCCTCCAGGGCGGTAAACTGCTTCACATAGCGTTGCTGCAGGGGATCGGGCGCTTTCTTCACGGCCGCGCGTCCAGCTTCGCTAATGAAGATATTGGTTTGCCGCCGGTCGGCTTCCGAACGCCTGCGCTCGACCATTCCCTTGGCCACCAGACGATCGATCAGGGACGTCATCGTGGCCTGGGCCACCCCCATGCGTTGTGAAATTTCCTTCGAAGTGGCCTGGCCATTTTCATCGACGATCTGCAGCACACGAATCTGCACGGCTGTCAGGCCCGCCGCCTTGGCAAGCTCCCGACCGTAAATCTCCGTCGCACGGAAAATCCGTCGAATTGCAATCAGGCTCTGATCCGTTCTGTCCATGGTTTGACCTCATCTCTGAGCGGACCCTTCCCCGAGAGAATCGGGTCCTGCAACCTGCGCACCATCACGATTCGCATCCCATATAGTTTGTATCACTTAAGGACCCGCTTTATCGAGCTTATATATAGTAAGCCTTTCTAACTGAAGATGAAACCGGAACCCACTGGAAATGGGGAATTTTCTCATGGGATTCCAAGCCTCTTGATTTTTGATTCGCGATAATATATTTAGTATGGCTAACAAATTAAGAGCATGAGGATAGCCACCATGCAAGACAGACCCAAGATCGTCCCGCGCAAGACCATCAAATTGCGCAAACCCGAGGACGCTGACGGTTCCGCCGTCTGGTCGCTGATCAGGGAGTGCAAACCGCTCGACGAGAACTCGATGTATTGCAACCTGATCCAGTGCGATCACTTTCGCGACACCTGTGTTCTGGCCGAACTCGATGGTGAGGCCGTAGGGTGGGTGTCCGGATATCTTCTGCCCGACGACGCGCAGACACTTTTCGTCTGGCAGGTCGCCGTTTCCGAACAGGCCCGCGGACAGGGCCTAGGCCAGCGCATGCTGGCGGAACTTCTGGACCGTGATATCTGCGCGGACGTGCAGCGCATCCAGACCACGATCACCCGGGATAATGATGCCTCCTGGGGACTTTTCACCCGATTCGCCGGCAAGGCCGACGCCGAGGTGGATAGCGAAGCCCACTTCAAGAGCGAAGAGCATTTCGACGGGAAGCACGACACCGAATACATGGTGACGATCTCCCTGCGCGAGGCACTGCGCAGCGCTGCCTGAGCGCCCAGCGGTATTGAACGCACCGCATCTACTCTAAACAGACTCCACCAAGGAAATTCCCATGTCGACTGTAACAACAGCCGAAACCGATATCTTTGCCCGCCGCGAATCCGAAGTGCGCAGCTATTGCCGCTCTTTCGACACGGTCTTCGTGCGCGCCAGCGGCAGCACCATGATCGATCGCGAAGGTCGCGAGTACATCGACTTTCTTGGCGGCTGTTCATCACTCAACTACGGTCACAATGACCCGGACATGAAGCAGGCGCTGATGGAGCATATTGCCGGTGACGGCATTGCCCACGGGCTGGACATGTACACCGACAGCAAGCAGGCCTTCCTGGAAACCTTCGAAAGCCTGATCCTGGAGCCGCGTGGCATGCCCCACCGCCTGATGATGACCGGCCCAACCGGCACCAATGCGGTTGAAGCGGCCATGAAACTGGCACGCAAGGTCACGGGGCGCCGCAACATCATTGCCTTCACCAACGGCTTTCACGGCATGTCACTGGGCGCATTGGCGGCCACGGGCAATCTTGGCAAACGTGAAGGCGGCGGTGGCGTCTCCCTGAACGACGTCACCCGCATGCCCTACGAAGGCGCCTTCGGCGAGGACGTGGATACCCTGTCCCAGATCGAGATGCTGCTCGACAACACCTCCAGTGGCATCGACGCGCCGGCAGCCTTCATCGTCGAACTGATCCAGGGCGAAGGTGGCTTGAATGCGGCCTCGACCGAATGGGTCCAGGGCATCGCCCGCCTGGCGAAGAAGTATGGCGCTCTCTTGATCGTCGACGACATCCAGGCCGGCATTGGCCGTTCGGGCAGCTTCTTCAGCTTCGACGAAATGGGCATCGAGCCTGACCTGATCCCGCTGGCCAAGTCGCTTTCGGGCTTTGGCCTGCCCTTCGCCGCCCTGCTGGTGCGTCCGGAACATGACATCTGGAAACCGGCGGAACACAACGGCACCTTCCGCGGCAACACCCACGCCTTTGTGACGGCGCGCGTTGCACTGGAGAAATTCTGGTCCGACGACCGCTTCGTGAAGGAAATTGCCGAGAAGGCCGAGGTGCTCACCGAACGCCTCCAGCGCATTGCCGACGGTATCCCTGGCGCACGCCTGAAAGGCCGTGGCATGATGCAAGGCGTCGATGTCGGTTCCGGGGAACTGGCCGAAGCCATCTGCGCCGAGGCCTTCCAGCATGGCCTGATCATCGAAACATCGGGTTCCGATGACGAGGTCGTGAAGGTCCTGGCACCGCTGACCACGCCGATGGAGCAATTCAAGGCGGGTCTGGATATACTGGAACAGGCTGCATTGAGTTGCACCGGCCTGAAACACGCAGCGGAGTAAGAAAAAGAATGATCGTTCGCGATTTCAATGAACTGAAGAACGGCCCGCGCGCCGTGTCGGATGCACACTGGACTTCGGTCCGCATGCTTCTGGCCGACGACAACATGGGCTTTTCCTTCCACATCACGATCCTGGAAGCCGGATCCGAGCATACCTTCCACTACAAGCACCACTTCGAGAGTGTGTACTGCATGCAGGGAAAGGGCTCGATCACCGACCTGGCCACCGGCGAGACCCACGAGATCAAGCCGGGTGTGATGTACGCGTTGGATCAGCACGACAAACACACGCTGCGCGCCGACGAGGAACTTGTCATGGCCTGCTGCTTCAATCCACCGGTCACCGGCAATGAAGTGCACCAGGCCGATGGGTCCTACGCGCCAGCCGACAGCTGACACAGAAATTTGCCCCAAGGGGCAGGAAAGCAATGACTGACAGATCCATTGAAGCTGGCCATTCGGCCGGAGAGCATACCGTTGAGAAGATCGGCGGCACATCCATGTCGCATGTCAACGAGCTGGCAGACAGCCTGATTGTCGGCAAGCGCACGGGCAGCGAGCTCTATAACAGGATCTTCGTGGTCTCCGCCTTCGGCGGGATCACGGACCTGTTGCTGGAGCACAAGAAGTCCGGCGAGCCGGGTGTCTATGCACTCTTCTCAAGCTCTGACAGCGACCATGGCTGGTCGGATGCGCTGAGCCGTGTCGCCGAAGCCATGTGCGCGGCGCACGAAAAGGTCCTGGAGCATCCTGCCGACCGCAGCTTTGCCGACGACTTCGTGCGCGAACGCATCGAGGGCGCGCGCAGTTGCCTGATCGACCTGCAGCGGCTGTGTTCCTACGGGCACTTCCGCCTGTCACAGCACATGCTGGTGATCCGCGAGCTGCTCTCGGGCCTGGGCGAGGCCCATTCGGCCTTCGTCACCTCCATGCTGTTGCGTCGCATGGACGTGAACGCACGCTTCGTGGACCTGAGCGGCTGGCGCGACGACGCTGAGCACAGCCTGCGTGAACGGATCGAATCGGCCTTCGCCGACATTGATCTCGAGAACGAGCTGCCCATCGTCACGGGTTATGCCCAGTGCTCCGAAGGCCTGATGAAGGAATTCGACCGTGGGTATTCCGAGGTGACCTTTTCGCAGATCGCCGCCCTGACGTCTGCACGTGAGGCCATCATCCACAAGGAATTCCACCTCTCGTCCGCCGACCCGAGAATCGTGGGCGCGGATGCGGTCTGCAAGCTGGGCCACACCAACTACGATGTGGCCGACCAGTTGTCGAACATGGGCATGGAGGCCATCCATCCGAAGGCGGCCAAGACCCTGCGGCAGGCCAGCGTCCCGCTGCGCGTGACCAATGCCTTCGAGCCCGAGGATCCGGGCACCCTGATCGATGAAAGCACGACCGAGACCGGTTCGGCAGAAATCGTGACCGGCCTGGACATCTACTCCATCGAGCTGTTCGAACAGGACATGGTGGGCGTCAAGGGCTACGACGCTGCCTTCCTGGAGGCATTGACCCGGCACAAGGTGCGCATCACCTCCAAGACTTCGAACGCCAACACCATCACGCATTACGTGGACGCTTCGCTGAAGTCCATCAAGCGTGTGGAGCACGATCTGAAGGAGCGCTATCCTTCAGCGGAAATCACCGTGCGCTCCCTGTCGATTGCCTCGGTCATCGGGCGCAATCTCAATGGCCTGCGTGTCCTGTCGCGGGGCCTTGACGCCCTGGAGGCCGCAGGTGTCGACGTCATTGCCGCGCATCAGAACACGCGCAGTGTGGACGTACAGTTCCTGGTTCAGCGCCAGGATCTCAGCAAGGCGATCAAGGGTCTCCACGAGACTTTTTTTACCGGTAGGGTCGAGCCCCTCTGCCAGCAAGCAGCCTGACTCGACCCCGCTACACCGACTGCAAGATCAGCGCCGGTTCCGACAGGAACCGGCGCTTTTTCTTGGAAGATATCCCTGTTCAGCGCCGATCGCTGATTTCATCCAGGGGATAGACCGGACGGCGCACCTTCGAGAAGTTCAGCTGGCTGTAGTCCGAGGTGCACACCCCGATGCCGGCGCACTCGATGATATCCCGAGCAATGTGCTTCAGGCCGGCACGCCAGTGAATACGACTCTTCAGCATGACATAACGCTTTTGCAAGGGGTCGATCCCCAGGCTCAGCAGGACATTGATGTCGTGCGGCTCCACATGGCGCGAGATGACCACGATATCCACCTTGCCGGTATCCAGCACCACGGCCGTGCCCATATCCATGGCCACACCGGCGTACATCGGCCCCTTGTTGCGATAGCGCCCTTCGGAAATGGTCTTCACACGACCGGTTACCTCCAAAGGCTTGTTCTCCGCGGGAATGGCCGGCATGTCCAGCTTGCCGCCGATCTTCAGCGTGACCGTCTCACCAATGCCCGCGGCCACCGCTTGCTGCACGGCCTGGGGATCAAAGATACCGAAGACGGCGACATCCTCCAGCTCCTGTCTCAGGATCTCTGCCAGCACGGCCGTCGTGTCCATGGTCCCGCCGGAGGCCGCATTGTCGTAATGGTCCAGCAGAATCACGGGCCCCTTTTCCATGTCCTTGGGAATGGCCTTGGCCCGGGCCACGGAGTCCGCAAGAGGTTCGGGGTGATAGACGAAGGCTTCACGCGCTTTCCAGGCCATGTCCAGCAACTCGTCCCGCATCTGCTCGGCCAGGCTGGGATCGTTGTCGGTCACCACCACGGCCGAAAGGCCCGCCTCGCGGATGTCGGCATGGGGAAAACCGACGAACAGGCTGGCCGAGAGCACCTCGGGGCGCTGTTCCATCTCGATGCAGCGCGCCTGGATCTCCTTGTTGGGATGGTCATCGGTTCCCTGGCGCATCACATGCGGCAGCATGGGATTGTTGGCCCAGGCTTGCGTTGGCTTGACCGAGCCCTTGATCTGACCGATCAGTGCGCGCCCGGCCCGGCGTCCCGTCTCGTACATGTCGATGTGCGGATAGGTCTGATATCCGGCCACCACATTGGAATTGCTGACGATCTCGTCATAGAGGTTGGCATGCATGTCCAGGCCCACGGCAATGGGAGTGTCGGGGGCCAGTTCCCGGACCCGTCGAACCAGAGCGCCCTCGCCGTCCTCCAGACTCTCGGTCACCATGGCGCCATGCAGGTCCAGCAGAATTCCGTCCCAGCCGCCCTTCTCGACCGCTTCGCAGATGGCATCGGTCATGATGCGGTAGGCTTCGTCCTCCACGGGTCCACTGGGCCAGGCCTCGGCGGCAATCGCCACTTCGATCTCGGCCCCGGCCTGCTCGGCCTCGTCCATGTAGCCGCAGAGCACGGTCCCGGTGTTGCGATAGGCAGCGACGGCGTCCGCACCGCGCAGCGGCGTGTTTCCGCGCCGCGCAAAGCGCTCCAGAGGGGTCGGCACCGGGGAAAAGGTGTTGGTCTCGTGCTTCATCATGGCAAGAAGCAGGCGCATGGCATTTCCTCTTCAGTCTTCTCTCGTTGTGGTTTCTGGCTGTACTTGGCCGAACGGCCGGATGGGAGCTCCCTGGCGGGAGTTCTTGCTTGCAGCGAATCCTGCTCAGACCGACAGGAAAGGTCAACGCAGGAATCCCACACCGCTTTTCCCGACCCAGAGCGATAGACTCAGCCAGGGCGACGGAGTCAGAAGGCGTATTGCAACTGGAAGAAAACCTGGGTTCCCCGATCCTCGATCTCCCGGCTCGACCAGGTAGGCTGCGCAAGCGTAATGCTTGCCAGGTCACGGAAGGCAAGGCCCAAACCGACAGAGCCGAGGTGTGCGGCGCGGAATTCCGTACCAAGCGGATCGTTGTGCAGATAGCCTTGGTCCACGAAGGCAAAGCTGGACAGCCCTTTCACCTCGTCGAGCAGGCTATCCAGGCTGTAGCGCAGGGTCAGAGCACCGGCAAAACCGCTGTCACCCACCACGGAAGTCCGTGAATAGGCCCGTGCAAAGCTGTTGTCGCCCAATGTCAGGCGCATGGTCTGTGGTAGGCGTGTAAAGGCCAATTGACCCGTCGCCGAGGCGGCCAGGCTCCAATCTTCATCAAGGTTCTGATGCCAATGCCCCTCCACTGCCATCAGGCTGAAATCCGGTCGCCCGCCATATCTGGCGACGTCGAAAGCATCCACATCACTGGAGCCCAGGCTTTCCAGGCCTTGTGAAAGGGACACGCGACCCAGGAAAGCCGAGGACTCGAAGTTCTGATCATAGCTGGCACTCAGGGTTGCCCAGCGTTGCCTGTCTGTAATGATGCGTGTCGAACCAGCCCAGATTCGATCGTCCTGTGTCGAGATATCCAGCCGCCCAAGGAGGTTGTAGTCGATGCGGCGCAGGAAAGGATACTCCAACCAGAACGAACTCAAGGTGGTCTTCGCCTCGATATCGAGCTCGGCTGCCTCGCCGCCGGGTCGTGACTCAACATAGCCAAGCGAGTAACCAAAGCGCAGGCCTTCCGTTCCAAGCGGCGCGGATTGCTGCCACTGCCCCATGAAAAATTCCCTGGGTTTGAAGGGGTTGGTCACAACAGTCAGGGCATTACTCTCGAACAGCTGGAAAATATCTCCAACCTCTACATGGCCGATGGCCTGATAGGGGCCGATATCGTCTGATCCGGTATTGTCGAACACCACGCGGCCACCGGGACCCTCGGGATCAACCTGCAGGGTCAATCGGCCGGCCTGAACGTTATCGGGGATCTTTTCCAGCAGAGCATCAATGGAGAACCCTTCAAGGTCTTCGATCAGAAGCAGGTTCCGCTCAAGTCTTGAGACCCTCAAGGGCACCTGTCCCGCAATCCGATCCAGATAGGGCTGCAAACGGCTGGCGACATCCGGGATATCGCTGTTGATACGGATTTCCTCGATATAGGCGTCAAAAACCTGGATATGCAGCACCCCTGCCTCGACATCCCACTCGGTCACCAAGGCGCGCGCGAAGTAATCCCGTTCGTAGTAGTAACGCTCAACCGCAACGACCAGGTCCTCGATCTGGCCTCGGCCGACAGCTTGTCCCTTCAGGTCTTGCCAAAGCGGCCCCAATTCAGGATAGGGGATAACCTTCGTTCCACTGAACGCAATGCGCCTGAGAAGGTAAGGCTTCTCGGGCAAATCAACCAGGGCACGGCGCTCCAGAGGCACGGCCAGGTCCAGGCTGGGTTGCACTTCGAGCGGCTGGCGAAAACGTTCGATCACTCTGTTCTGGTCCACGACCAGATTCTCAATCTCCCGGGACTGACCCCAGGCAGTCTCGGCCGAAAGGAAAACAAGGAGAAGGGCTACAGCAAGCACAGCCCGAACGGGCAGGAAGGAAGGGATTTGAGAGGTCATGAGCCTGGATCGTTCTTGTTCTTGCCTGGGACTCTCTGGCTGTTCGACTTCTTAGCGCGTGAAGTGGCCCAGGCCGTTCTGGTCCAGAAATTCGACGGTCACCGCGCCAGCTTGTCCATTCTGGAAATCCGAGAAGGAAACGCGTGAGACAGAGCCATCGGGCGCGTTTTCACCCAAGGGCCTGTAGATGAAACTGTCCCCGTCCCAGGACTCGAGTCGGTTTTCCTCACGATCCGGGCCCAGAAACAGATAGAGATCCCCTGCTCTCTCGACCACGCTGGCCTCTCCGAAATAGGCGCTGTGATAGCGCCCGGCATAGCTGGAATACGCCCGGGGCGCTGCGGCATCAACAGGCCTGGACCGTCCAACAAGGCTGCCAACCGGTGCCACAATAGGCTCCATCAGGGGTTGGTAGGCTGAAAACCAGTCGCGTGTGATGGACCCGAACTGAGCCAGGTCCATGAAGGATGCGGAAATGGCCTCCCCGGCACCGGTGGGGGCAGCATTGGTAAGTATCGTAATTCCAAGTCCCAGTGACGGGATCATGACATAGTTGCTGCCGACCCCCAGAGCGAAGGCCCCGGAGTGGCTGAGCGACACCCGTCCCGATGCCTCCGTTCCGACACCGAAGCCGAAGCCATAGGTACCGGCCCGTGCATCCATCGCATGAGGATGCGCGGATATGACCTGAGCCGAGGTTGCCGGCAACAGCGCTTCCTGCGTGACGACCTGGCGGTCCTCGAAGCGGCCACCTTGAAGGATCAATGCCATCCACTTCGCCATGTCGCGCACACTGGAACTTACGCCCCCGGCCGGCGTCTGCGCATCGGGCTGTCGCTGATAGCGCGGCTGGTAATTCCCCTTGATGGAAACGTGCCCGTGGGCACGGTTCGATCGCGACTGGTAATCCGAATAGCGTGAACTGGTCATATCCATGCCCAACGGGCGATAGAGCGAGGCCTCGCAAAGACTGGCCCAGTCCTGCCCCGCCGCCTCCGCAACCGCCTCGGCGGCCGCTGTCAGACCGAAATTGGTGTAGGCATAATGCGCACGGAAGGAATGAAGCGGCAGGTAACGCAAGCGCTCTAGAATTGTGCGCCGGTCGTAGCCCAGGTCCTCCAGGTCATCCCCGCCATGATCCGGCAAGCCCGAGCGATGTGCATAGAGGTCACCAAGAGTCACATGCTCAGTTACCCAGGGGTCGGCAAGCTCGAACCACGGCAGCAGCGTCCTGACAGGCATGTCCCACGTCACTAGGCCTGCATCGACCTGGCTGGCAACCACGGTGGCTCCAAGCGACTTGGAACAGGAGGCAATCTGGAACACGGTATCTGCATCGACGCCCTCACCGGCTCCGATGCGGCGCAAACCATAACCTTCCGCGAATACCGTCTCTCCCCCTCGCACAACGGACACCGCCAAGCCGGGTATTTCCGAGCGCTGCAGGATATCGCGACAGATGCCGTCCAGCTGGCTCAACGCCTCATCAACCAGAGATGGAGCACTCAGGACACCGACCGTCTGTGGCGGTGACTGCGTCGCCTCCTGCAGGATTTCAGGCGCCTCCTGCTGGCCCGCTGAAGCTGTGCCTGCAGAAATGGCCGAAACGGCCGTTGCCGCTCCAACCCCCTGCAACAAGCTTCGTCTCGATATGGATGAATAGCCTTGCCCGTCACCGGTGGTGCCTGGATACCTCTGCATGTTCCCCCTACATCCCCCTGCTGCTTGAGTCTGTCTGGGCAGGGCGAATCTTGAGGGCACCGGCACCGTACAGTCCCATGTACTAGCGACACAGCGGCCTCCCCCAGCCGCCGCTCCTGTTTTGCTTCAGTTATACTCCCTTTGCGTCAGGCGGCAATTGAATACTGCCGATCAACATCATGGGGGAAATGCGATGCTCAACGCTTCCGGCGCAGCAGCAGCATAAGGAAAGGCGCACCAACCAGGGCCGATACCAGGCCAGCCGGCAACTGGTAGGGAAAGACCAGGTTGCGTCCGATCCAGTCGGCCAGCACCATCACCGCAGCGCCTGCCAGCAAGGCGCCCGGCAACTGGCTGCGTGCCCGCAGGAGCCCGAGTTCGCGCGCAATATGGGGGGCCATCAGCCCGACGAAGGACAGCGGACCGACGATCATGGTTCCAGCCGCCGTCAGCAATACCGCCTGGGTGAACAGCAGGATACGGGCCCGCCGGACAGCAATGCCGACAGCCTGCGCCGCCGCCCGCCCCAGGGGCAGGACATCCAGCCAGCGCAGCCCCAGACAACACAGCCCCAGCAACAGCAAGGCAGCTGCCAGGGCCGGTAATGCGGTTTCCAGGATCACGCCATAGGTGCTGCCGGCAATCCAGTTCAGCAGCTGAAAGGCGCGCGGATCTCCCGTGGCCGACAGCAGGGCCACCACCGCATCCAGCAGGGCATTGAGGGCAATACCGGCCAGGATGACGCGCTCGGGCGCAAAACCGCTGCGCCAACCGAGCATCAGGATAAGCAGGAGGACCGCCAGTGCTCCCAGAGCCGCGCTACCCATCTGCATGGGCAGCGCGGGGCTTGCAACCAGGAAAATCAGCGCCGCCATGCCCATCGTGGCGCCGGCGCTCACCCCCAGCACCTCGGGGCTGGCCATTTCATTGGCGGTCAGGCGCTGCAGGATCAAACCGGCCCCCGCCAGCATCAGGCCGGCCGCCAAGGCCGCCAGCATGCGTGGCAAGCGCCAGGGCAGGATGTCCCCGAACAATGCACCTGGCAGCACCCCCCAGCTTCCATCCGGCAGGCGGCCGGCAACCACGGCCAGCAGGCACAAAACGATCAGGAGGGCCAGGAGTACAAGGAGAACGAAGGTGGTCCTGGCTTGCCTCGGTGCAATCGCCCTGGGGGACAGGGAAGGCGGCCGGTCCTGGCCGCACAGGCGCGGCAGCAGCAGAAGCAGCAATGGTGTGCCGAACAGCGCGGTCACTGCGCCGGTGGGCAGGAAATCCGCAAGGCTTCCTGCTGCAACCTGAACCGCCTGATCGGTGAGCCACAGCAAGGCCGCCCCCAGCAAGGCAGCCCAGACCAGTCGCTGCCGGAAGCGCCGAGCACCGCACAGGCGGGCAACCGTAGGCGCCAGCAGGCCAATGAATCCGATCACGCCAACCAGCGAGGTCACGACAGCGGTCAGGCAGAGAGCGACAGCCGCCCCACCCCAGCGAATGGTGGCCGTGCGCAGCCCCAGGGCGCGTGCCTGGTCGTCGGGAAGGCTCAGGAGTTCCAGCGGGCGCACCAGCAGGGCAACGACGACGCCCAGGACCAGCAGGCGCGGCAGCATGGTCAGCGGCACGGACCAGTCCTGCTGCTGCAGCGAGCCACCGCCCCAGATGAACAGGCTTTCCAGGTAGCGATCGTTCAGCAGGACCAGCAGAGCGGACAGCGCACCGCAGTAGAGGCTGACGACCAACCCGGCCAGGACCAGGGTGACCGGCGAGAAATCCCGTCTTGCCCCCAGGGCCAGCACGACGAGGCCGGCGGCAAGACTGCCGGCCAGAGCAACGATGTCGTGGCCCAGGACGAAAAGGCCCGGGGCATAGAGCGTGGCGAGCGAGAGCGAGAGCTTGGCGCCGGCAGAGAGCCCCAGAGTGGTGGGTGACGCCAGGGGGTTTCGCAGCACCTGCTGCAGGATGACCCCCGCAACGCCCAGCGCGGCTCCGGCCAGCAATGAGGTAACCAGACGCGGCAAGGACGAATAGAGCAGAACCAGGCGCTGTGCATCGAACCCCTCGACAGTTTCGCGAAGCGCCAGTAGCTCCGGCCCCAGGGACCAGAGCGTCATACCGCCAGCGGGCAGGACCGCCAGCATCAGGACGAAAAGCAGGGAACGGCCGCTTTCCTCAGCCTTCATGCCCGTCCTCTCCGAGATGCGCCGAGAGGATACGGGCGAACCGCAAGGCCGAAGGCAGCATGCCGAACATCAGAACGGCCGGCAGCACGGAGAAACGCCCGGCCTTCACCGCAGGCAGGCGGGTCCACAGAGGACTTTCCTCCAGCGTCGGCCGAACCTCGCCGGGAAGCGGTTCGAATGTGAAGATTCGCGTTTCCGGCCCCGCGGCCTCGGCCAACTGCTCGATCCCCACGGTTTGGAAGCCCCAGGCGTTGGTCGAGCCCTGCCAGGCATTGGCAAGGCCGATCTGCGTCATGATGTCATCGAAAAGACTGCCCTTGCCATAGACCCGCACGTGACGCGCATCCATGAAACGCAGCAACAGCAGAGGCCCCGATGGCCGATTCCGGTCCTGTGTAGCAAGCCGTGCAAAAAAGCTGTCCGTACTGTCGAGAAGCTGTGCGGCGGCCTCCCGGCATTCCAGTTTCCGCCCCAGATCCCGGGTGGCTTCCCGCGCCTTGCGATAGGGCTGCTTGTCCTGGTCGTAGATGCTGTAGGTCAGCACGGGCGCCACTTCTTCCAGACGTCCGCGCAAACCCTGAACATAGGGCGTGGTCAGGATCAGATCGGGGGCCAGCGCGGTCAATCGCTCCATGTTGATCTCGCGATCGGTGCCCAGATCGACGACGCCTTGCGGCAGGGGTGGTTCCACGACCCATTCAGACCAGCTATCCGCTGCCGCCACGGCAATCGGCGGCTGTCCCAGCGACAGCAGGGTGTTGGCCAGCCCGTAGTCCAGCGAGGCAACGCGCCTGGCATCGCCGGAGGCCGCAAGGCAATGTCCCGGCAGCAGACAGCCAGCAGCCAGGCCTGTCAGGAAGCTTCGACGACTTGCGGGCATGGCATTCCTAACCGGCACTGGCCACCGGCGTCCCCAGCACGGGGTGCTCCATGACGGTCATTTCCACACCGTAGATTTCCGCGAGGCACGCCGGCGTCATCACGTGGCGAGGTGGGCCGGAAATCACCAGCTCTCCCCCCTTCAGGGCATGCAGCTCGTCACAGAAGCGGGCCGCCAGGTTCACGTCATGCAGGACCAGGACCACCGTCATGCCGCGGTCGTGTGCAAGCCGCCGCACCAGCGAGAGAACCTCCAACTGGTGCGCCACGTCGAGCGCCGAGATCGGTTCGTCCAGCAGCAGGCAGCGGGTGTCCTGGGCCAGTGTCATGGCGATCCAGGCGCGCTGGCGCTCGCCCCCGGACAGGCTGTCGACCTGGCGCCCGGCCAGGGCCTCCAGCCCGCATTGCTCCAGCGCGGCCTCGACCTTCGCGGCATCTTCCCGCCCGAAGCGCCCCAGGGCGCCATGCCAGGGATAGCGCCCGAAACCCACAAGCTCGCGTACCGTCAGGCCAAGCGTGCCCGGCATGTCTTGTGGCAGGTAGGCCACTTGCCGTGCAAAGGCCCGCTCGCTCCAGCTCCCGACGGGCTGGCCCTCGAACAGGACCTTGCCCGCCGTCGGCGACAACTGACGGGCCATCAGCTTCACCAGCGTCGACTTGCCCGAGCCGTTGTGGCCGATCAGGCCGGTCACGGCACCCGGTTTCACAGTCATCGTCAGGTTCTTCAGGATGGAGACTCGATCCACCCCGTAACCCAACGCCTCGACACTGAAACCGGGGGCGCTCGGGACCGTGACCTTTGCTTGCCCGCTGCTCATGGCTGCCGATCAGAAACGATAACGCAGGCTGGCGATGAACTTGCGGCCTTCATCGCGGTAACAGTAACCCGCGTTGCAGACCTCCTTCTCCTGATTGAGCAGGTTATAACCGTTCACCTGGAAGCGCGCGCCAGCGAGCTTCGGGTCGAAATTCCCAAGATCATAGTGGAGTGAGGCATCGGCAAAAAAGCGCGCATCGTTGGTGATGGTGTTCTGGTCGTTGCCATAACTTTGCCCGGAATAGCGCAGGCCAGCACCGGCTCCCAGTCCGGCCAGACTGCCTTCCTGGAACGTGTAGTCCGCATAAACGGAAAAGGTATGCTTCGGAATACCGTTGAGAGTGTTTCCTTCCGTCCCCTGTGCTCCTTTCTCGATCTCGACATCGGTATAGGCGTAAGAGGCCGTAAGATTGAGACCATTGTCGAGGCTGGCCACACCTTCGATCTCGAAGCCGCGTGAGCGCAGATCGAGCTGGACCTGCTGGTTAACGCCCGAGGAAGCGTCGAACACCACGCCATCCTTCTGATGAATATCGAAGAGCGAGGTGGTGATCAGGGCGTTGTAGCCGGGAATCTCGTACTTGACCCCGACCTCCTTCTGATCCGCGATCGTCGGTTTTGCCGGCGACCCGCTCATCAGGGTGCCAATATTCGGAGTGAAGGACGTCGTATAGCTAATATAAGGCACTATCCCGAGATCGGTCCGGTAAGAGAGTGCAGCACGCCAGGAAAACTCTTCGTCCTCCTGCTCGACCGTACTGCGCCCACTGCCGGAAGGCGTAGTCGTTTCCGCGGATAGCCAGTCATATCGCCCCCCGAGATTCAGGATGAAGTTTTCATACTCCAGGCGATGCGAGCCATAGATACCGAACTGGCGCTGGTCCTGCTTTTCAGTGAATGACAGCTCAGGTGGCGGCCCCTGACCCGGCAAGGCACCAAAACCTTGTTCCTGCTCGTAGTCGACCCAGCTGTAGTTGAAGCCCGCAACCGAGGTATGGAACAGCGAACCTGTCTCATAGTCGGCTTGCACGAAGTTATCGGTTACGAAAGTGGAGAGGTCTTCCGCATTCCGGCCCGCTGCCCGGGAAACCGGATCAGAGTTTGGGTCCGTCACGTAGGCGTATTCGAGATTGTTATCGAGTCCGGCATAGCGAGAAGATGAGTGGAAAGTGAAGTTCTTGTTGAAGCTATGCTCCAGCTCATAGCCCACACGATACTGACGCTGCGTAAAATCGTTGTAATCCGGGTCCCCGGAATAGATGTCCGTAACCCCGTCCTGGTCGTTGTAGTAGGCTGCGGTGCCGCCAACCTTCGAGTCCATGTACTCACCGAGCACGGTTAATGTGGTGTCTTCATCCGGCTTCCAGCTAAAGGAAGGAGCAATATAAACCCGATTGTCGGGAAAGCCGTCTATCTCAGTTCCGCTGTCCCGGACCACACCTGTCAGGCGGTATAGAAAGGTGCCTTTTTCTGTTACTGGTCCTGAGAGATCAAAGTTTGCCTGTTTTCGGTGGTAACTTCCTCCCTGGAGCTCAATCTCGCGGAATGGGTGCTCTGTCGGCTTCTTGGTCACGAGATTGACCAGCCCGCCCGCGGTGGAGGCCCCATAAAGCGACGAGGAAGGGCCCTTCAGGATCTCGATTGCTTCGAGACCATAGGGCTCCGACCTGAACAACCCAGTAGGGCTGGAGAAGCGCCGTAAACCGTCCTGGAACACGCCGTTGTAAGTCGCCGAAAACCCACGCACGAAAAAGGCATCAAAGCGAGGATCCAGGCCGTAGGCCCCGGTGCGCACGCCCGGCGTATAGGCCAATGCGTCCTCCAGGGAGGCCGGATTACGGTCATCCAGCTGGCTCTCGGTGATTACGGAGACCGATTGGGGCACCTCGACGAAGGGGGTTTCAGATTTGGATCCGAGCCGACCCGATACAGGCACATAGCCGTCCTGGACCAGTCCCTGGTCACTTTCCGCTTCGACCTCGATGGCATCGAGCGTAATTTCGTCCTGTTCCTGGGCCAAGGCCGACCCGCTGGCCATCACGGCCAATGGCAGGATGGACCAGAAAATGAGCTGTCTTCCATATATTTTATGATCTGTCATATGAACTCTCGCCTGTGCTGACTGCCCCCGCGAAGCATTCAGGCCAGTGGGGCCCCTCGCGACGGTAACGACTTGATTGAAAGGCTTGAGCGCGAATGCTAGTAACTCTTATTAGCAACGAATAAGTCCCCTGGCTGCGAAGAGTTCACATTGTCGCCCCTCCCGAATATAAGACTCATAATCATTCGCACTTACAATCGTCAAGCATCCAGTTGCAGAGATTTGCACGGAGTCCTGAGGACATGGCGCATCTGAACGAAGCGCTTGATTGGCTAAATCAATGCTTCCCCCAGTTTCCCAGCTCCTGCGGAACTTTGCCTGACGGCGCCCTCAATCTCGTGGAGCTCTGCCATCAGGTTGATTCCCCACTGACAGAACTTCTGTCATGGCAGGCCGAACGCGTGCCCGGCATGGACCTGCGGACCCAGGCTGCTTTCTTGATCGCCAACCTCAGCTATCGCCTGTCCTTGCTCGTGGGCAGCCTTGTTTTAAGGGCGGGCATAGTGCCCTGCCTCTCTTCCAATCGGATCGGCCTGGCACTGTCGTCAACTCCAGCCCTTCAGGATGATCCTGCGGGTAGGTCCAGGCTGCATCTCCATCTCTGCACTGAAGAGGCTTTCGAGTCCCCTGCTTCATCCGAAGAACAGACACCCGAGTTGCTGTCCGTTCAACTTGAAGACAGCTTTGAACCGCTGGTCGAACGCCTGGCGGAAGACACACGCCTGGCCCGCGCGGCGCAGTGGCGCCTGATCGCAGACTCCTTGGCCATGGCTTTCCTATCTGTCGGGCAAGCCCTGGGTGACGAAACGCGCGCGAAAACGCAGGCGCTCGCCATCTTGAAGCGGCAGGGTTCCCGCCTCAACAACAAGCAGTTGGCCTTCGCCACACTGACACTGCCGGACGGCGAAAACGGCAACAACCAGGTGAAGTCTTTCGTCAGCCGTGGCGGCTGCTGTCGCTACTACACCGCTCCCAATGGCCAGATCTGTCCCACCTGCGTTCTGGAACCCTTGGAAATGCAGCGTACACGCATCCGTGACCTGCTGCTTGAGACGGCTACTGAAAGCTGAGTTTCCGTACAGGGGGCTGCGGAACGATCTTGCCCGGATCACGAAGCAGAAAAGGAAAGGCTGGCGAGGGCCTGTTTTCAGTTATTGCCCCGGCAGCCCCTGCGCATCTCCATCTCAGCTGCGCATTCTTTTTCCGTCCGGATCATGCGGAGACGGAGCGATCACGCGCGCCGATCTTTCTTCACCGACGATATGCGTTGTCAGCTCCGTGCCGACTTCCGCCGCCTTGCGATCGACCAGCGCCATAGCCAGGCTCTTGCCGACCGTGTGGCCATAGCCGCCGGAGGTGACAAAACCGACCCGGGTATCACCCTGCCAGACCGGCTCGAAGCCTGAGGCATCGGCATCCTTGGCGTCGACCTCGAGTGTCACGAGCACCTCCTGTGCTCCGCCGGAATCGCGTTCCTTCAGGGCAGATTCCCGACCGATGAAGTCGCCCTTGTCGAAGGCGATCCAGCGGTCCATCCCCGTCATACCTGCGGTGTAGCCTTGGGTGAATTCGCAGGACCAGATGCCGAAGCTCTTTTCCAGGCGCAGGGCGTTGAGTGCCTGGAAGCCGTACTCGATCAGTCCCAGTCCCTCTCCGGCGGCCTTCAGGGTCTCACGCAAGGCAACGTGCTCGGTGGCATCACAATGCAGTTCGTAGCCGAGCTCGCCCGTCACCGAGAGCCGCGCCGCCGCCACGCGGTTGAGGCCGATGTCCAGGGTTCTGCAGGACATGAAAGGAAAGCCCTCGTTGCTGACATCCTCGTGTGTCACGCGCTGCAGGAGTGCCCGGGCGTTGGGGCCGGATATGGAGAAGCCGACCACGCCGTCAGAGATATCGCGAACATTCACACCGTCTTCCAGGTGATCCTCGAACCAGCGCATCTGCCATTCACGCAGGTAATAGGAGGCCAGAATCCACCAGCGCCCGTCGCCACGGTTGAAGACCGTGAGGTCGCCCTTGAGCCGCCCGTCGTGCCCCAGCATCGGGGCCAGCCGGGCGCGCCCCGGAGCCGGCAGGCGGCTTGCGAGCATCCTGTTCAGCCAATCCTCAGCCCGCGGGCCGGTCACCTCATAGCGCGCGAAGGCCGAGATATCGATCAGGCCGACACCGGCGCGCACCCCGCGGCATTCCTTCTCGATGATGTCGAAGGCATTGGAACGGCGCAGGGTGGGCGTCTCCTCGAAATCCTGCTCGGCGAAATAGATCGGCGCCTCCAGGCCCCAGACACAGCCCCAGCGCGCACCGTCCGCCGTCATGGCATCATAGGCCGGCGACTTGCGCAGCGGCCTGCCGGCCGGCAGCTGCTCGTTGGGATAGGTCATCACGAAGCGGCGGGAATAGAACTGGCCCGTGGTCTGGCGGATGTACTCCTTGTTGGAAGCGAATTCGCCATAGCGCGCGATGTCCATGCCGAAGATGTCGCTCTCCGGCTCGCCCTGGATCATCCACTCCGCCAGCGACTTGCCGACACCACCGCCCTGCAGGAAGCCGGCCATGACGCCACAGGCCAGCCAGTAGTTGGGCACGCCGCGCACGGGCCCGACCAGGGGATTGCCATCCGGCGAGAAGGTGAAGGCGCCGTTCACCCAGCGTTTGATGCCCGTCGTCTCCAGGCAGGGATAGCGCTGGAAGCCCAGGGACAGCTCTTCGGAGATGCGGTCGATGTCTTCCTGGATCAGTTCGATACCGTAATCCCAGGGCGCGCCATCCATGTTCCAGTGCTTGTAGTTGAGCTCATAGATGCCCAGCAGCATGCCCTTCTGCTCCTGGCGCATGTAGGTAAAGCCCTCCAGGTCGACGATCAGGGGCAGTTCTCCATCAAGGGCTTCCACCTCGGGAATGGTGTCGGTGACCAGGTAGTGGTGCTCCAGGGGTGTGACCGGCAGCTCCAGGCCCACCATTCGGCCCAACTGCTTGGCCCAGAGCCCGCCGGCATTGACCACATGCTCAGCCTGGATGGTGCCCTTCTCGGTGACCACGTCCCAGCTGAGGTCGGGACGCTGGTTCAGTTCCAGCACGCGGTTGTGCTCGATCACCTCGGCGCCGCGCTGACGCGCGGCCTTGGCATAGGCATGCACAACCCCCGAGGGATCGATGTAGCCTTCGCGCTCGGCCAGCAGGCCACCCAGAATGCCCTCGGTCGAGATGACCGGACAGGCCTTCTTGATCTCATCGGGCCCCACCAGGTGAACATCCTCGATGCCCATGGTCTGGAAGGTGCGATAGGCGGACTGCAGCCATTCCCAGCGCGCCGGCGCCGAAGCCACGGATATGCCCCCTGTCATGTGCATACCGATGTCCAAGCCGGACTCCTCGCCCACTTCGCTCAGAAGATCGATGGTATAGGACTGGAGCGCCGCAATATTGGGATCGGCATTCAGGGCGTGGAATCCGCCAGCGGCGTGCCAACTGGATCCCGCCGTCAACACCTCGCGTTCGATCAGGGCGACGTCTGTCCATCCGAATTTCGAAAGATGATAGAGTACAGATGCACCGACAACACCGCCGCCAACAACAACTACCCGATATTGCGTTTTCATCCCTGTCCCTCTCCAATAGAACGAAGCCTCGTCAGAAGCCTAAGGAGATGCGATGCCGGCGTCTAGACATAAGTGTCCAGAGACCACCTTGCGCATGACCGCCTTTGCCTTGGAAGGTTGCGCACCATGAGAATGGAATCCGACAGGGACTCGCTGCGAACCACGAAGCGGTACTGGCTGAAGGCAGCGGTCGAAATCCTGGTTGCCGAGGGAATCGAGCGCGTCAAGGTTCAGGTGATTGCTCGCAATCTGGGGGTTTCCCGGTCCAGCTTCTACTGGTTCTTCAAGAGCCGCCAGGATCTGCTCGACCAGCTTCTGTCGCACTGGCAGGATGTGAACACACGCTCGCTGCTCGAGCGGGCCGAAAGGCCGGCTGACACGGCCTGCCGCAGCGTACTGAACGTCTTCGAGTGCTGGGTCAACGAAGAGCTCTTCGATCCGCGCCTGGACATAGCCGTGCGCGACTGGGCACGCCGCTCAAGCACGGTCCGCCAGGTGATCGACGAGGGCGATGCCAAGCGCATGACGGCACTAACCAGTATGTTCAAGCGCCATGGCTATCCGGAGGAGGAAGCCTTCATCCGCGCCCGTGTCCTCTATTTCATGCAGATCGGTTACTACTCACTCGAGATTGACGAACCGATGGAGACGCGGCTGTCCTATCTGGCCAGTTACTTGCACTGCTTTACCGGACTCGAACCTACGCAGCAGGAAATCAACGACTTCCACGCCTTTCTGAAGAATGGAGCCAGCGTGCCGGCTCAGTAGAATCCGAAAAGCCTGGGGAAGAACAGGGACAGCGTGGGCCAGAAGGTTGTCACCAGCATGACCGGCAGGGCCACGACGCCCAGCAACATAAGGACCGGTCCGATGGCCTTGTGTATCTGTACCTTGCTGATCCGACAGGACATATAAAGAATTGGTGCGACTGGCGGTGTATTTGCCCCGATCACGACTGAGGTCCCGACAATGGCCGCATAGTGCAATGGTTCGACCCCGACAGAGGTCACCACAGGCATGAACAGCGGCGCGATAACGACTGTGACGGAGACGTCATCCATCAGGGCGCCAGCAATCACCAGTACCGCATTCACAAGCAGCAGGGTCCAGATGGGGTCGACCGCAATGGTCGTGATGGCCTCGGTCAGATCCTGGGGCACGCGCTCGAAAGCCAGGATGCGGCTGATCATGAAGGAAAAAAGCAGGATCAGGATGATCGTGCCTGTTGTTTCCGTCGCTGAAATCACGCTTCGGCCAAGGTTTCTCCAGGTCAGATCCCGATAGATGAAAGCCCCGACGATTAGGGCGGCAACAGCCGCCACGGCTGCAGCTTCCGTCGGCGTGAAAACACCGCCATAGATACCGCCCAGGATGATGACAGGCAGCATCAAGGCCGGCAACGCGCTCAGAACCGCTTTCCTATGTTGTCCCTGCTGAACCTCTTCTGCGCTTTCCTCGGTGAACAATCGGCCGGCAGCAAAGCGGTTGAAAAGGGTAAGTCCGGCGATGAGCAGCAGCGCTGGCCCGATGGTGGCGGCAAAACAGGCCGCAACGGATTGCCGTGTAACGACCGCAAAAAGGATCATCGTGATAGACGGTGGGATGAGAATCCCCAGCAACGACGATACACCAAGCAGAGAAGCCGTATATCCACGCGGATAACCTCGCTTCTCCAGCGGATCGACCATGATCGTCCCGATCGAGGCAACAGCGGCCGTCGCCGTTCCGGCAATGGCACCGAATATGCCCGAACTCAGGACCAGGGACGTCCCGAAACCGCCGCGGCGCTTGCCAACGATGACCTCGATGAAATTGACGATGCGCGCCGCCAATCCACCGGATTGCATCAGATAGCCTGTCAGCACGAAAAGCGGCAGAGCCAGCAAAACAATGGAATTGAGCGAGCGGAAGCCTTGCAGCAGAAGGGTGCTGAGGTTGGCGTCGTAGATATAAACCAGATAAGCCAGCGTACCCGCAAAGGACCAGGCCACGGGAACCCCGATGCTCATCATGACAATGAGCAGACCGATCGCCAGAAATCCTTCCATTCAGGCCTCCGGCGCCCTTGCTTGCAGCACTCCACGAACTCCATGCAGAAGATCGCGTAACGCGTAGGCAAAACAGCCGACGGCTGCGATCACGATGGAGAGTTGCGGTATCCACAGAGGCAACCTGAGGGCAGGTGTGGTCTGCGGACGCTGCAATCCCCAGGCAAGCATCTCGTAGCCCCAATAGACAAACAGGGCGCAGATGATGGTCGTGATAAAGGCAATTACTGTCTTGTGGACAGCCTTCGCCATCCTGCCGGTAAGACGGGACGGCAGGAAATCCACAGTGAGATGTTCCCTGCGCCGGGACGCAATAAGCGCGCCCGTCATGTAAAGAAACATGGCCGCCAGCAGGCTCAGATCATGGGCAGCAGAAAAGTTCCAGCCCAGGACGTACCGTGTCAGGACCAGCAGAAACAGCAGGCCCGTGACCATGAAGCTGCAAAGAATCGCCACGGCGTTCAGAGCCGTGGCGATTCCTCTGTCCAGTCGTTCAAGCACTGCTGCGCACAACTCCTGGATCAAAGCTCGGAAGCATTCTCACGAACGGTATCCATGATGTCGCTTCCAATCTCCTCCTCCATCTGCGGCCAGACCGCGGCGCGAACCGTCTCCGCCAGAGCCTTGATTTCTTGGTCCTCCGGCTCGATGTAGGTCATGCCGGCTTCCTCGGCCTTCTCGACATAGGACTGATCGATTTCCTGGGCCGCTTCGAACTGATCCTCCATCACCGTGACGGCTGCATCCTGAACGACCTTCTGTTGTGCGTCACTCAGGCCGTCCCAACTCTGCAGATTCATCGAGATGATACCCGTATTGAAAGCCTGTTTGGTGCGAACATAATAGTCTAGCGTGTCGCGGAAATACTCGTAATCCCAATAGATAACATTGGCCGCATCGCCATCGACGACACCGGTCTCAATGGCCGTGAAGACTTCGCTCCAGTCGATTGTTGCAGTCTCATAGCCCATGGCCTGCACCGTTTCGGCCATCGGGAAGATTGGCGGCACCCGAACCTTCAGGTCCCCAGCCTCTTCGACGGAGGTGGCGTATTCGCCCTTGGTAGCAATACCGTTGAAGCCCTCGGGCCAGGCACCGAAGAACTTGAGGCCGATGTCCTGATAGATTCCATCCATCATGCCGTTGATCCAGCCACCGGGCCTGTAGGCTTCCTTCGCCTCCTCCCAGGTGAAGACCATGTAAGGCGCATAGACGATGGCAATACGCTGATCATAGGACGTCATGGGCCAGTTGATCATCATGTCGACGTCACCGGCCACGAAGAGGTCAAAAACCTCCTGCTGCCCGCCGAGTTCGTTCTGATAGAAGATGTCGACCTCGAGTTCGCCGTTCGTGCCCTCCTCGATCAGGCTGGCCCACTGTTCCATGGATTTGGCCGTTGGTGATCCCTCGGCACCGGAATCGGTTGCCAGGCGAAGTGTTTCGGCACTTGCGGCACTCATGCTGAACGCTAGGGCCGTTCCAGCCGCCAGCGCAAATGCGGATATACTCTTGATCATGATTTCATGCCTCCCCTTTGATAGCCTCACAGCCTGCAAGCAGGCCGGAAATTTGATCTGGACATTAGTGTCCAGGGTATTGTCTATGTCAATGCTTAGCAAATGAAACGACAGCAGGGAAAGATTCTTGGCCAGCAAATACTCTGCGTTCCAGTTGTTCAAGGAGGGCCTGAAAGGGCATACGGGCTGGGAGCCGGCCTGGCAGGACAAGAGCCCCAGCCCCTCCTATGATGCCCTTGTCATAGGCGGTGGCGGCCACGGACTGGCAACGGCCTACTACCTTGCCCGAAACCACGGTCTCAAGCGCGTCGGCCTGCTTGAAAAGGGTTGGATCGGTGGCGGCAATACCGGTCGCAACACGACGGTGATCCGCTCCAACTACTTCTACCCTGAAAGTGTCGCGCTTTATGACTTCGCGCTGAAGCTCTATGAAGGGCTGTCACGTGAACTGAATTACAACATCATGTTCTCGCAGCGGGGCATTGCTGTGGTGGCCCATTCCGAACTGGAAATGGAAATGGCCGCACGGATCACCAATGCCATGCAGATCAACGGCACAGACGCGGAACTGTTGAATCGCGAGCAGGTTCTGGAACGCGTCCCCCTGCTTAACCAGAACGACGACGCCCGCTTCCCCATCTTTGGTGGCATATGGCAAGGCAGAGCCGGTGTGGCCCGCCATGACGCCGTTGCCTGGGGCTATGCCCGGGCGGCCGATAAGCTGGGCGTCGACATTATCCAGAACTGCGAGGTGACGGGCTTTCTGATCGAAAACGGTCGCTGCGCCGGCGTGAAAACGACGCGCGGCGAAATCCGAGCGGGCACTACCGGCATGGCCGTGGCTGGTAATTCCAGCGTTTTGTCCGCAATGGCGGGCTTTGAACTGCCTGTCCGCTCCTTCGCCCTGCAGGCGATGGTCACCGAACCGGTCAAGCCCTGCCTCGACACGGTGCTGCTCTACATGGGCACCGGCACTTACCTCAGCCAGTCGGACAAGGGCGAACTGGTGATCGGAGGTGGTCTCGACCGCATCCCTTCCTATGGTCAGCGTGGCAACCCGCCGCTTCAGGAAGAGATTCTTTCGGGTCTGCTCGAGATGTTCCCGGCCTTCGGCCAACTGAAACTGCTACGGCAGTGGGCCGGAATCGTGGACGTGGTGCCAGATTCTTCTCCGGTAATCGGCCCTACCCCCCTGCCCGGCCTTTACATCAACGGCGGCTGGGGAACTGGTGGATTCAAGGCGATTCCGGCTGGCGGTTGGCTTCTGGCCCACCTTATGGCCAACGAGGAACACCACGAAATCAGCCGTCCCTTCGACATGGATCGCTTCGCGCGCGGGCGGCTGATCGACGAGGCGGCCGGCGCCGCCATCGCGCACTAGGAGGCAATGATGCAGCGTTTTTCCTGCCCCTTCTGCGGGCCGCGCGACGAAACGGAATTCTTCTACGGTGGCGAGGCCGGCAACGAGCGCCCGGAACCGGCGGAGAACATATCCGCCGATCGCTGGGCCCAGTACCTCCACATGGAGAAGAATGAAAATGGACGCGCCCGGGAAATCTGGGTGCACCTGACATGCGGTGAGTTTTTCGTCATGGAGCGCGATACGGTGACACACGAGATCTACAAGACCGAAGCCTTCCACGGGGAGCAGAAATGACGGCCAGGCGCTTGGACAGCACCTCGGAACACTCCTCAGCCGAGCCCCTTACCTTTACCTTCGATGGACGGTCCCTCAGGGGCCGCGCCGGGGACACTGTCGCCTCTGCCCTGCTGGCCAATGGTGTCCGAATCCTGGGCCGCAGCTTCAAATACCACAGGCCCCGTGGCCTCTGGGGCGCCGGCGCCGAGGAACCCAATGCCATCGTCGACATCACCTGCAATGGTAAACGATTCCCCAACAGTCGAGCCACCACGGTCGCTCTGCAGGACGGCATGGAAGTGCAATCGGTCAACGCTTCGCCGGATGCCGAAAGAGACCGAAACGGACTGCTGGACCACTTCTCGAGATTCCTGCCGGCCGGTTTCTACTACAAGACCTTCCTGTGGCCGGACTGGCATCTCTTTGAGCCTCGCATCCGTGCAATGGCAGGTCTGGGCCATCTGGATCCCGCGACACAGCCCCCGGCCGACTGCCCTCAGCGTTCGGTCCACTGCGACCTGCTTGTCATTGGGTCCGGACCGGCTGGTCTGGCTGCTGCACGCGCGGCAGCGCAGGATGGGCGTGAGGTCCTGCTGGTGGACGAGCAGGATCACCCGGGCGGCAGCCTTCTGCATCGTGGCGGTGAGATCGAGGGACAGCCCGCAGAGAACTGGCTTTCAGAAAGCCTGGATCTGCTGGATACGCACGGAGCCACATGCCTTGTGTCGACCACGGCCTATGGTGTTTACGATCACAACCTCGTCTGTCTGTGGGAAAGACGCCGCGCACAGCCTGACAGACTTTGGCGTGTTCGCCCGCAGCAGGTTGTCATTGCAACCGGCGCCATCGAACGCCCGCTTGTCTTCGACAGCAATGATCGCCCCGGCATCATGTCTGCAGATGCAGCCCTGCATTATCTCAGGCGCCATGACATTCTGGTCGGTCAGAAGATTGTGATCGCAACGAACAACGACACCGCTTATCCCGTTGCGTCCGCGCTCGCGGAAGCTGGCGCGGAAGTGACCCTGGCCGACCTGCGGGCGGATACTAAGGCAACCATACCCGATAACGTCGAAGTCCGAATTCAAACATCTGTGCAGGCTGCCGAGGGCAAGACAAGCATCGAAAGCGTCGTCCTGGATGGCCAGCGTCATGAGGCCGACTGCCTGCTGGTCTCCGGCGGCTTCACACCAAGTGTTCACCTTTATTGCCAGGCCAAGGGACGCCTGCGCTATCAGGAGGACATTCTGTCCTTCGTGCCCGACGCACAGGTGGCTGGCATGACCGTGGCCGGTGCCGCCAACGGAGTCTTCGACCTGGCGAGCGTCCTTGAACAGGGGCACGCAGCCGGCTCGGCGAAAGGGAATGCACCGCGGGCAAGCGAAAGCCTCTCCACCTATGCTATTCAGCCCGCTTGGCCAAATCCCGACGCACAGGGTCGCCAATGGATCGACTTCCAGAACGATGTGACCGTAAAGGACGTAGCCCTGGCCGCCCGCGAGAACTATCGATCCGTCGAGCACCTGAAGCGCTACACCACACTCGGCATGGCCACCGACCAGGGCAAGACCTCGAACATGAACGGGCTCGCCACCATGGCGGCCATAACGGGTCGGACGATTCCTGAAGTGGGCACCACAACCTATCGTCCACCCTATGTGCCGGTTCCCCTGCCCGTTATTGCCGGCCGCAGGCGCGGCGAACTCTTCTCACCCATGCGACGCCTGGTTCTGGAAAACGAGCACAGAGCCGCTGATGCCGCCTTTCGCGAATATGGCCCCTGGCTGAGACCGGCCTTCTATGGCAAGGGCGCACCGGAAGATGAAATCCAGCGCGAAGCCCGCCAGGCGCGACAGACAGTGGGTCTGTTCGATGGGTCACCACTTGGAAAGATTGAAGTCATGGGGCCGGATGCCGCAGCCCTGATGGATTTCAACTCCTACAATACGCTTTCCACCCTGAAACCCGGTCGCGTGCGCTATGGCTTCATGCTGAACGAAGACGGTGTGGTCTATGACGACAGTGTCGTGCTGAGGCTGTCCGAGGATCATTTCATCGTGTCCTGTTCCTCGGGTCACGTCCCTGGGGTTGTCATGCGTCTGGAGGAATGGCGCCAGGACCGTTTCGATCCAGCAAGGGTCGTGATCCACAACGCAACCCCACAGTGGGCCACCCTGACCGCCACAGGGCCGCGGGCAAGGGACCTGATTGAAAGACTGGAGCTTGGATTGGATCTTTCGGACGAGGCCTTGCCGCACATGTCCTTTGCAAGCGCAGAGTTCGAGGGAACTGCTGTCCGGGTTGCTCGGGTCAGCTTTACAGGTGATCGCTCTTATGAAGTCTCCATTCCCGCTTCCCGCGCACAAGCACTCTGGGCACGGATGCGCAAGGAAGGGGACAGTCTGGACGCCACGCTTCTTGGCACCGAAGGCCTGATGATCCTGCGTGCCGAGAAGGGCTTCATTGTCGCTGGCAAGGACACAGACGGATACACCCTGCCGATGGACCTGGGCATGAGCGGACCTCGGAACAAGCGGGCCAGCGAATACGTCGGCAAGCGCTCGCTCTTCACACAAGAAGCCGAACGAAGTGATCGGCCTGCCCTTGTCGGATTAAGTATTGAAGGGGACTCCCCTTTGGCAACCGGTGCCCACACCGTGGAAGACGGGCAAAAGGGACTGCGTTCCCTGGGCTTCGTGACATCCAGTTACTGGAGCCCAACGCTGGATCGTCCCATTGCCTTGGCTCTGGTTGAATCCGGCCGCCAGCGGCTTGGTGAGGAAATCGAGATCTATCACCTGGGCCAGCGTCGTCGCGCAACAGTCACATCCCCCTGTGCCTTCGATCCTGAAGGAGACCGTCTCCATGCGTGATTTTGCGGCAAAATGGACAGCCTTCCCCGATTGGCAAGATGCCCGGATTGCGCGCGAGGGTTGGCAAGCCCATGTCGTAACCGGTCTTTCCCAGGTGATGGTCAGTGGGCACTTGGAGAAGGCCTGGAAAGCCTTGCCTGATAGCGGCAATGAAGTGGGGCTTTGGCAAGTGGCGTCGACAGACAGCAGCTATCGCGTTCGCATTGCCCGGGACCGGGCCCTTCTGGTTTCGCCTGATCCCATTGATTTCGAAGCAGGCTGGCAACCTGAAGGTTGGGCGGCCACACCAGCGCACGACGCACTCTTGGTCATCGAAATCCAGGGCATGCCAGCGGAAGAAATCGTGATGGAGGCAACCTCCGTGAATTTGGATGAAGGCAGTCCCTCCGCCTCGGTACGATTTGCCGGCCTCAACGGCGTCCTGCTCTACCGTACTGCCCCAAACTGCGCGCGCTTGCATGTAGAGGCGTCCTACGGTCCCTATCTCTGGCGTTGGCTGGAGTCACGAAAGGCCTGATCCCAGCGCAGTTCTCTCCGAACGCCGGAATTGGACCATTCTCAACCGAACAATCCGCTGTGCTGGCGCGGCTGGGAACGCAGGTACTGGTTCGGCGCCTTGACGGTCGCACCAAAATGCGCGGCGGCGTGCCAGGGCCAGCGCGGATTGTAGAGCAGTCCGCGGGCCAAGGCGATCAGATCCGCATCTCCCGTACCGACAATGGCTTCAGCCTGTTCGAACTCGGTGATCAGGCCGACCGCCATGACGGGCATGGAGGTGGCCTCCTTCACGCGTCGTGCCAACGGCACCTGATAGCTGGGGCCGCCATTGACCTGCTGCCTTGGCGACAGGCCGCCGCTGGAGACATCAATGGCCGCGCATCCCCGGGCCTCCAGGGCCTGGGCATAGGCGACGGTTTGCTCGATGTCCCAGCCGCCGTCCACCCAATCCGTGCCGGAAACCCGCACCGTGACCGGCCTGTCCGCGGGAAAGGCCTCCCGCACCGCCTCGAAGACCTCCAATGGAAAGCGCAATCTGTTCTCCAGACTGCCCCCATATTCGTCGCTGCGCTGGTTGGACAGTGGCGAGAGGAATTGATGCAACAGATAGCCATGGGCCGAGTGGACCTGGACGCACTCCATGCCCAGGCGCGCGGCACGCTGTGCGGCTTCTGCAAAGGAACGCCGCAGGCGTGCCAGGTCTTCGCGGTCCAGTTCAACCGGCGGATTTTCCCCATCCTGAAAGGGGGTGGGCGACGACGAAACCGTCTGCCATCCGCCCTCCTGGCCGGGTAAAATCTGTTCACGGCCCTTCCAGGGCACCTCTTCGGATGCCTTGCGTCCTGCATGGGCCAGCTGCAGGGCCAGGGGTATATCCGACCAGCGCCGGATGCTCTCCACGACCTGGCCCATGGCCGCTTCACATTCATCCGACCAGATGCCTACATCGCCATAGGTGATACGGCCCTCGGCTTCGACAGCCGAAGCCTCGATCGTCAATAGCCCTGCGCCTGACAAGGCCAGGTGCCCAAGATGCAAGGTATGCCAGTCGGTCATACAGCCGTCCTCGGCCGAATACTGGCACATGGGGGCCACCACGATACGGTTGGGCAATACCAGATTGCCAAGGGAAAAGGACGTGAAGAGGTGCGCCTTGCTCATGAACTGTCTTGCCTCGCTTGCGGTTTTGCTCTTTCCGGTTGGCTCTTGCCTACAGCAAGTGCCCCGGGATCAAAAGGGGCTGCCCAGCAACAGGCAGGGCCAGAAAAACAGGAATTCAGGATTATGCATCCAGGACTTCACGCAACTTCTCAGCAAGTTCCTGGCGGCGATAGGGTTTGGACAAGAGATGCACGCCGGACTCCAGACGCCCGTCCTGCAGGAAGGTGTTTTCTGTATAGCCTGAGGTAAAAAGCACTTTCAGATCGGGATAGTGATCACTGGCCTCACGCGCCAGGTCCGGGCCATTCATGCCCCCCGGCATGATGACATCGGTAAACAGAAGGTCGATATCTTCCTGCTGTTTCAGAATCTGCAGGGCACTGGCCGCGTCGCTGCTATCGGTCACGCGATAATTCAATTCACTCAAAAGTCCCACAAGGTGCTTTCGCACGAGTTCGTCGTCCTCGACCACCAGGATGTGTTCGCGTCCCCCCGGCCTTTCCCTGCCTGCCTGTTCAGGGTTTTCGTCCGGAACAGCCCCTTGTGCCTGCGGAAAATACAGGCGAACGGTGGTCCCCTGCCCAACTTCCGAATAGATGCGTGCATGCCCCCCAGACTGCTTCATGAAACCATAGACCATACTGAGCCCCAGGCCGCTGCCCTTGCCCACGTCCTTGGTCGTGTAAAATGGCTCGAAAGCACGCTCCAGCGTGTCAGCCGGCATACCCTCGCCAGTGTCTGAAACGGAGAGAACGACATAGGAGCCCGGAACAACATCAGGTTGGGTGTTCGTGTAGCTTTCGTCCAACTCGGCCTTCTGGACCTCTACGATCAGATGACCACCTTCGGGCATGGCATCACGCGCATTGACAGCCAGGTTCAACAGCGCCGCTTCCAGCTGGCCCGGATCCACTTCCACTGACGGCACGTTTTCGGCAGGACGAATGGTGACTTCGATCTCCTCGGAAAGCGTGCGCCTCAACAGTCCTTCAATTCCTTCCAGGACCTCGTTCAGATTCACCCACCTGGGCTGCAAGGTTTGCTGGCGCGCAAAGGCCAACAGGCGGTTTGTCAACTCGGCACCGCGTTCGGCCGCGCTGGCCGTCATGTCCGCCAGGGCCTTCAATGAATCGTCACCCGCAAGACTCTCGCTCAATATCTCTGCATTGCCCAGAATAACGGTCAGCAAGTTGTTGAAGTCATGGGCCACCCCTCCGGTCAACTGACCGACCGTCTCCAGTTTCTGGGAATGGCGCATGCGCTCTTCCATGACTCGCCGCTCGGAGACATCCTCCATGCTGCCCAGCATGCGGATCGCCTTTCCGAACTCATCGCGAATGACAAAACCACGGTCCACCACAATATGGACCTGGCTCCTTGCATCGAGGAAACGATATTCCTCAACCCAGTTCGAACTCCGGCCTTCAATCACGTCCTCCAGTGAGGCCACTGTTCGATCACGGTCTTCGGGATGAATTCGCCGCATCCAGGATTCGGGTCCAGGTTCCAGTTCCTTGCGGTCATAGCCGAACTGGTGACTAATGCTCTCGTTCCACCAGACCTCGTTCGTTCGCAGATCCCAGTCCCAGATCACGTCATTGGTGGCTTTCGCAAGCAGACGGAAACGCTCCTCATTGATTCGGATGGCCTCGTCCGCCTTCTTGCGGGCGGTGATATCGCGCTCGACGGAAACCCAGTGGGTGTACCAGCCCTTCTCGTTGGCCAAAGGCACGATGTCCAACTCCAGCCAGATCTCCTCACCCGTCTTGGTATAATTCAGGACCTCTGCCCGCACAGGCTGCCATTTCTCCAATGCCTGGCGTATGCGGTCCAGCTCCTGCCTTTGCGTACCCGGGCCCTGCAGGATTCGCGGCGTTTTCCCGATCACCTCTTCACGGCTATAGCCGGTTCGCCGCGTGAAGGCCTCGTTCACGTAAACGATCCTCGGCCCCTCCGGTCCATCGACCGGCTCCGCATCCGTGATCAGCAGGATGTCGCTTTGACGAGAAACCGCCGTTTCCAGAAGGCGCAAATGGGCACGTTGTGCGCGTTCCTCCGTCACATCACGGAAATAGACGGCAAGTCCATCCGATGACGGATAGGCGTTGACCTCGAACCACTTTTCAAGAGGGGGATAGTATTCCAGGAAACGTACGGTTTCCTGCTCACGGAAAGCCCGGCTGTATTCCTGCTCGAAGGCCGTACCGACCGCAGCGGGGAACTCCGTCCATACATTTTGTCCCAGCAACTCCGCGCGATTGCGCTCCAGCATGCGTTCAGCCTGGCCGTTCAGGTAGGTAAAGTGCCACTCACGATCCAGCGTGAAGAACGCATCGCTCATGCTTTCCAGCATGTCTCCCAATCGCCGGGACAGACCTTCGGAGCGATCGCGCTCCTTCACCTGTTCCGAAATGTCCTGGACAGCCCCTTGCAAGGCCGTGACGTTGCCCTGGCCGTCCATTTCCGCTTCACCAATCACGCGCAGCCAGACTCTGCGATCCTTTGCAGTCACGATCTGCAGGGTTTCGTCAAAGGGCCGTCCGGTCAGAACACACGCCTCGAACAAACGCTGCATACGCTCACGGTCTTCCGCTACATAGAAGGATAGGGCCGTTTCATAAGTTGGCTGAAAGTCGGGCGAAACCTCGTGGATCTCCGCCGTGACCGGTGTCCAGGTAAGTCGGGATGGCTTGAGCTCGACTCGCCAGCCCCCCAGCCGGGCTGTTTGACCCGCCAGATCAACCAGATGACGCACCTGCCCCAATTCCGATTCAGCCTCGACCCGACGGGTAATATCGAGCAAAATTCCATTCAGGATGGAGGCCTTCTGAACCTGTGCCGTTTCACTGACGTAAAGAACGTGAACGACGGTATCGTCACTGGGTCTGATAAATCGCAGTTGGGCCTCAAGATGCTCCTTCCGGCCGGCAATCAGGTTCTCCAGCTCCTGTTGCAGGTAGGCGCGATCCTCCGGATGAACACAGGCCAGCAGGCCCTCTGCCCCTGGTGCCAGGGCGTCCGGCTCGAGTCCCAGGATGTTGTAGAAATTCTCGGATACGGATAGCTGGTCGCGGTCGAGATCCAGCTTCAACGTTGCCATGCCCAAGAGCCGCTGGGCATTGCGCAGCTCCAGGACTTCGTCCTGCAGCGCAATATTCGTACTCTTCAACTCACTCGAGCGCAGAAGAACTTCCAGTTCTGGCAAAGCCTTTTGCCCGCTGGCCATCCCTGAATCCAGAGAAACCCTGCCCTGCGTGTTAATCACTTCGGTAACGTCTTCCACGCGATGAACGATGTAGGCAATCTTTCCATCAGCACCCAGGACGGGTGCATTGACCGGAGTCCAATAGCGATCCTCGAAGCCACCACCCTGGCTTTCCGGTCTGGGAATGGGATAGTGCTGGACACCCATGATATCGGGATGGCCTTGCGCCTTCACCCGCTCGAGTGAAGCCTCGAGACTGCGCGTGCTGCTTGAATCAGGATTATCAGGGTCATCTGGAAACGCCTCGAAGAGCCTCTTGCCGACAAGGTCCGCCCGCTGGGTCATTGTGGCCTTCAAATAGGCATCACTGACGGCAACGATCTCGTAGTCTTCCGGCGCTAAAACCAGGAAATTTCCTGGCACGGATTCAAAAAGGGCCTGGAATCGGTGCGCCACATCCTCCGCCCTGTGGCGCAGTTCCTCTTCGCTTGCCAGAAGCTCGCTGCGCTCACGCTCAAGTTCTATGACCCGCGTGACGTCGCGTGCGGCCGCCAGAATGGCGCGACGATCCTTGAACTCCATGGTCCGCCAGTGAAAGTCCACGAACTTCAAATCGCCCGAAGCCGTATAGATGCGCCAGACACCGGCCTCGTGGGCCCCATCGGAAAATTGTGCGACGGCGGCTTGCAGCAACGGAACGTCCTCGGGAGGACGAATATCGGCAATGGTCATGGAGAGGAATCGCGCCCGGCTATAGCCGAACTTTTCGATAGCAGCCTGGTTCACATCCAGGAATTTCAGGCTCTCGCGGTCATATATCCAGATCGGATCGGGATGCTGGTCAAAGAAGAACTTGTGCCCGGACTCCATAAATCATCCCGCTTGACTGAATCACCTTAGGACCAGATTAGAGCCTTTCGCCTGCCCCTGTGTCGAAGCGAGACTAACGCTGTTCACAGGACCCGCCAACGAACTTTGCGGCCTCAGGGAGCGAGAGCAATTTCGCCATGAGCGCGCGCGTAGCCCTGGCCCAGCTGAAGCAACGCGGCATCTCCACCCCTGGGACCAAACAACTGGAAGCCCATGGGCAAACCCTGCGTCCCAAAACCGGCCGGCAGACTGAGAGCAGGGATCCCCGCCAGGGAAGCCGGCACCACGACCTCCATCCAATGATGATAGCTTTCCATTTGGTGTCCAGCCACCTCGCGTGGCCAATCCCACTCGGACGGAAAGGGGAAGAGCTGTGCAGCCGGCAGGGCCAGAGCATCGTAATACTGGAACAGTGCGGCAAGCTTCCTGTACCAGTCGGAGCGAATCTCGCTGGCCTTCTGTATGTCCTGCCCGCTCAAGGCCAGACCGCGCTCGATTTCCCAGATGGCCTCGGGTTTGAGGTATGCCCTGCGCTCAGGATTTTCGTAAACGGCGCCCAACTTCGCGGCCACGGCCCAGCTGCGCAAGGTTGTCCAACTCTGCCAGATTGCAGAGGGATCGAAATCAGGTTGGACTGTCACAACCTCGACGTCCAAGTCAGAGAAGGTCGCAAGAGCCTCCGAACAAAGCGAAAGCACGCCCTCTTCCATGGGGTAATGACCACCCCAATCGCCAATCCAGCCGATACGGCGCCCTCGCACCTCGGCTTCGAGTTGTCCCGAGAAAGCGGACTGCGCCGGGAGGCTGTGCGGCAAGCGGGAGTCGGGGCCGGCCATCATATCCAGCAACAGGGCCAGGTCGCGAACGGACCGCGCCATTGGCCCGTTGGTGGCAAGTTGATGCAGGAACATTTCACCGGTCGGATTATCAGGCACAAGACCATAGCTGGGTCGAAACCCGTAGACATTGTTCCAGGCCGCCGGATTGCGCAGGGAGCCCATCATGTCCGACCCATCGGCCAGGGCCAGCATGCCGGTTGCCAGTGCAACGGCTGCCCCGCCACTGGAGCCCCCTGCTGAAACGTCAGGATTCCAGGCGTTCACAGTCCGGCCATGAACGGGATTGTAGCTATGAGATCCCAGCCCGAACTCCGGTGTGTTGGTCTTTCCGATCACGATGGCCCCGGCCGCCCTCAGGCGGGCGACGAAGGGATCATCCTGATCGGGAATGAAATCGGCCAGAAGGGGCGACCCCCAGGTGGTCCGCAAGCCCTTCGTCTGTGCCAAGTCCTTGATCGCAATTGGCAAGCCATGGAGCGGGCCGCCGCCCCTTTCGGCATCCTTGCCCCGGGCCTCGGCCAGCAATTCCGAAGCTGGCCTGAGGGAGACCACGGCGTTTACACGCGGATTGACCGCCTCAATCCTGGCAAGCGTGGATTCCATCAACTCTTCCGCCGTCAGCTCTCCAGCCGCGAGGCCCGACAGAAGCATTGTGGCGGACAGCCTGTACAACTTACCGAAAGCCGCCATGGTATTGCCTTTCGCTCGGACTACTGGGCAGCGGGAAGACGGCGCTCGACAATGCGTGAAAAGACCGAGGCTCCGATGGGCAGGATACCGTCATCCAGAACATACTCGGGATTGTGCAAGGGAACCGATCCGGCGTGCCCAACGCGGCAATAGGCGCCCGGCACCACGCGCAGCATGTCAGCGAAGTCCTCGCTGCCCGTGGCGAACTTTTCGGTTTCGATGGCGTTGTCGGCACCGACGACATCTGCGGCTGCTTTCAGGTATTCCTGGCCCAGTTCCGGGTCATTCATCAGCACATGGAAGATGTTCCGCAGGTCGGGCTTGATGCTAACGCCGTAGGCCTTCTCAAGTCCGGCACAGAGTTCCTGGATGCGCTCGTGCGTCAAGTCACGCAGCTCTTCCGAGAAATAGCGAATCGTGCCGGAAATGCTGGCCGTTCCCGGGACGACGTTATAAGCCGATCCGGCATGGATCTGCGTGACCGACAGAACAAGTGGCTCGGCCGGCGGGCGATTGCGGCTGACCACCGACTGCAGCTGCTGTACCAGGGCTGTCGCCACAATGATGGGATCGCGTGACTGGTGCGGCATGGCGGCGTGGCTGCCCACCCCTTCTATGGTTATGTCGAAGAAGGTCGCACCCGACATGGCCGGGCCAGGCTTGACCGTAACCTGTCCTTCCGGTGCATTGGGATCGTTGTGCATGCCGTAGATTTCGTCGCAGGGAAAGCGGTCGAACAGTCCTTCCTCAAGCATGCGGCGGGCACCGCCAAGCCCTTCCTCGGCCGGCTGGAAGATCAGGTGCACCTTGCCGGAGAAATCCCGGGTTTCGGCAAGATAACGCGCCGCACCCAAAAGCATGGTCGTATGGCTGTCGTGACCACAGGCATGCATCTTGCCCTGATTGCGTGATTCATAGGGCAACCCCGTAGACTCGTGGATCGGCAGGGCATCCATGTCTGCCCTCAGGCCGATGGTGCGATTGCCCGGGGTCTTCCCATGCAGGACACCCACGATGCCCGTACCGCCTATACCGGTGTGGACTTCATCCACACCCCAGGCCTTCAACTTTTCCTCGACGAGTCCGGCCGTCCGGGTTTCCTCGAACCCCAACTCCGGATGGGCATGGATGTCATGCCGGATCTCGCTCAGTTCCTCGGCAAATTCCTGGATGCGTGGCAATACGGACATGATGCTCTCCTAGTTCGAGTCCCTTCTGTTCGACGGGCTCAGGCTGTTCTTTTCAATTCACGGAAATTGGCGAAATCCCATTCACGCCCCGGCGCGGCTTCGGTCAGGGCGCGCGTGTACTCATGCTGTGGATTGGCCAGGACCTCGCTGGCCGAGTTGTACTCCACGATATTCCCGTTCTGCATGACGACAATGTCGTCGCAAATCTGGGCCGCCACACGCAGGTCATGGGTGATGAACAGGATGGCTACACCCAGCTTGTCCTGGATATCGGCCAACAGTTCCAGCACCTGGGCCTGGATCGACACGTCCAGGGCAGACACGGCCTCGTCGGCCACCAGGACATCCGGCTTCATGGCCACGGCTCGCGCAATGGCAATACGCTGGCGCTGGCCACCCGAGAACTGGTGCGGATAGCGATCCAGGACATCGCGCGGCAGTCCCACAAGCTCCATCAGATCCCCGGCCTGCTTCATGGCCTCTTCGCGCGAGGTGCCATAGTTGAGCGGGCCTTCGATCAGGCTCTCCCCGACTTTCCAGCGGGGATTGAGCGAGCGGAAAGGATCCTGGAAGACGATCTGAATGTAACGGCGATAGGGGCGCAGTTGGCGCCGGTTCAGACGGGCAATCTCATGCCCGTCCACGCGTACCTCGCCCTCGGTGGGGTCGATCAAGCGCATGACACAGCGCGCCACGGTCGACTTGCCCGAGCCGCTTTCGCCGACAATGCCCAAGGTCCGTCCGCGGGCGATGGTAAAACTGACATCCTGGGCCGCCAGGGTTCCTTCCTTCTTTACGAAGAAACCACTCCCGCCATAGACCTTCTTCATGTCCTGGACCTGCAGGACCTGATCGTCGGACTTGGGCGGACGCACCTTGCGCGGGACCAGGCTGGGCACGGCCTTCAAAAGCTTGCGCGTGTAGTCTTCACGCGGCTCGCGAAGCAGTCGCTCCACAGGAGCCTGTTCGACGATCTGGCCTTCCTTCATCACATGGACAGTGTCCGCGATCTCGGCCACCACACCCATGTCATGGGTGATGAAAAGCACGGCCGTGCCTTGCAATTCCTGAAGTTCCGAAATCAGGTTCAGGATCTGCTCCTGTGTGGTCACGTCCAGTGCCGTGGTCGGTTCGTCGGCAATCAGAAGTTTCGGCTGAAGCACCAGGGCCATGGCGATCATGATGCGCTGGCGTTGCCCACCCGACAGCTGGTGAGGATACGAGCCATAGATGCGCTTCACATCCGGCAGGTGCACCTGTTCCATGATGTCGAGTACCCGGGCCTTGCGGTCGGAAGCCGACATGTCGGCATGGATCTGCAGAACCTCGTCGATCTGGTCCCCGACGCGCATGACCGGGTTCAGGGCCGTCATCGGCTCCTGGAAGATCATCGCCATACGACGGGCGCGCATATGCCTCAGCTCGTTGTGGGACAGGCCGAGCAGTTCGCGGTCCTCAAGCGTGATCTTCCCGCCTGTGACCTCGAGTGCCCCCTTGGGCAGCAGCCCCATGACAGCCAGCGAGGTAACCGACTTTCCCGAACCACTTTCGCCGACCAGGCAAGCGGTCTCGCCGGCACGAATGTTGAGGCTGATGCGATCCAGGATCGGGGCCACAGTGTCCTGATTGGGCAGGTTGACCGACAGATCCTTGATCTCCAGGACGGTTTCGGCCCCTTCGAAGTTGCGTGACTTGAACTTCATCTATCAGGCTTCCCGTTTCTTCAGGCGCGGATCCAACAGATCGCGCGCTGTATCGCCAATGAGATTGATCGAGAGGATGCAGAGCGACAGCATCAGACCCGGCCAGAAGATCAGCCCGGGATTGATCTGGAAGTAGTCCCGCCCCTCGGCCATGATATTGCCCCATGTAGGCGTCTCGGTACTGACCCCCGCGCCCAGGAAGGACAGGATGGCCTCGATCAGAATTGCGGAGGCACAGATATAGGTCCCCTGAACAATCAGGGGGGCCATGGTGTTGGGCATCAGGTGCTTTGTCAGAATCTTGGGCATGCTGGACCCCAAGGCCGTTGCCGCTTCCACGTATGGTTCCTCACGCGCGCTCAAGACGACGGAACGCACCAGACGCACCACGCGGGGAATTTCCGGAATGGTAATTGCAATGATCACCGATCCGATGCTGGCGCCGCTCAGGGAAACCAGGGCAATCGCCAGAAGGATGGCCGGAATGGACATCAGGCTGTCCATGATCCGCATGATGATGGCATCGGCCATGCGGAAGAAGCCGGCCACCAGCCCGATCAGAAGTCCAAAGAAGACACTGATGACCGCAGCACCAATACCGATCAGAAGGGATACACGACCGCCGGAGACCACACGGCTGAACATGTCACGACCGAACGGGTCTGTGCCAAGGATATATTCGCCGCCAGGTGGCTGTAGCCGCTTGGTGGCCTCCATGTGCATGGGGTCAAAGGGAACGTAATAGGGCGCGAACACCGCCGAAAGAACGATCATCGTAAGCACAATGGCGGCAATGATGGGCCCCGGGCCGATCCGCCACTTGCGCGGCAGCGACAAGGCACCGAGAAACCATTGTGAAGCAGAAACGGGTTGTGCAGTTTTTGCCATCAGTAACGGATCCTCGGGTCAAGCAGGGTATAGGACAGGTCGATCAGCAGGTTGATCAGCACATAGATGCCCGCCGTCAGAAGGATGATGGCCTGAATCACGGGGTAGTCCCGCGCCAGGATCGCATCGACCGTCAGACGTCCAATCCCTGGAATGTTGAACACGCTTTCGGTTACGACCACGCCCCCGATCAGCAGTGCGAAGCCGATTCCGATGATGGTCATGATTGGGACGGCCGCATTCCGCAAGGCATGGCGGAAAAGCACGGAATTCTCTTTCACGCCTTTGGCACGCGCCGTTCTTATGTAGTCTTCGCCCAGGACCTCAAGCATGCTGGCGCGGGTCATGCGCGCAATCAGGGCTACATAGATTGTCGCCAGGGTCAGTGAGGGCAGGATGGCCCGCAACAGAAACCCGAAGAAATCCTCCGTCGGTGCACGATAGCCCTGAACCGGAAACCAACCGAGGCCCAGCGAGAAAATGGACATGAAGATATAGCCGATCACGAAAACCGGGATCGAGAAGCCCAGGACCGAAAAGCTCATGACCAGATAGTCGACCCATGTGCGATGCCTCCAGGCGGCCGCCACGCCCATGGGAACAGCCAACAGAACCGAGATGATGATCGTCATGAGGGCCAGGTTGATGGTCGGGTTGATTCGGTTTGCAATCATGTCGACCACACCCGTCTTCGAAATCAGGGAGGTACCGAGATCTCCCTGAAGCAACTGCCCCATCCAGGTAATGAACTGGATGTGAAGTGGATCGTTCAGGCCAAGTTCCGTTCGAATCTTCTCGATCTGCGCCGCGGTCGCGGAATCGCCGGCCAGGATGGCCGCAGGATCGCCCGGAGAAAGACGGAGCATCAGGAAGACGAAGATTGCAACAATCAGCATGACGGGAATGACCGCCAGGATGCGCCGAATAATGTAGCCAAGCATCTTGGGCTCTTTCTCTGTAATGTGCCTGGTTCAAACGAAATCGGACGGGTGATGCAGTCACTGGCATCACCCGTCCGAAACGAAGCTAGGCAGTTACTCCTTGTCGATGTTCCAGAAGACCGGAACCGGCGAAGGAATCATGTCCACAACATTGTTGCGGCGAGCCTGCGGCATGAAGTACTGCCCCAGCGGGATATAGTTCACCGTTTCCAGGGCATAGGCCTGGATTTCGCTCGCGATTTCCTTGCGCTCTTCCTCGCTCTTGGCATCGACATACTGAGAGCGCAGATCCTCCATGTGCTCATCGTCCGGCCAGCCGAACCAGGCGGAATCACCGCGGGAGTTCAGCATGGGGTTGATCAGCGGATCGGCAACCTCTGGCAGCTGCCAGTTGGTGAAGAAGATGTTCCAGCCACCTTCATCCGGCGGGTCCATGCTGGCACGACGGCTGACAACGCTCTGCCAGTCCATTGGCTGCATGTCGACCTCGAAGCCAGCCTCGCGGAAGGCCTGAGCCGCAACCACCGGCTGGTCATCCAGGCTGGCAACGTCCGTCGGCTGCATCAGCACGATCGGCGTGCCGTCATAACCGGCTTCGTCCAGAAGGGCCTGAGCCGCTTCGGGATCTCCACCTTCCAACAGGCTCTCGGCCCCGGTTTCGTCCTCAAGCGGCGTTCCACAACCGAAGACGGACCCACAGAGCTCATAGTAGTCGGGGTTGCCGATCATGGTGCCCAGGACATCTTCCTGACTGAGCGCCAGCAGGGCAGCCTGACGGATCTTCTGGTTATCGAACGGTGGATGCTTGAAGTTCATACGTCCGATGGTCTGGTAACCAAGCGGATCGCGGCGTTCGACGGTCACATTCTCGTTCGCATCAAGGATCGGCAGAAGATCGACTTCGACCTGCTCGATATAGTCGATCTCGCCTTCGGCAAGCGCGTTCACCGATGTCATCATGTCGGACATGCTGACCCACTCGACCCGGTCGACGTTGACCTCCTTGCCGCCAGCCATCCAGTTCGCTTCTTCATCGCGCGGGACATAATCCTCGAACTTGTCGTAAACGACCTTCTGTCCTGGATCGAACTCTTCCTCGTTGAAGACGAAAGGACCGGAACCGACATACTCGTCAATGGAGGTGTCTGCCGGCGTTTCGGCAACACGCTTCGGCATGATGAAGGCCGGACGTGCCGACTGCTTCGAGAGCACCTGAAGCATGGGCGGGAAGGGCTCGCTGAGCGTCCAGGTCACCGTCTTCTCGTCCGTGGCCTCCAGGCTGTCGGTTACGTCGAAGATCTGCTGGCCACCGGAATCGACCTCGCCCCAACGCTCAAGCGATGCAACAACGTCCTCGGCTGTCACAGGCTCACCGTCGTGGAATTTCAGGCCATCCCGCAGGGTAAAGGTGTAAACCAGGTTGTCATCCGAGACTTCCCAGTCGGCCATCTGCGGATGCGGCTGGAAGTCCTCGTCCTGAGCCAGCAGGACGTCATAGATCATGTAACCATGGTTGCGGGTGATGTGGGCCGTGGTGATGATCGGGTCCAGCACACGCAGGCCGGAGTGCATGACACCGGTAATGGTCTCCTGCTCGTCCTGAGCGACGGAGCTCGCCGGCGTCAGCATGGTCATGGCCATCAGCGCCGCGGCTGCAACGCCGCCGCGCCGGGCCATGCGCCCGCTCCTGGCTTTGAAATGTTCTGTCATAATGTACCTCTCTGCTGGTTTTCAGGTTAAATCTACTCTTGTTGGAGACAAATCGTCTCGACGGTACAGGGACGGCCGGGTATCACCCCACGCCTTCAGCACCCTGCATTCTGTATTCCGGGCCCATGGGCGAAAGCCGAAGCCCCGGCGTCAATCGCCGCCACGGCAACGATGCCGGATCGATGGCCATGGGGCCAGGCGCGACGCAAACAAGAATTTGCCCCGCTATCGGCGCGAAATCGGCCCGGAAGTGTGTTGAACTCTTGACCACGAGGATATCCGTTTCCTCGGGGGCGATGCCGGCGAAGCGGAACATCTCCCGATCCGCCATCTGTGCCTTGTGTGTGGAAACCACGACGCGGACCCCACCGATCCTGAGACAGGCCGAAGGCCCCAGATCCATCTGTGCTCCGCCATAGAAGGGGCCCGGCGCTGTAAAACGGCCGTCGGAGAGCTTCTCAACGACGAAGCGCGCAGTATAGGGGCTGTCGCCCGGAACGTTCGACTGCCCACCCAGTGCCAGTTCGATTTCTCGCCCCTCACCGGCTGCATGGGCCTGGGCCGCCGATTCCGGATCGACGATCAGGCCGACGGCGGCATCCGGCACGGCAGCCTCGACCAGGGCCCGCAGCATACCCGTCGTGTTGGAATCGCCGCCGGCACCCGGATTGTCCTGAGTATCGGCCAGAACGATCGGGCGCGGAACGCCCTGTGCCAGCAACTCACGGGCCTTTGCCACACCGTCCGCCGCTTCATAAGATGTGCCCGCATATTCCGGCTCGGCCTGCCTGTAGGCCTCGGCAATACGATCAACTGCCTCATCCGCAGCCTGCTGGCTATCGGCAAAGGCCAGCGCCGTGGGGCCGCATTCCGGAAAGTCGGCGGCGGGGAACCCCATGAACAGCGATGTGCTGGAAACATCTCCCTGCTCAAGCTCATCCACCAGACCATAAAGGCGCGCGCCAGGCTGAAGATCCGTGCACTGCCAGGGAATCGGCACCAGATAAGGCAACCGCCGCATGGCCTTTGCCGGACGACGGCCCTCGGACATGATCTTTGTCAGTTGCTGGGCGGCGCGCTCACCGGTCCTGGCCATGTCGATGTGGGGATATGTGCGAAAGCCGACCAGGACGTCGGCCGCCGACATCATCTTTTCCGTGATGTTTCCGTGGAGGTCCAGACTGGCTGCAATGGGTACGGCATCTCCAACCACATTGCGGACGCGCTGGAGCAATTCGCCCTCACCATCGTCCAGATGCTCACAGACCATGGCGCCATGCAGGTCCAGGTAGACACCATCTAGTTCGCCCGCAGCGGCAATGCCTTCGACGATCTCGGAAACAATGGCTTCATAGGCATCACGCGTGACATGTGCCGAAGGAATCGCACCGGCCCAGAGGGTTGGGATCATGTCCCAGCCGGCCTCACGGCCATGCGCCATGGCCCCGGACACACCCAGATTGATGCCCTTCGCCACATCAAACAGACGCATGCCCCTCGTCATCGGGATATAGCCACCCCCTTGCTCGAAGGCCGCATAATCCGCTTTAGTGGGAGCAAAAGTGTTCGTTTCGTGTAATAGCCCGCCTATGGCGACCCGGCTTCCCATGGTCTTACCATCTCCCTGTCTGCCTCTATTTGATTCAGGGATTTGTTCCAAAAATCAAACGAAAATTATTCTTCTGTATCGCTGAACGATACTCTTGCATTGCCTGTCACGTTAAATTCATCATTCACTTATTGTCAACAGCGCGAGCGAACGAATGGTGCGCAGTGTATTGAGGCCAGGTTCGGGAACATCGAGTGGCCAGAAGGACCATCTGGAAGACCCCCTTTTCACGCGCTCCATCGGCCGCGCGCTCGATGTACTCTCGGCCTTTCACGAGAGCGAACAGCCGCTGAGTTTATCAGAAATTGCCCAGTCCGCTCAAATCGACCGCTCGGCGGCACAGCGGATCGTACACACCTTGCGAAGGCTTGGATATATCCGGCGCGATGAACATGGACGAGGCTTCCTGCCGGACATCCGCATCCTGGATCATACGCTGGATTACCTGCGCCTGAACCCGCTCGTGCGCAGGGCGACGCCGGTGCTGCTTGAACTGCGGCGCAACGTTCGCGAGCGGGTGGATCTCAGCCTTTTCGACGACCTGCGTGTTGTCTATGCCGCCCGCATGCAGAGCAAACGCGAGACCTTTCACGCTACCTTGGTGGGACACAGCGTTCCCACCTACTGCTCCTCCGGTGGACGCGCAATACTCTCACAACTCGACAGTGCAGAAGCGGACGATATCATCGAACGCTCGGACAGAACCCCCTTTACGCCCAGAACTCTGACAGATCCCGCCGCTATCAGGGACAAGCTGGCTGAGGCGCGGGACAAGGGCTATGCCCTAACCTTGGAGGAAATCCTGATCGGTGAAATTGCCATTGGAGTCGCTCTGCCCGGTCCTGACGGCCGACCTGCAGGCGCAATCCACCTGGCCGGCTCCCTGAGTGACTGGAAACCGGAGGATTTCGTGACCCGCTTCGCCCCCCTCATTTCGGAAGCCGCCATGGACATTGCGCGCTGATCCGGATCATCAAAGCGAACTCTAATGAACTCCAGAATAACAGGCTAAGAGGAACCAGAATCTTGAGCATCAACCTTTCCACCACACAGCAGGTCCGCAAAACCGTAATCAAAACCAAGGGTGGTGTTGTCTCGGCTCAGCACAGCCACGCCGCACGCGTTGGTGCAGAGATTCTGGCAGAAGGCGGTGATGCCGTGGACGCAGCGGTTGCCACATCCTTCGCGCTGGGCGTCCTGGAACCCTGGATGAGCGGTCCGGCTGGTGGTGGTGCCATGATGCTCTGGCGCGCAAATGAAGAGCAGGCGCACTCCCTCAACTATGGCATGCGCTCCCCGGGCGCTCTTGATCCGGCCGACTACCCGCTTTCCGGTACCGGCAAGGCCAGTGATCTCTTCCCCTGGGAAGCGGTCGTGGAGGACCGTAACATTCAAGGTGCGACAGCCGTCGCCGTGCCGGGCCTGATCGATGGTGTCGGCAAGGCGCACGAACGCTTCGGCCGCATGCCTTGGCGCAACCTCATTGCGCCCTCCGTGGATCTGGCGCGCAAAGGCCTGCAGGTGGACTGGTATGCAGCCCTGATCATCGCTTCGGCCACACGCAGTCTGGCACAGGATCCTGATGCGGCCGCTCTGTTCCTCGAGGATGGTCAATGGCCCACCATCGCCGGATGGACCAGCCTTGAAGACAAGCGCATCCCCAACCCGAAGATGGCGGATACCCTGTCCCAACTGGCCGAGAAAGGTGCCCGTGAATTCTACGAGGGCGACATTGCGGCCGCCATGGTTGCAGATTTGCAGGCTAAGGGCGGCTGCCTGTCCATGGAAGACCTGCGCAACTATCGCGCATCCTTCGAAGCCCCGCTGAGCTTCGCGTACAGGGACTCCCACTTTCATGTCACCCCTTACATGACAGCCGGACCCACGTTCCGTGACGCATTCGAAGTGCTCTCCCAGCGGCTTGAAACGGACGGAGCTCCGACAGCGGACAGCTTTGCAGCCTATGCCGAAGCGCTCAAACAGGCCTACGAGAAACGCTTCAACACCATGGGCGACCATGAGGAGCCCAAGGATGCGCCGGGCTGCACCACCCATTTCTCCGTCGTCGACCGGCACGGCAACATGGTGGCCCAGACCCAGACGCTCCTTTCCATCTTCGGGGCGCGTACAGTGTCGGGCTCGACCGGCTTGCTAATGAACAATGGCATCATGTGGTTCGATCCCGAACAGGGCCGCCCGAATTCCCTGGGGCCGGACAAGCGCTGCCTGATGAACATCTGCCCGGTGATCGGCGAACAGGGAAACCGGCGTTTTGCCATTGGCGCGTCGGGAGGACGCAAGATCGTATCGGCCGTCGCCCAGCTTTCCTCCCTGATGGTGGACCATGGCCTGTCCCTGGAAGACAGCTTCCACCATCCGCGGATCGATGTTTCCGGACAGGACCTGTTGGTGGCGGACGAGCAACTGGACCCCTCCTGGATCGAGGCCCTGCGCCAGGAGCACAAGGTTATCACGGCACCACGTACGGCCTTCCCCTTTGCCTATGCCTGTCCGGTTGCCGTTCTGCGCGAAGGCGATCAGAACATGGGCTGCACCGAAATCATGTCCGCCTGGGGCGACAGCATTGCGGAAGCACAGTTACGGCCCCACTAGACCGCGCTGTAGGCTTTGGGCAATCTGCGCCTGCACACCCGGGTTATTAAGGAAGCGGAACCAACCCTCCATGACAAAGCGATTGTTTTCGAAAGAACTGCTGTCCCGACAGTTGACCCTGCTACTGGCCGGCGCTGCCCTGTCCCTGACGGCCGCCTGTGCCAGTCTGTCCGAAAGCGAGCCTATGCATGAAACGGAAGATGCGGCCCTGACCGCCCGCGTCTTCGAACAACTGCGGGAACATCCCGTGGATCTGCGAATGTTCCTGCAGGCCATGCCCAAGGGCGGGGACCTGCACAATCACTTGAGCGGCGCTGTCTATGCAGAGAGCTATGTTGACTGGGCCCTGGAAGACGGCCTCTGCATCATTGTGGAGCGTGCCCAGCTAGCCGAACCGCCCTGCTCTGCCGAACAGCCACGGCTGCAGACCGCCCTGGCCGAAGGCCAAATCACACGCGATCAGCTCATCAATGCCTGGTCCCTGCGCAACTTCGTGGCGGCGCCGGCGGGCAGCGACTCTCCGCTGGCCGAGGTATCCGGTCATGACCAGTTCTTCGCGACTTTCTTCCGCTTCGATGCGGCCACCAACGCACGCAAGGCGGACATGCTTGCGGAAGTGGCGGCCCGCAATGCCCGGCAGAACATCGGATACCTGGAACTGATGCAATCCTTCCGGGCCGGCGAGGCACGCACTCTTGCACAGGACCTGGACCTGAAGGACGCAAGCCGTGAGAGCGAGCGCCGCTTGCGAAAAGCCGGCATTCAGCAGCTTGCCGAGAAATCCATTGCCGATCTGGATGCCATGGAGCGTGAGGCCGGTGCCAGCTTGGGCTGCCAGTTGGGCGATGAGGGCGACTGCCCTGTCACCCTGCGCTACGTGGCCCAGGTCCTGCGCACGGTCCCGCCCGCCGAGGTTCTCGCCCAGAGCATGGTGGCCTTCGAGATGGCCCGGCAGGATCCGCGTGTGGTCGCGGTCAATCTCGTCGCGCCTGAAGACAACGATCTGGTCCTGAAAACCTATGATCAACAGATGCAGATCATCGGGCGTCTTGCCGAACAATACCCGGATGTGGGCGTGACCCTTCACTCGGGCGAACTGACCCTGGGCTTGGTACCGCCCAGGGATCTGTCCGACCACATCCGACAAGCCATCGAGACGGCCAGGGCAACGCGGATCGGCCACGGCATCGATATCGCCTATGAAAACAATCCGGAACGACTGCTGCGCCAAATGGCAAATGAAGAAATCACCGTCGAGGTCAACCTGTCCAGCAATGCCGAAATCCTGGGCGTCGAGGGGCGCGACCACCCCTTTCAGACCTATCGCCGCTATGGCGTTCCGGTTGTCCTCTCCACGGATGATGAAGGCGTATCGCGCAATGACCTGACACACGAGTACATGCGCGCGGTGGAAACCTACGATCTGGACTATTCCGATCTGAAGCAGTTTGCCCGCCGTGCACTGGAATCTGCCTTTCTTCCCGGAGAAAGCCTGTGGCAGGATTTCGACGAACAGTTGCGCGTTTCTTCCTGTGCCAGCATGAGCGATAGCTGTCGCGCATTCCTTGATGCCAACGAGCGCGCCCGTCGACAGTGGGCGCTCGAAGAGTCGTTCAAGGAATTCGAGGCCGAGCGAGCCGAATTGCTGCGCAAGGGCATCATGCCGCCATTGTCAGCCTATGCTGAAGATTGAGCAGAACGCGTTGACTCAGCCGCGCGGCGGTTCGTCCTCGTCATAGAGAATCCGCTCCGCCGCACCGTTCAGGTCGTCGTACTGGCCGCTCTTGAGGGACCAGAAAAACGCGGCCAGGGCAATCCCGCCCAGCAGCAGGGATATGGGGATCAGGTAGAACAGGACATTCATTCTGCCGCCTCCAACTGCCCAGCAGGGTGGTGCTTGAGAGCATCACCTTCAAGAGGGACCGGGTCCAATCGCCTGTCCGCCGCTCCAAGCCTCAGGGCATTGGCCACCACCAGAAGCGAGGAAGACGACATGGCGACCGCTGCAAAGAGCGGTGTGACATACCCCAGCATGGCAAAGGGCAACGCCAGGGCGTTGTAGCCAATCGCAAGGGCGAAATTCTGGCGCACCAGCCTCTGCGCACGGCGCGCCAGGTCGGTGGCCGCCGGAACGGCCAGCAGGCTGTCGCCCAGGAACACCAGGTCGGCTGCATTGCGCCCCACGTCGGCACCGCTGCCCGGCGCCATGGACACCTCGGCCGTTGCAAGGGCCGGCGCATCGTTCAGGCCGTCGCCGACCATCAAGACCCGCTGCCCCTGGCCCGCCAACTCTGCCAATCGGTCCACCTTATCCGACGGTTTTGCTGCACTGCGCCACTCTTCAATTCCCAGCTCTGCCGCGATCCGGCTGGCCGTCTCGGGTCTGTCGCCAGACAGGATCTCAACCGCCATGCCCTGTCGCTTCAGCGCCTCGACGGCCTGCCTGGCACCGGGCCGCAGGGAATCGGAGAAGGAAAAGGCCTCCAGCAGGCGATTATTACAGGAGAGCACTGCGCCCGCTTTGGCATCGGGAGCGAGACCATCCAGTGAGTCCGTGCCAGCTTCCAGGGCCCAGTCGGCACGCCCCAAACGAAAACGATCGTTACCGATGATGGCCTCAACGCCATGTCCGGGTATTTCACGCACCTGATCAAAAGATCTGCGCTGCCTTTCGTCCTGAGGTGTCCCACGCGCCGCCAGAGCCTGCGAACAGGGATGCGCGGACATCGCTCCCATCGCGGCGGCCAAATCCAGATTGTCCGGAGTCAGCTTGTCCGGCTCCAGCAACTCTAGCTCGCCGCGCGTCAGGGTCCCCGTCTTGTCGAACACCACACGGTCGATTTCGGCCAGGCGCTCCAGGGCGGCCCCATCCTTCATCATGACCCGCTGTTCGAAAAGCCGCCGGGCTGCCATGACCTGGACCATCGGAACCGCCAAACCCAGAGCACAGGGACAGGTTATGATCAGGACGGCCACGGCAATGGTCACGGCCTGATGCAGGTCGCCTGCCGCCATCATCCAGCCCAGGAACCCCAGGGCTGCGGCGAGATGGACAACCGGTGCATAGAGCCGCGAGGCGCGGTCGGCCAGGCGGCGATAACGGGAACGACCGGCCTCGGCCGCTTCCATCAGCGCCACCATCTTGGCCAGGAAGGAATCGTCGGCTCCGGCCGTGACCTTGACACGCAAAGGGCCGGTCAGGTTGAGCGTTCCCGCCTGAAGCGCGGACCCGGGCTGGACAGCGCAGGGCGCGCTCTCCCCCGTGACCAGCGAAACATCCAGGTCCGAGCTGCCCGTCAGGACCTGCCCATCCAGGGGAATGCGCTGACCGGCCTGTATCTGCAGTACATCACCCGGGTGAATCTCCTCAACCGCCCTGTAGGTCAGTTGCCCATCGGTTTGCTCGACCTGTGCACCTCGGGCCGCCAATCGCGCCAGTCCCTGGACTGCCGAACGAGCCCGGGCGCGCATGACATGGTCCAGGGTCCGCCCCACCAACAGGAAGAACAGTAGCATCGTCGCGGCATCGAAATAGGCGTGCTGGGCATGCTGCAAGGTGTCATAGAGACTCATCCCGAAGGCCAGCAGTACCCCAAGCGTAATGGGCACATCCATGTTGGTCTGGCCATGACGCAGAGCACGCCAGGCAGAGACATAGAAGATACGCCCGGAATAGATCAGAACCGGCAGGGCAATCGCAGCGGATATCCAGTGAAAGATGTCGCGCGTCGTACCCTCGGCCCCCGACCAGACCGCCACGGACAGGAACATGATGTTGCCGGCCCCGAAGCCGGCTACGGCGAGCGCGCGGATCAAGGGTCCAAGGCTCGGATCCTTGTCGCTTTCGGCAGAAGCCTGATGCAGATGTGCTGGATACCCCAGAGCCTCCAGACTTGCGAGGAAGGGTGGCGGTCCATCGCCTTCCTCCTTCCAGCGCACGGTAACCCTGCGCGCCGTCAGGTTCACACGCACATGGGTGATGCCAGGTAGATCGCCAAGAGTCTTCTCGATGGCACGGATACAGCCACCGCAATGGATATCCGGGACGGACAGTTCGACCGCGCGCTCGTCTTCACCCACCGGGCGACTGGCCAGTCGCAGTTCCTCGTTCTGTTGCAACCGGTTGCTTCCGGCCTGATGGTCCCCAGTCCAATTGTTTCCGGCCCGATTATCCCCAGTCGGCCTTTCCCCCTCTTGGTTGCCCCCCTCCTTCGAGGTGCAACAACTCATGAGACGGCTCCGTCGTACCCCTCTTCCAGGTTGCCTTGCGGTGCTTCACTTGTGCGGCGACCTGGCTGTCGTATCGCCAGGTAGGCATGCCATGTCGCATGCCCCAGGACAGGGAAGGCCACGATAAGTCCCAGAAAGGCCGTTAGGACACTAACTCCGAACAGCACGACGACAATTGCCCCCCAGACCAGCATGATCGGCAGGTTGTTCCAGACCAGGGCCATGCTGGTTCCCATGGCAGTCAAGGCATCCGTCCGCTCATTCAGCAGCATGGGCACTGCGAAGACACTGATCGCGAAGGCAAAGGCAGCAAACAGGCCACCCACCAGGCTGCCCACGATCAGCAGCCACCATCCGGTTGCCGTGGTGAACAGCATACCGGCAACATCATCCAGCCCCGGAAAGGGCGTCAGGCCGAAAAACAGAGCATAGATCAGGACGGCTGCGCGCATCCAAAGCAGCATCAGAAGACAAAGCAGAACACCCGTGAAAAGCATCTGCCCGCCGGACTCCCCACGCACCAGGATCATCTCGCCCAAGGTAACGGGACGGCCTTCCTGAATTCGTCTACTCTTTTCATACAGCCCAATGGCAAGGAAAGGGCCGACGACCATGAAACCGGCAATCGCCGGAAAGAGAATATAGTCCAGGGACAGTGCAAAAAGCCCGCCGACCAATACAAAGGACAGCACGAAGGCCAGGATGCCGTAAGCCAGACTCTGCGATGACTCTTTCCTGAAATCCGCCCAGCCCGCTTTCAGCCAATCAAAGGCAGCCATGGCAGGCAGGTCGCGTTGAAAACCGTAATCACGCGGCAGAGGCGGAACAGGATCGGGAAGCTTGGCCATGATGTCACTCGCTCTGCTTGCTGTTCACTCTAATCATATCACAAGACCTCAACAGGCGGATTTTGCCGCACGGTACTTGCCATCACTTTCCTCGGGCGCCTTGCTGTGCGGAACACAGTCCGGTTGGGAGGTGAAGGCCACGTGAAGCAGATGGGCATTGGCGCCAAGAAAAAGCGCCACCCCCGCCGCCACGGAAAGCAGAACAAGCAGTCGTGTACGCTTTTTCCTACGCCACTCTACTGTTGCCTGCTCCTGCGCCATCCTAATCTTCCCCTGCACTCATGTCCGCGACATAGAGGGACAGGATCTTGAGTTCCAATGGGCTGAGGCGCGCCTCCCAATGCGGCATGACGCCCTGGCGTCCATGAAAGATAGTGTCATAGATCGACTGGCGGTCGCTGCCGTAAATCCAGGAATTGTCGGTCAGGTCCGGCGCGCCCAGTTCAGTCATGCCACTGCCGTCTTCAGCATGACAGCTGGCGCAATTCGCGGTGAAGATCTCCTCGCCGTTTGCAAGCGCCTCTTGCGGACGATCGGCAACGGCCTCGGGATCGGACAAGGATTGGACATATGTGACGACATCGCGAATCTCGTCGCGTCCCAGCATGTTGTTCTCACCGAAAGCCAGCATCTCGGCTATCCTGCTTTCGGGATGATCGGAGTTAATTCCGACCCGAAGGGTTTGCTGGATTTCTTCCGGGGCACCGCCCCACAACCAGGCCTGATCGCTCAGATTCGGATAACCGGGTCCGCCTCGTCCATTCGTCCCGTGGCAGACGGCGCAGTTGTCACCGAACAATGTGCTGCCGGTATCGCGAACCGTATCCATCAACTGGGTGTCCTGGCGGATCTCGTCGAAGCTCAATTCCTCGATCTGGCTGGCCCAGGCGGACTGCCGCTCCGCCCCTTCCTCGAGCTGGGCCTGCAGCGTATCCGTCTGGTCAAGACCCAGCAGACCGCGCGTGTAGGTCACCCCCAGGGGCCAGGCCGGCATCAGGATCCAGTAGACCACCGAGAAGATGAACGTGGCAATCAGGAACAGCCAGATGATCTTGGGGACCGGTCGGTTCAGCTCCTTGATGCCGTTCCAGTCATGCCCCGTGGTCATGTGCCCGCTGTGCGGGTCGCGCTCTCCTACCGACATGGCCCGTCCTCGTCATTGAGAATACTCTTCTTTGCCCGGTCAAAACGGTCCCGGTTCGAGGGCCAGCAGGCATAGACCAGCACCACTGCGAAGAAAATCATCAGGTAGAAAAGTCCGAAGGATTTGGCGAAGGCCACCAGGGTTCCGTGATCGATTTCCATGCGCCTCACTCCTCTTCCACAAGTTCGGACTCATCAAGCGCAGGCTGGTCCTGAGCCGCATCGGTCAGACGGCCAAGGATCTGCAGATAGGCAACAAGGGCATCCATCTCGGTGACCCGCTCGGGATCGCCGTCAAAACTGCGGATGTTCGTGTCATCGCCATAACGCTCGGCCACGCCCTCGGCACGGCTGCTGTCCGGGTTGGCCTGGCCATAGGCATCCTCAGGCGCATTCTCGATCATCGCGTCGCTGTAGGGCACGCCAACCTTCCGCATGGCCGACAGGTGTTTGTCCAGGTCTTCCCGTTCCAGCTCGTTGCGGCTGAGCCAGGCATAGGACGGCATGACCGATTCCGGGACCACGTCCCTCGGATCTTCCAGGTGCGCCACATGCCAGGCATCGGAATACTTGCCACCGACGCGTGCCAGGTCCGGCCCTGTGCGTTTCGAGCCCCAGAGCATCGGATGGTCGTATTGCGATTCCACCGCCAGCGAATAGGGACCGTAGCGTTCCACTTCGTCCCGCAGGGTCCGGACCATCTGCGAGTGGCAGGCATAGCAGCCCTCGCTGATGTAGATGTTGCGCCCGGCCAATTCCAGCGGCGTATACACACGCATGTCCGGATCTTCTTCCACCGTCTCGTCGATGGTGAACAGTGGCGCGATTTCCACCAGGCCACCGATACTGGCCACAATGATGATGGCAACGGCCAGCCCGATGGAACGACGTTCAAGGTTATAGTGCAGACCGAACATCTTACTCCCCCGCACTGACAGATGATGGCGCCGCACCCGCTGTGACCGGTTCGTCCTGCCGGGTCTCGCTGGCTTCCAGCCCCGGCGCTCGGCGTATGGTCATCCATATGTTGTAGGAACCGACGACGATACCGGCCAGGAACAGCAGGCCGCCGATGGTGCGGGCGATGTAATAGGGATGCATGGCCACCAGGGAATCGATGAAGGAATAGGTCAGCGTCCCGCTTTCATTGTAGGTCCGCCACATCAGCCCCTGAATGATGCCGGAATTCCACATGGCAAAGACGTAGACCAGGGTACCGGCCAGTGCGAGCCAGAAATGGACCTCCACCAACGCCGGGGAGTACATACGCTGGCGCTTCCAGAGGATCGGCGCCAGGGTATAGATCGCCCCGAAGGTGATCAGGGCCACCCAGCCCAGGGCGCCGGCATGCACGTGCCCCACGGTCCAGTCGGTATAGTGCGACAGAGAGTTCACCGGCCGGATGGCCAGGAAGGAGCCTTCGAAGGTGGAAATGCCGTAGAAGACGGCCGCCACCATCATGAAGCGCAGGGTCGCATCGTCACGCACCTTGTGCCAGGCACCGTTCAGCGTCAGCAGGGCATTGGCCGCCGAGGCCCAGGAGGGCACCAGCAGCATGACCGAGAAGGTCATGCCCAGGGTCTGCACCCAGTGCGGCAAGGCCGTGTAGTGCAGGTGGTGCGAACCGGCCCACATGTAGAGGAAGGTGATGCCCCAGAAGCTGACGATGGACAGGCGGTACGAGAAGATCGGCCGCTCAGCCCGCTTGGGCAGATAGTAGTACATCATCCCCAGGAAACCGGCTGTCAGGAAGAAGGCCACGGCATTGTGCCCGTACCACCACTGGGTCATGGCATCCTGGACGCCCGAGAAGGCCGAATAGCTCTTGGCCGCCGTCAGTGAAATGGGCATGGCCAGGTTATTGACGATATGCAGCATCGCCACCACCAGGATGAAGGCCAGGTAATACCAGTTGGCAACATAGATGTGCGGCTCCTGCCGGCGGGCCAGGGTGCGCAGGTAGAGCACCAGGTAGGTCACCCAGACGACAACGAGCCAGATATCGGCGTACCACTCCGGCTCGGCATACTCCTTGGACTGGGTTACGCCGATGAAATAGCCGGTGACCGCCAGCAGGCAGAAGAGGTTGTAGCCCAGCAATACAAACCAGGGGCTGAACTGATCGGGCATCCTGGCCCGCGAGGTGCGCTGCATGACGTGGAAGGAGGTGGCGATCAGGGCGTTGCCACCGAAGCCGAAAATCACGCCGGTCGTGTGAACGGGCCGCAAGCGCCCGAAGCTGGCCCAGGCAGCATCGAAGGTCATCTCGGGCCAGGCCAGCAGCGCAGCCACCCAGACTCCCATGAACATGCCGATGACCCCCCAGACAAGGGACAGGATGACGCCCACCTTGATGGGGTCGTCATAGTATTGCTTCAGTCGCTCTGGGCTTGGTTCCGCAGCGAAATAACCGGACAGGACCAGGAAGGTTACGCCCAGTGCGAAAAGCAGGACGATGAAGCCGTGGAACCCCAGTGGATTGCCGAAGCCGGCACCAGCCATGGCCAGGCCCAGGAACGCCACCGCAATGGAGATGAAAAGCGCGAGCTGTCGCTCGCCTTTCGTCAGCTGGGAAATCATGGTGCCGCCACCGCCGCTATCTGTCGTGAGAAATCGTCAAAGGAAAAACTGGAATACAAGACCGCCCCCTGAAACGGATCTGCAAGCCCTCGGCAAACGAGGAGTCCTGCTGTCCGCGATCATGAACATCAACCATCTCTTTGGCTTGTCTATAGTCGCATCTTTTTTCGCTGCAATCGAGAAAGGATCCATGAGACCTTTTGCCTCAGACCACAGCCGCTCGATGTGAATTTAGCCCTTCACTCCTGAAGAGGAGTCTCCAGGCGCGCTGTCCAATCCTCCACCTCCGCCTTTTCCAGACGGCGATGCACCAGGTTACGCCAGGAGTCCGCCAGAACCGAAAGTTCCGCCAGTTCGCTCAAGGCTTCACGATTGAGTGTATCGCGATAGAGAACGTGCAGGACGCGCTGCAGGCTCCAGTTCCTGGCCGGCCGTTCCAGCAGGTCCAGGCTGTCACCGGGGGCCACCTTCCCGCTTTCCAGGACACGATAGTACCAGCCCGTGCGCGCCGACTCCTGAACCCGACGGGCCATGGTCTTCTCGTTGAAACGGGCATTCAGGCGCCAGCAGGGCTGGCGCCCCTGCGACACCTGGACCACGGCCGTGCCCAGGCGAACGATGTCACCGATACAGACTGCCGATTCATCAAGTCCCCTGGTGGATATGTTCTCGCCAAACCGTCCGGGACGGTCCAGCGGCAGCGCCAGATCGGGATAGTGCGCAAGCCACCAGTCGTAGTGATCGCGAGGATAGTGATGAATGGCCTTCTCCGGCCCGCCATGGTTTTTTCGGTCGCCCTGATGATCGCCCAGCAGGCCCTCGAGCCCGACCTCGACGCTTGTCGCGACCGGTTGCTTGTCGATTCCACTGGGCACCCCCTGGCGTCCCAAAGGCTTCAGATCCCCCAGCAGGACCGCCTCCACCTGCAGCTTCATTCGCCGACCTCGACGCCTTCCGGCCGTGAGGTCTCCGGCAGGTGGACTTCACTATCCGGGCGTTGCAGCCGTTCCCCCTTCATCAGGACATGACCGTGAAAGCCCGCAATGCCCAGCTCCAGGCTTTCGGCAATCCGTTCGGCCCGCTCCACGAAGTGATGCGCTGCGGCAGGCGGACAGACCTCGTTCGCCGTTTCCCGGAACAAGGCCAACCAGTGATCGAAGTGACGATGGTCCACAGGCAGGTTCAGATGCTTTTCCATGGGACGACCATGATAGCGCCCGGTCAGAAGCGCAACCGAAGACCAGAAAGCGCACATGCGCTGCAGGTGCAGGTCCCAGTCCTTAACCTGGGCCTCGAAGACCGGGCCCAGAACAGGATCCTGGCGTACCTTGCCATAGAAGGCCTGGACCAGGCGTTCGATCATCGCCTCATCGATGCCGGTTTCCTCGATGATGCGATTGGTGACGGCTTCCCGCCGCTCGGCAGCTGTCATATCGACTCCGAAAACAGTATTCCAAATACTTGTTTATCATTTCCCTTCCTGCAAGGCCAGCGGGATAAGAAACAGCCGAGCGCAGACAAAGCACTGGACTTTCCTTCCGGGCAGAAACTACCTTTGCACCGGAACAGGACAAACAAGAAATGGCTTGCCCGAATGAACCCATCCGACAAGGGACCAACGCTCCGTAGACGCGACTTCCTGGCCACCGGTACGGCCTTCATGGCCGGCCTGCCCCTCCTTCCCAAGGCCAGCGTGGCCGCCCTGCCTTCGCTCGAACCTGCGCCCGAAGGGGCCAGGATCGCTCGCCTGGGGGTCTATCCAGCGATCGGCATTTCCAGGGTCGGAGGCAGTCCGGAGTGGTATCTGGCACCTGAAGTACCCGGCCTTCCGCCCCAACCCGAAGGCGGCTTCAAGGACGGCACACGCCTCATCAAGAAACAGGTCCAGCGCTTCCGTATCTATGCCTTCGACGACAAGGGCCGCGTCATCGGCGAGGTAACCGAAGGCAAGGCATCGATCCGCTGGAATGTTCATGTCGCCAACACCAAGGCGGCCTGGTACGGCTTCAGCAACCCCCTGGACAATGACGACCTGGCCCCGGGTTTGCCCGGAGAGAAACGCAATTCCCATTTCGTCAGCGCCGAAGAGCGCGCCCGCATGCTGGTGATTGATGGCGGCCCGACCACCATTTCCGGCAAGGATACCAACGCCGAAGGCAGCGACCCTGACTTCGCCATGTGGGGACGCTTTCACGACCGGACGAATGTGGGCTTCGGCCAGCTCAGGACCGATGCCGAGGGCCGGCTTCTGGTCTTGCCGCCCGATGGCATCTCGGACAGCCCGGTCGGCAGTCCCATCACCAGCTTCGCCGATAACGACGGCTCGTATGACGACTGGTGCGACGGGCCCGTGCGTGCCGAGGTGACCCTGGCGGATGGAAGAACGCTCAACGCCGACCCCGGGTGGGTTGCCTGTGTCGGGCCCAACTTCGCCCCCGAGATCCCGCCCATCACGACCCTGCATGACGTGATCAGCGACCTGAACGTGTCAGAAGGCTGGCAGGAAGCACCGGTTCTGCCGCTGTCGTTTCGCAAGCATATCTATCCCATCTTCCGACGCCTGGCGCTGATGGAGTGGGTTTCGGAAGCGGCCTTCCTGAGGCAGGGCTGGCTGGAAATCGGGGACTTTTCCGACCCCGCCTATATCGAAAGGCTGGCTGACCCAGGGCCTTACAACGAGTCCTTCCGCCGTGAGGTCTTCGCGAAATTCAGGGATCCGAACAACGACAGCGACACCGCCTACCGGGACGAGCGCCTGAAGCTGCCCTTCATGCTGGGGGACGGGATCAACTACAATGGTAGCCCCCTGCAGTGGTTCCGCTTTCCCAAACTGCAGTACGCCTTCCTGGAGCACTGGGCCGCCGGCGACTTCACGAACGATCTGGAGGACGCCACAGCGGATGCGATCGACAGCCTGAACCAGGTTCCCCTGACCCAACAGCCGGCAGCGCTGAGCGAGGCCGCACTCGAGAACTGTTCGGGCGGCGCCTTCCATCCCGGCGTGGAGCTGACATATTACCTGCGTTTGGCACCACTCTACGCCCGCGCGCACGACCCGAAGGCCGAGCCCTTCCGGCTCGCTCTGGGGCAACGCGACAGCCTGCTGCAGGATGTCGGCCGGCTGCTCACGCCTGAAGCTGCCTTTCAGGGCGGCAACGGTGCACCCGCACCCATCGGCCCGCAGATGCCTGGCGACCTGACCCGCTGGATGGGTCTGCCCTGGCAGTGCGATGCCTTCAGTTGCCAGGACGTCCTGATGCAGGACGACTTCCCGACGGCCGTCTGGTGGCCCGCCCTTCTGCCGGTCGATGTCCTGCCGGAAGACCATTACGACGCCCTGATGCGCGCGGACCTGCCCGCCGACCAGCGTCGGCGCTTCTATGAAAACCGGGTGCCCTGGTCGCGGGGTGTGGCGGGTATCGGCTATCACGCCAATGCCAGCTACTGGGACGGCATCACCAACATGATCGCGCTCTGGCAACGCATGGGCTTCATCGTGAAGCGGCCAGGCCCCAGCGACCCTGAACGCCCCGATGCCATCCCGCAGGACCTTTTTGTCGAGGTCGGGCGCGACAACATGGAGATCCGTTTCGACTGGACAGAGGACAAGGGGCCCCTGCCCCGTTGAGAACAGGCCTTTGAGCACTGACAGTGTTGCCGTCATCGGCAGCGGGCCTGCCGGCGCGGCTGCCTGCCTGGCCTTGGGCCAATTGGCGCGCGCCGTCCTGTGGATCACTCCGCCGGACACCAAGGAGGCGCGGATCGGCGAATCTCTCTCACCGTCGGCGCGGCCTCTGCTCGCGGCGCTCGGACTTGAAGAGCTGTTCACCGGGCCGGCGCACCGACCCGCCAACGCCCTTTTCTCCTGCTGGGGCAGCGATCACCTGACCGAGCGCAGCGATGCTCTTCGGCTGCAGGGACCGGGGCTTGTCCTCGACAGGCCAGCCTTCGAAGCGCAACTGCGCAGCGCTGCCTTGGCAACCGGCCTGGAAAGACAGGAGACCACCCTGGAGAGTCTGCAGGCGGCAGATGGTCACTGGCGCCTGCGCCTGGGCAGTGGCCAGGAGGTATCAGCCGGCTTCGTCATTGATTGCAGTGGACGCAAGGCCGTGGCTGGGCGCCACTTCGCGCGCCAGCACCAGGACGACCAACTGCTTGCCGCCTATGCGTTCCTGGACCAGCAGGATACCGACATCGAGCCCACAGCCGCCACCATGATCGAGGCCGTGGCGGATGGCTGGTGGTACGCCAGCCTCCTGCCACAGCGCCGGTCACAAGCCCGGCGCATGGTCGTGGCCCGTTTCAGCGATCCCGACCTGCAGCCGCGCGGCCTGACACGTGACAGGGTGGCCTGGCAGGCCCTTGTCGAGGACACACTCTATATTCAGCGCTGGATCGACAGCGCCGGCTTCAAGGCAGGCAATTCGCCAAAGCTCACCTCGGCTGCAACCGCCTGGCTGGAACCGGCTGCCGGAATTCTTGACGGTGCCGGCTGGGCCGCCGCCGGAGATGCAGCCGCCGCCTTCGATCCCCTGTCATCCCACGGCCTAACCACGGCTCTCTGGTCGGGACAGCACGCAGCCGCCGCTGCGGACTCATTCCTGAGAGGCGATCGCGCACCCGTGGCAGACTACGCCCATACAATCGCTAAAGGGGTGGACCAGTTCCGCCAGGAAAGACATCAGGTCTACGCCCGCGAAAAACGCTTCCACAACCAGCCTTTCTGGCGGCGCAAAAGCGGATAGGTCCCTTCAGTTCCTGAAGAAGATCAGGGCCTCAGCGCACTCCAGACACAACTGGATGAAGCTTTGGGGTCAGATCAAAACCTGTCCGGAGTCTGGAAGGGAGTTCACGCCACGTTAGTGAACCCCTCGTAACAGATTGATTTTGCTAGGAAAAATGGTGGGCGCACAAGGACTCGAACCTTGGACCCGCTGATTAAGAGTCTGTTCGGAATACAGCAAAATCAATGCGCCGTCCAACTTTCCCCTGCATTTTCAAGGCGTTTTGCGGGTAAAGTTGGACAGTCTCAGCGGCCAATTTGACACACGCTTGTCGCGATTTTTGCGGTGACCAGAATTAACCAGCCCTACTCCTCACGGATCCGCGCGCGCAGCTCGCCATAGTCTTCGGCGAAGACCCGCAGCACCGAGCACCCCTCATAGGGCCCGGCGATCGGACAGGGCGGCGGCAGAGCCTGCAGCTCCTCTGCCGCCTTCAGCTGCATGTCCCCTGGATAGGCGCGCAGCTCCGGCCTGGCGATGGATCCGCTAGTACCGCTTGCGCTGCAGGCGCCTAACAGCACCGCCGTCGCGGCGATAGCGATCGGCGGCAGCTTTCTGCTTTTCCCGGCTTTCATCTTCCCGTTCCTTCTGTTCCAGGCGTTCCCTGGTGCGCCCGGCCCGCCAGACGCGATAGGCCACCAGCAGGCCGGCCGCGACCAGTCCCAGGACCTGGCCGGCACCGGAGGTCACCCAGGCGAACGCCGTTCGTGCGGCCGACCACAGTGCTCCCATCACGGCCATCACCTGCGGCCCTGCTCGCGATCATCCATGCGCGCCCAGATCTGCCAGGCGGCCAGGCCGATGATCGCCAGGCCGGCAATGGTCAGCAGCAGGCCGCGGCCATCCATCAGGCTGGCGCCCTGCTCGATCGCGTCGGTCATTTCGGAGGCACCCTGCGCCAGGCTGCCGCCCCCGACCACCGTCTGTCCGGCGGCGGCCCGCATCGAGCGCGTTTCTTTCAGCGGCCGGGCCTGGTCGAGGGCTTCCTTCGCATCGCGCGGCGCCGGCGTGTCGATGTCGTTGTAGAAAAGGTGCGTGACCTCCAGCCCATCGGTCTCAAAGACCGGGGTCTTGCCCCTGGCCCAGCGGGGTTCCGGCGCATAGGTGGCATAGTAGTGCGTCGCCCCGTTGGTCGGATCCGGCTCTGCCTCATCGCGGATCAGACGGCCGGCCAGCTCATAGAGATACTCGGTCCACTCGGATTTCTCCGGCCGGGCCCGCGAAAGATACCCCTTGCGCGGATTGTCATCGTTCCAGCAGCTGAACTGCTTGGGCTGGAAACAGACGTCGACGATGTTGTCCGGCCAGTTCTTCCAGCCCACCCGGTTCAGGATCACGTGGCCAATGGCCAGGGCGTCCTGCTTGTCCCAGGGTTCGGCTTCTCCATAGAGGGTGCGCCACAGCGCTTCACGATCGTTCATGGCGGGCTCCTTTTCTTCTGACCCGTGTGACGCCCTGTCCTGTCTCCTTGCTTCTCTGCGCCCCCTCTCTGCCGCGTTACGAGCCCAGCCAGCGCTGGACGGCGGCGCCGATCGCGCCCGACGATGCGGTCAGGCCAGCCAGGCCGCCCAGCACGCGCAGCTTTGTCTTGCGGTAATCCTGCAGGCCGCCTTCCACGTCCTCCAGGCGCTTCTCCATTGTCGGCAGCTTGCTCAGCTGGTCGATCATCTTCTCCTGCAGGGTGGCCAGGCGATCCAGGGCATCCTTCTGATGCGCGCGGCTGCGCTCGGCCGTGGCCAGCTTCTCCGTCACCACCGCCAGGGATTTCGCGGCTTCCGTCAGGGCCTGATTGGTATCGGCCTGCGCCTTCCGGATCGTTTCCAGTTCCCGCCAGAGTCTGTCCATTTCACGATTTTCCGACATGCGGCCTCCTGCTCTGTCGGGGTTTGGACTTACGTGACGGTCACCGCCACCAGGATGATCAGCAGCCAGTGGATCACAGAGCGATACCACTTCTGGGACCTCTGGCTGTCCAGCCGGGCCCATTCGGTGCTCAGGTTCTCGATCGAATGCGGCAGGTCCATCAGCCGCGACGGCCGCCACAGCCCCTTGAGGTTCCGCCAGACCCGCGCCCAGTGTGGATCCATGCGCGGATCCAGCCACCCGAAGACATGGCGCAGCCGGTCGCGATCGACCGGCTCGATGCGCCCGATTGCCCAGAGTATGAGCCACCACAGGATATACATCAGGCCGCCTCCTTCCGTCGCACCACCTGGTGCAGCGGCTGCCCCAGGGTCTCTTCCACTTCGGCCAGGATCGAGGCCGTGGACCGCGCGCCGTCGCAGTGCTTGGTGTAGCCCTCGAAGCTGGCCAGCGAGGCCTCCAGGCGCTCCGGCCCGATCTCGCCCGCCGCATGCCTTTGTGCCAGCCGCCGCAGACGCTTGCGCGCCGCGACCAGGTTGCGCTTGCGTGGCAGGGCGTGACTGGCCCAGGAGCGATAGCCACAGAAGTCCACGCCCTGGCTGGCCGGATAGACCTGGCTCTTGGGGTGCAGCTGCAGCCGGTCTTCATTCGCCAGGCGCTGCGCGATCGCCGTGCGCAGATCCTGCAGGCGCCCCTTGTCCGGGCCCAGGATGATGAAGTCGTCCATATAGCGGGCATAGTACGGACAGCCCAGATCGTCCTTGATCCAGTGATCCAGCGGGTCGAGGTACACATTCCCGCTCATCTGGCTGGTCAACGCGCCGATGGGCAGGCCCGTCGCCTGGTCGTCGCGCAGGATGGCGCGGCGCCAGACCTGCAGGACGCGCTCATCCTGGACGATGCGGGCGATCCGGCGCAGTAGCGTCTCGTGGTCTATGCTGGGAAAGAACTGCCGCACGTCGCATTGCAGCACATAGACCCGGCCCCAGCGCCGTTGCGCCTGGCGCAGCATGGCCATCACGTGCGAGCGTGCGGCATGCGTGCCCATGCCCTTCCGGCAGGCGAAGCTGTGCGCCACGAAGCGCCGCTCGAACAGCGGCTCGCAGGCCAGCGCCAGCAGGTGATGGACGATGCGGTCGCGAAAGTCCGGTGCCTCGATCAGGCGCGTCTTGGGCCGCTGCACCGTGAAGCGCCGCATGGGCCGGGGCCGCCACATGTCCCAGACCAACTGATGCTGCAGCTCGATCAGCTCTTCCTCCCACTGCCGGCCAAAGCGCAGCACGTCGGGCTTGTAGCGCTTGCCCTTCGCGGCCAGGCGCCAGGCCTCCAGCATCCGCTCCCAGCTGATCATTTCATCGAACACGGTCATCCTTCCTTCTGTGCCGGCCGGGGCCACGTCTGCCGCCCCAGCCTGTTAAGATTTCGCCCTCCTGGCGAGGACACGCAGCTCCGATTCCTTTCCGGATCGCTGCAGGACAAAACCCGGTCTGCCCTGTCTATCGCGAACCCCAAGGGGTCGCAGGCGGCGCGGAAGCCATAGTTGCCATTGACATTCCACAGATTGCCGTTATTCGAGCAGCGGGCGCCGGCCGTCGAGCCGTCGTCCCAGTTGCCGCCTTAGGGCCGCGCGCCCTGTTTCGTCTTGATCAGGCCTCCCAATATCTTGCCTATTTCCGTGACCCAGCGAGCTACAACCTCCTGGCGCCGGTTGGACAAGAACCTCCGCCTGTGTGCATGGCGCACCAGAAAACGCAGTTGCTCGAGGCCGATGTCGATTTCATACAGCCACTTCAGTTTGTCCCTGGACTTCCGCATGCGGATGGTCAGCCGCATCAGGTCGTAGACCGCGTTCTTGATCTGGGTCGCTAAGGCGAATTTTTCCGTTTTCGGGAAGCGGTCCACGACAGGAAAAAGATAGTCAGCGAAGTCCGCCATCTTTTGCTCCAGGATCAACGGTTCCAAGACAGGTCTCCAGATGACAGGTCACAGCGGATCGCAGGCGGCGCGGAAGCCATAGAGGCCACCGACAAACCACAGAAGGCCGTAATGCGAGCAGCGGGCGCCGGCCGTCGAGCCGTCGGCCCAGGTGCCGCCTGTCAGGGCTGTATGGTGGCGTGCGCTGCCCGTCGCGAAGGCGCTGTCCTGGCCCTGGCTGGTGCCGTTATAGCTGCCGTCTGTATTGCCTATGTCCCATGTGACGTGCCATAGCGCGCCGCTAGGCTGATCAATGTTTTTGCACGAAACAGCCTCAAATCCATACCCCGTGTCATCGCCAGTATTGTTGGGCCCGCTACCGCCCTGCGCGCCGCCAGGGATGCCATAGGCGGCCACCATCATCTCTGTAGCCATCGCCAGGCGCTTTCCGGCGTTCGCGGCCATCCAGTAAAAATCCCATACCGCATAGGGTGAATTGTCATTCCGGACCGGTGCGGCGTCATATACCGACAGACCCATGGTATCGGGCCACGTCGCGCCATCGGCGGAGTTGAGATAGATGTCGATCCAGGGCCCGCCATCCCAGATTTCGACCATGCCCGTGGGATCACAGGTGGGCCGGTGCTTCAGGTCCCAGACACTGTTCGGCACGATTTGAACCGGCAATGTAGCCCCGGCGCTGTAGCGATCCGACAGCGGCCGCACCCGGCCATAGTGAAACCCGCCCAGCTTGCGCGAATTGTCCGCCGTATAGCCGTCCGGGTAGGTGGCGTTCTTGCTGGCGACCAGCCCCGCCGTGCCGCTGCTGTCCTGTACGGCATAGATATAGACGTCATCGCCCAGGGCCAGGGCTGTGACCGTTCCGTCATCATTGGCGGTGGGGTCCCAGTCGGTCGCGGATGCCAAGCGGAAGCCCTCGCCGGCGCCGCCCACATTGATGATGCCGGCCGGGATATCCAGCGTGTCGCCTGTCCCCTTGGCCAGGCGGCCCATCAGATTGATGTGACCGGGCCCGTCTGCTGGGACTGCTCTCTTAACCAGCGCCATTGATAACGCCCTCCATGTCTGAAATCGCCGCCTCGACCTCGGGCACGCTGTAGCCCAGCTTGAAGATCCGGGCCTTGGGGTCCTCGATCCGCACGCGCTGCTGGCGCGCGGTCACCGCGTCGGTCTCCTCATCGCGCAGGACCAGGACAGTATAGTCCGGCTCCGGCCCGTCCGGCGCCTCACCTTCCGCCAGCTCGCGATCGAAGACATAGCGGTGACGGCTCAGCAGGGCCTGCCAGTGCGCCAGGGCGCGTGCCCTCTCCTGCGCGCCATAGCGGCCTTCCAGCACGCCGGCGCGCACGTTCTCATAGTCCTGCCGTGTGCGCAGGACGCGGGGGACTCCGATCATGGGTCAGGCCTCCTCGACTGTGATCATGGTGATGCCATTGATGCGGCCGATATAACCGACCACGGCAGTCGCATTGGGCAGGTTGGTCCCTGGTGCGCCTGGATCGATTTCAGTGGTGGTCGACACGCTTGCCGCAGCAGCCTCGGCATCGTTCTTGTGCTGCTCCGCCGTGTCCCGGTACCCGGCCGCCGCCGCTGCCGCATTCGAAGCTGTAGAGGCAGAACTGGACGCGGCGGACGCGCTGTTGGCGGCCGCTGTTGCCGAGGCCTCCGCATTGGCGGCCTGGTCGTCATAGTCGTCTTGCGAGACGCGGATGTTGCCGTCCCCGTCGAAGACCAGGGCCTTGTTGGCGCGGCCGCTTTGCGTCGGCAAAATCTGATCGGCCACCTGGGCATCGCCCGGGGAAAGCTTCAGCGTGCGCTGAACGGCTTCCTCCAGTTGCTGGATCAGCACGATCGCGCGATCGGCCATGCGCTCCATGGTCGAGCTGGGAAAACGGCCGCCGCCTGGCAACGCGACTTCCTGGGTGGACTCCACGCGCCGGATGAGGACAAGCGTCTTGCCGGTCTCGAGCGCCGGATCGATCGTCACCGTGCCGCCGTCGCTGCTGCCGGCGCCCGACACTTCGTACTCGATATTCAGGTCATCCAGGTCTTCGCCGTCCAGCAGGACCTGAATATCCGCTGCATCGAAAATGACGTTGTCGAACGAGAACTCCGTGGTTTCTCCGTCCGTCGTATAGGCCCAGCGGCTGGTGGTGGTCTCGATTGTCATGGCTCTTCTCCTACCTCAGGCGCGGCTCTGCGCCGCCCTCCGGCGTGTCTGGTGCGGGACTGCCCGTCACGGCCCGGCGCTGCTCTTCCCAGCGTTCGCGGCGCAGGGCGCTCAGTTCCGGGAATTCCTGCATGACCTGCTCCCGGGCCAGGTCGCGAAACTCGCCTATGACACGGCGGATCATGGTCCGCTTCATCTCATCGGTGGCCGAGGCATAGCGGCCGGACAGCGGGTGGCTGCCCTCCATGATACCGTTGAGGGTGTCATAGGCCCCCAGGCCGGTGGATGGATCCTTGGCGCCGTTGCCGGCCAGCTGGACGTAGCGGTCGTATTCTTCCGGCTCCAGCTCGATCTCCTCGATCGTCTTGGTGGGCAGCTGCACGCCCAGGTCCAGCCGGATCATCTCCTCGTCGATCGGGCTGTCCTTTTCGCCCTGCTTGTAGATCGGCGATATGATGTCCGGCCCCAGGCCGCCTTCCAGGACCACCGGCTCGCCCCACAGGTTGCGGCGCGGCGGCAGGGTCTCCGAGTAACCAGGTACCCGGCTGACGATCGCATCACGGATCGACCAGACCGCGCGCTGCGTGGGATCCATGGTGCTCGCCACCTGGGCCGGCCCCGTGGGCACCACCAGGGTGCCCGTAAAGCGCTGCAGCCAGCGTTCGCCATAGCGATCGGGATCCGTGATCGCGTCCATCAGGTCTGCGGGGCCCTGCAGCCAGGTCTTCGAGGTGACGTTGTTGGATACGGCCAGCGTACCGGCGGCGACCAGTTCCGCCGCATCCTTCTCGCTGATCTGTCCGGCGATCTGGGCATAGTCCGCGGACAGGCCCAGGATCATGCCGAACGGATCCGCGCGGCTGTAGCTGTACCAGGTATCCCCCACCTTCACGGAATAGGGCTGCTTGCCCGAGCGGCGCCAGGCCGCCTTCAACTCCGGCTGCTGCGGGCCGGAGCCGGTGACGACGCCGGACAGGGCCAGGTCGGCCGCTGTCAGCATTAGCATGGACCCCATGGAGATCTTGGCCAGGGCCAGGTCGCGCGCGGCGCCGCCGGCGCGCAGGTCCGCCTGCACGGTCGGGTTCAGCAATGCGAACGGCGTTCGTGACCCCGCTTCCTTCATCAGGTTGACCGGCGTGCGGATGAAGGGCAGGACGAACTTGGCCGCGGGCATGTTGTTGACCGCGCGCTGAAGACTCTGGCCAGCATCGCCCAGCGGCCGCGTGAAGGTCAGGGAGCGTGAGAAGGCCAGCGCATCGTCCAGCATCTGGTCACTGGGATTTTCCAGCAGCTCGTTGACCCGGGCGACCAGAGCATCGCCTTCCAGGCCCTCCTGGCGCGCCTGCCGCAAGGCGGTGGCACGCGTCTGCATCGATTTGCCGATCACGCGGAAGAACTCATCCTGCGCCATCAGCGCCCGTGTCGGCAGGCGCAATACACCGCCCAGCAGGTCCAGCGCCTTGCCAGGCACACCCTCCAGGCCGAAGTTTTCGGCCGATACCGCCCCTTCCCGGCGCGTCTCGACCTTGCCGAACACGTCCGATGGCTCTCCGGTGCGGAAGGCCCGGCCGGCCAGGCGCAGGGCATCGCGGAACCCGTGGACCAGGCCATAGGCCATCGCGGCCGCCTCGCCATCAGCCACACCGTCCCCGCCGAAGGCGCGGCCGATCCGGCTGGCCAGCGCGCGCTCCGGGATGCGATAGAGCGAGAACACCCCCGACGATGCGATATTGACGGCGTGCGTCTTCGGACCGGACAACAGCGCGAAGTACCAGGCCTCGATCAGGCTGTCCGTGACGCGCTGCCCGATCGAGCCGCGGGCCGCCTTGTCCAGCAGGGCCGGGTCGCTGATTTCGCTCATGGCATGCGCCAGCTTGCGCACCTGGTCGGGGCCGCCGCCGGTCTGTTCCAGGGTCTCGTTGATCTGCAGCAGCTGCCGCGCCCGGCTGCCCGTGGGCAGCTGCAGGGCGCGTAGCGCCCGGCCGGCCTCCGAGGCCGCGCCCTGGAACTGCTTCTGCAGGGCGCCGTGCAGGGCCATCATGCGTTGAAACTGATAGAGATCCTTGTTGTCGGTACTGCCGCGCGCGACCCGGGCCAGTTCCGTCAGGTTCTCGGCCGAGCTTTCCAGGACGGCGCGGGCGGCCACCATTTCCTCGGCATTCCAAGTGTCCCCGCCCTGGCGTGCCAGCAGGTCCTCCGGCGTCATGTCCAACCGGCCGGCCAGGTCCTGCAGGGCCTCGTCACTGATCCGGCCGCGCCGGGCGTCATCGATCCGCCCCTTGAACAGGCCGGCCACACGCCGCACCGCCGTCTGCAAGTCCTCTTCCGTGGCGACCTTGGCCCAGTTCATCCGGAAGGGCAGGTCCTTCACGGACACGCGGCCGTTCAGATAGCGGTCCGCGCGCTCTGCGACCTCTTCGGGGTCGAGGCCGAACCAGGGATCCTGCGGTGCCTCTGCCTGCCGGCCCGTTCCGGCCTCGGTTGCGTCCGCCGCCGCATCGGCCGCCGCATCATCCGTGGCCGTTTGACCGGACAGGCCGTCTTCCGCCGCGCGGCCCGTGCCGGCTTCGGTGGCCTCGCGGGCGGCGGCGTCCTCGGGCAATTCGACCAGAGGCCGCGCCGTATCGCCCAGGCGATCGTAAAGATCCGTTGGCCGGTCGGCTTCCTCTTCCAGGGCTCGCGCGGCGCTCTCGGCATCCTCTCCGGCCGTCTGTCTCAGGCTGCGGGCATTGCGCAGAGCGCGCAGCCCCAGGACCACGCCGTCCGCCACCACCCCCACGCCGCTGCCCACCAGGGCGTTCTTGATGCGCCCCTCCAGGCGTTCGGCGGCCCGCGCGTCCGCGCTCTCGCCTTCCGCCTCACCGGTGGCCAGGTACTCGGTCACCGGGTTTTCCAGGGCCGGCACGGCCTCGATCAGGCTGGCCAGGTTTGGATCCTCGGGATCGAAGGCCAGCGCATCGGCCACAGCACCGGCGCCGGCAGCTTCCGCGACCTTGCGCCCTGTACTGACCTGCCGCGCGGCGCCTGCGGCACCTGTGCCCCGGGCCGCGCGCAGGGCGCGCAGGGCCGGTAGGAAGCCGGTGAGAAAGGCCGTGACATCGCGAATGCCCTGCCCGGTCATCGAGCGCGGTTCGGGAATTTCCGGAAGCTCGACCGTGACATCCTCGCCATAGCTCAGGTCCGCCACATTGGCATCCAGCCACCCGGCCAGGTCATCCACCGCATCGATGGTGTTCCGGGCGAAGTCGCGCACACCGCCCGCCACGCTGCGCGGCAGGTCGATTGTTACGCCGGTGCCGACGTCGGAAGCCACATCCCCCGCCGTGTCCAGGGTCTGGTCCCACAGTCCGCCATCATCGCCATCCGGACCCGCTGCAGACTGGGGCGCCGCGTCAGGCCCTTCGGCACCGGCACCGGTTTCGCTGTCCGCACGGGCCGCCTCACCGCCGGCGGCTTCGGCTTCCCGTTCCCGGCGGCGCTTACGCAGGTACTCCATGTGCGGGCTGGTCTCGCGCAGCTTCTCGCGATAGGCCTTGGACAGATCGTCCTCTTCCGGGATCAGGACCGGCTCCTGGTCCGCCGGCGAACGCCGTTCGTCCAGCTGCGGACCGGAGGTGCTGGCCTGGTCGCGATCGGCCGCACCATCATCATCCGCCGCCGTGCCAGCCGGGCGCAGGTCCGGAAGGGCCTGGTCATCACCACGCGAAAGGTTATCTGTCGGATCCGCCGGGGTCCGTCCGGTCTGGCCCGACTGTTCGCCCCGGATGCGGTCTGTCAGGTCGCTCATCGGCTGCGGTCCCCGTCCTGGTTCATCTGTTGTTGTTGCCGCATCTGCGCGCGCAGCCGGCGTTCGTATTCGTCCAGCAGTTCCATTTCCTGCTCGAAGCGATCGACGGCCAGTTCGCCGGCATCATGGGCATCGGCCGTGGCGGCGCGCGCGGCTTCCACGTCCTCCAGGCTCTCGACGCCATTGGGCGCGCGCCGCGGGCGCGGCAGGTCCAGGGTGCTTGTCGTCTCCGTGCCGTAGCGCTCGACGATATCCTCGCGAATGGCCGGCAGCTCTTCGCCGGCCTCCAGCCTGCGGTCCAGTTCCGCCATGGCGCGGGCCAGGCGGCGCTGTTCGTCGCCGCGCACGAAGGTCGAGCCGGGCCCGGTGGTCACGATATGCCGCTCGATGAAATCCACGGCCCGGCTGTAATCGTGGCTGCTGTAGATACTTTCCTGCCGGCTGATCTGCCGGTTCTTGTCCCACAGCCGGCGCACGGTATCATCCGTCAGGCGGCCATCCTGCCGGCCCTCCAGGATCATTTCATGCACCTCTTCCGGCGCGCGCGTTTCGCGCAGGATGATGTCCTCAATCGCCAGGACCAGGCCCTCATCGTCCTCGGGCGCGCTTTCGTCCTCCAGCGTGCTGCGCAGCAGACGATAGTCCGAGAAGCTGATCTCGCGCTTCCGGGCGGCTTCCTCCAGCTCTTCGCCCAGCAGGGTCGGATCGTCGGCCGTGCTTATGGTCTGGAACATCTCGAAGGCCCGGTCCTCACGCCGGCGGCGCGCGGCGGCCTCTTCCTGGCGCTGGCGTTTTTCCTGGGCGGCCAGCGCCGACCTCTGACGGGCTTCGGCGCGGCGGTCCGCGCGATCGAGCAGCCGCGCGCGCTGTTCCTCGCCCAGGTTGCGATAGTTGTTCGGATCGATCAGCAGATCCACCGCATGATCGGGATCCTCGCGGATGGCGTTCAGGACGTCCGCCGTGTCGACCTGGCCCAGCAGGTCGCGCTCGCGTGCGACGGCCTCCTGTTGCGTGATGTAGCCGGCTTCGGCCATTTCCCCGATCGCCGTGCGCCCGCGCGCCAGCAGCTCCGTGCGTTCCGCCTGGTTTTCGGCCGAGGCCGCCAGGCGCGCATATTCGGGCAGCGTGTTGTCCAGCGTGGCCTTGGCGTCGTCGACTTCCATCTTGAAGGCCTTGCGGCGGACGTTGACTTCCTTGTCGAGCGCCAGGCGCTGATAGGATTGCTCGAAGGCCTCGCGCACGGCCGGGTCATCGGTGTCTTCCAGGATCTGCTCGCGCAGGCCCTGCACGCCTTCCTCCCAGCGCTGTTCCATGTTGCGCCAGTCGCTTTCGCGCTCCAGCTCCAGCTGCAGTTCCGTCAGGCCGCGCGCGGCGGCACTCTCGACGCGCACCAGGTCGGCTTTCCGGCGCGACTCCAGGCGCTGTTCGGCGAACTCCTGCACCTGGTTCATCACGTCCTGGGCGCCCTGCATCGGCGCGGCGGCCGCGGCGGCGAAGCGCTCGGGGCTGACCCGCGGCATGGAGGTCACGCTCGCGCGGGCCTGGGCTTCGTACTGGGGAATCCGCACACGCACCATGGATCAGTTCTCTTCGTCGTAATAGCGCGCCAGGGAGGTGGCGCCGCTCAGCAGCGAACTGCCCGCCCCCATGTATCCGGCCCGCTGCGCCTGCTGGCCCTGCATGCGGTCCAGGGCGGCCTGGCTGCGCGCGCGCACGGCGCGTTCGCTGCCGGCGTTCCGGATCAAGAGGGCATCGATTTCCCCCTTCATCGCCGTTTCGCCCATCATCAACAGGGGCGTGCCTTCCAGGCCGCCGCCGGCGGCGGCCGCGGCGCGCTGGGACCCGATCATCCGGCGCACACGCTCCCGATGGCGGCGTTCCTCCAGGGCGGCGGCCTGTTCGGCCTGCTGGGCTTCGCGTTCGGCCAGCTTGGCGTTGTAGTCTGCCGCGGCATTGGCCGCCTGGCCCTGCTGGATGGCGCCCATGGCGCCGACGGCGGCACTGCCGACCGAGGCGATCGCCGCGATGGTGCCGATCTCGATGCCGCTCATGATCCCCCCTCACTGGCATAGCGCACGCGCCCATAGAGCGCATAGGTCTCGCCCCGCGCGCCATAGCCGGCCATTGGCCCTTCGTATGTGAAGCCCAGCATTTCCGCCCAGCGGTGCCCTGCGGGAAAGCGCATGATGACGGACATTTCGATCCGGTGCAGGCCGTCCTCATGGGCCTGGTCCAGAACCCGTACGGTCTTGCGCGTGATCGCGGGCCAGGTGTTCGCCGGCATCCGCCCGAAGAACGACCAGGCCAGCGCCCGCCACTGCCAGACCGGCAAGACACCGGCGGATCCGACGCAGGCGCCGTCACGCAGGCAGCTCCAGGCATAGCCGTTGACCAGGCCGGAGGCATCGGCATTCTCGATCCAGTGCCGGGCATCGCGCGTGGGTGCGTCGATTTCCTGCAGGTGCCGCGGCTCGAAGGGCACGAACTCGATCATGGCTCGCCCTCCAGGCGCGGCATCAGGCAGACCACCATCAGCGGCAAGGGCAGATCCTGCACCACCCAGATATCGGCATCGCTGTCATAGTCCCCCGGAAAGGTGACCTCGATGTCCCCGCTCATCAGCGGCACCGGCGCATCCATGGCATCCTCGACACGGCGGAACGGCACTTCGTCCAGGCTGTCCAGGCTGCGCCCGATCTTCATGCCCAGGCTGCGCTCAAGGCGCACCGTGCATTTCCACACCCGCTTCGTCTTGCCCTGGGCGGTGCCTTCCCGGGCGGCGGCTTCCAGGCTCATGGGGCGGACGATCGAGCGGTAATCCAGTCCGACGCGCACCTTCGAGGCTTCATAGTCCAACTGGATCTGACCGTTCTCAACGGTGCGTTTCGGGTGGTTGGCCCCATCGGTGACGATGGCGACCTCACAGCCCTCCAGATGCTCCAGGCCGCTGAGCGTATCGGTGGGCGCGCCATCGTAATCCAGCGCGCAGTCCAGATAGACCTGGTCGATCGCCGGCGTGTCTTCGTCGCGGAAGCTGTCCATGACCTCGATGTAGCGGCGCGTCTGGCCATCGATCGTCCGGCGCGTGACCATCCAGAGTTCGTCCTGGCTCTTCCCCGGCTGCGAGGCGACGTCCTCGACCCGGGCGTCATAGGCCTCCTCTCCGCCCAGGCTGTGCGGCGCCCAGGCGGTTACCTCCTCGGCGCGCACATAGGTGAAACTGCGCAGGCGATCGTCGGCCGTCACCGTCCAGAGGATCGACCAGGGCTCCGGCTGCCAGGCGATGGCGCGGATGCCGCGGCGAACCAGATGCGGCGCACGGCGCGTCATGTCCGCCGTGCGGTAGGCATCGCTTTCGAAGGAATAGACCAGTTCGTTCAGTTTGCGCCCCTGGCGCTGCACGAACAGGATGACGTCATCCACCTGGATCGGGCGCACGCGCGCGCAGCCACGGCGCGTCGAGACCGTCGAGGACACGTTGCTGGGGGTGATGATCGCATTCGGGCTGTCGCCGCCGATGCGCGCTTCCCCGCCCAGGGTTCCGGCGAAGATCTCGCGTGCTGACGACAGCCAGCGGATCGCGGTGACCTTCTCGCTGTTGATGTCCCGGCGGAAGGCATCGTCATCGTTGTCGCCCGGCGCGAAGGTGTTGTAGCCGCCGACCTGGCTGGCGTCGTACCAGTTGGGATATTCGCGCGCGCCGCCGAAATACAGGCGCCCGTCACGGATCATGACGGCCTGCGGCCAGCCGGTCGTGTCGGAATAGGCGCCCAGGCGCCAGGCAGCCGTGGCGCCGGTGCCGTTCAGGTCGCCCTCGACGCTTGCCTCAACCTCGGTTGCCGAAGTGAAGGAGGTGATGCGGCACCAGCCCCATTCGCCACTGTGGCGCAGACGGACCAGGCGGCCGACATCCGTGGCGGCGAAGGGCTGGTGACCGGCGGCCGTGATCGTGATGGTGCCGGTGGTGCCGCTTGGCGACAGCGTCTTGTCGTCATCCGCGTTCTCGGTCAGCCAGGGGCCGTCCTCGAATTCGAAGGTGACCAGCTCCCAGTCGCTGTGTCCCATGCGGCGCAGCTCGCGCGGCTGATGATCGCCGTGCGCCAGGAACAGCACGTCATAGGACTGGGTATAGTCCAGCAGCATGCGGCCGTCCTCATCGAACAGCGCGCTTTCGCTCCAGGGCGCAGCAATCTCATAGGGATCGTCATTGCCGTCGAGGATCTGCCCCTTGTCCCGGTAGAAGCGCAGGTATGCGTCCCCGATTTCGATGATGTAGGTCTGTATGGTCGAGAACTCGAAATCGATCAGCGCGCAGCGGCGATCGTGATACTTCGCCGGCGCCACGAAATGGGTGCCCGGGCGCCGCTCTGCCGGACCGTGCGGCAGGGAGATCATGTTCTGCAGGCTCCGCGCGCCGTTATAGTACCACTGCAGGTCCGGACGGCCGGTCAGCGTCGGAGACAACTCCCCGGCCGTGAAGTTGGTCTGGATGGGCGAAAAGGCCATCAGCTGCGCCTCGCCTTCAGGAAGAGTTCGTCATGCTCCGGCGCGCGGGCGCCGCCTTCCTGCGCGGCCGCGGTCCGGGCCTCCGCGATGCGCCGCGCGTAGTTGTCCTCGTGTTTTTCGCGGTCGTTGGCCTTCGCCGTGAAGCGGTGCGCCGTGCAGGCGGCCACCTTGGATATGAAGGCCGAGGCGAACAGCGCGTCCCATTCGGCGGGATCCGTCACGCGGCGCGTGTACTTCAGCCGGATCGGCGAGGGATCGTCACTGAGGATCCAGCGGCCTGATATTTCGTAGTCATCGATCCGCCCGTTCACGCGCAGCACCCGCAGACAGTAGGGGTCCGTGGGAAAGGGAAACGCCCGCGCCCAGTCGAATTCGGGCGGATTGGCCGAGGCCGCGACCTTGCGGCGGTGATTGGCGAAGGTCCAGGGATGGGCGCGCAGCACTTCATCCAGCACGCTGTCCCAGACGGCGCGCAGGATGCGTGCGTTCTCGTTGGATGGCTGGTCGAGATCGGTCAGCGTACCCGACGCGCCGACCTCGACCAGGATCCTGTTGGCGATATCCGTTCTGGATGTCACGGACCGAACCCCTGGCTCAGTCCTGGACGTAGAGCAGATAGCCCTTCAGCGCCGTACCATCCGGCACGCCGGCGCCTGTGAACGCCGCCTGCAGGGTGAAGCCGCTGCGGGTGATGAACGCCTGGTCGATCTGGACAAGCTGGGAGAAGTTGTTCTCTCCCGACTGGCCGTCCAGGAAGGCGTTTCCGGACGCGGCTGTCACCTCGCCATCGGGATCGCTGTAGTCCCCATGGCCAAGGTCGACGTCCAGTGCGGCGCCGGCGCCGCCCCCGGCGGTATAATCCAGGTAGGCGCACAGCAGGCGGACACGCCCGCTGGGCACCTGGGCCAGGCGGGCCAGAGACCCGTCGTCCCCGGCACCGTCCTGGGTGAAGTCGAAGTGTGCGACACGAACCCGGCCCCCGTAATCGGTGGCGGGGTTCGTCACCACCGGCCGCTTTTTTCCGTTGGCGACCTCGGTGGAGTCCTGTTTCGTAACGGCCATGATCGGCCCTCCTTTCTCGCTTTAGACCTTGAAGTCGCGGATCCGGCGATCGGCCGGATCAGCTTTCGTCGACGTCGATCTGAACCACCTTGCGTTCGTCGTCGCGACAGGCGGCCACCATCACGCCGCCGCTCACCTGCCAGGACTCCTTCTCCGGCAGCCAGGCCACGTTTCCGTAAGGCGGCTTGGGTTCGCCGTAGCGGATGCCCGATTTGGTGAAGAGCGGGATCGAGCGCGTGTTGCCGTCCTTGGGCAGCATGCGGCCGTCCTCGGTATCGTCCACGTCCTCGAGCAAGTGGAAGCGCACGCGATAGAACTCATCGACGCCGCCATCGACCATGACCTTGTTGCGGTTGAAGTCGCTGCTCTTGACTTCCGTGGTGTCGATGAACTCCTCTTCCTGGCGCGCGGTCCAGAAACAGTGCAGCTCATCGCCCTTCATCAGGGCGTGGTTGGACTTCAGGATCCGGACGGCCTGCTTCAGCTTGTCCAGGGTAAAGCCGGTGCCGCCGACCGCGATCTTCTGCGACGACGGAAGCTCGATCTGCGTGACGCCATCCTTGCCGACATAGTTGGTGCCCAGGGCCCCATCGATGACCGCCTTGTCGAAGGTCCGGGCCGCGGCTGCGGCAAAGGCCTGGGTATAGGCGTTCGTCGGATCGGTCAGCATCTGCAGCTGATCGAACTCGTCGATGAAATCACGGGCATGGAAGGCCGTGGGGATCAGCCAGCGGCGCTTGTGCGGCGTATCCACCGAGGGGATATCCGCATGACGCCCGCCGCGCGGCTGCATCTTGACAAGACCGACCTGGTCGAAGGAGGTCTTTTCCGCCTTCATGTTCGGGTAGAGGGTGATGGCCTTGCGCGTTTCTTCGCTTTCCTGCTGAGCCAGCAGGGTGATGCCATCGGAATACTGCTGCACGAATGCAGTCGTGATATCTTCGGACACTTTTCGTCCCTCCTTCTATGGTGTGGCCGCGGACCTCAACCGCTGACCACGGTTTCTCACGAGGCGGAGGGGGTGCCCGCCGACGCCGCCGGATGAACCGGCGGCGCCACGGACCCTTCCTGGTCGTTACGGTCGACCTCGACCGTCCCGCTAGCCGCGGGCCTTGGCACCGGACCCGGCCTCCTGGCCGGGGTGCCCGGATTTGGATCCCTTGGCGGCCTCCGCCGCCGAGGCGGGATCCTTGTTTTCCTCTGGATCCTCATCCGTGACGCCTTCGCCTGTCTCGGCTTCGGGGGCCAGGATCAGACTCTCGTAATCGTCGATGGCCTGACGCAGAGCCGGCTTGTTGGCCACGGAATGGCCCTTGCTGAGGGCCAGCTCCAGGCAGCGGTAACGCAGTTCGCGGCGGGTCACTTCTCACCTCCCGCCGGATAGGCCAGTTCGTAAAGGCGCTTGCGCCGGGCGATCAGATCCTGATGTTCGGGGTGAGCATTGTCGGTCAGGATCTTTCGCTTTTCCGGATCCTTGGTCAGGCTGTCGAGTTCCTTGCGGGCGTCCTGCTGGTTGAGCCCGAAGCCCTTGGCCGTCACGCTGCCGATCAGTTCGCCGTCCTCGGACATGGCCTCTCCGATGGAGGCCAGGGCCTTGACCAGGGTCTTGTTGCGGCCGAAGCCGCTTTTCTCCAGCTCCGCGGCCAGCTCCTTGCCACCGAACTCGCGCACCACGCGGTTGGCCAGGTCCAGGCGTTCGTCATAGGCGCGGCCGAACTCCTTGCGCAGCTCGCGTTCCGCGGCCTGGGTCTCCTCTTCGGCCTGGGTCTGCAGGGCCTCCTGCTGTTCGGCCAGGAAGCTGCCATAGTAATCCAGGGCGGCCTGGACGGCGGCCTGGGGGGCGCCGGCCTTGTGCATGGCCTGCAGGAACCCCTGCTGCGCCTCTTCGTTCCAGGGCACGCCCTCCGGCGGCTGGAATTCGCCCAGGTCATAGTTCTCCGGACTTTCCGGGCGCCCGATCGCGGCATAGTAGGCATCCCAGTCTTCCTGCGGCGCATCTTCGCCCGGCTTGATGATGCCCTTTTCCCCGATCTTGCTTTCCAGCTTCAGGTAGGCCTTGGCCAGTTCGTTGGCCGTCTTGTAGCCCTTGGGCTGCAGGTCCTTGGCGACCTCGGGATCCAGGTGCGCCATGAAGCCTTCGGGCGCCGGCGCGGGCTCCGCACCCGGCCCGTCGCCTGAGGAAGGCGGCGCCTTCGCGGCACCTGCTGGATCCTGCGCAGCCGGATCGCCACTCCCGGTGCCGGCCTCTGTTCCAGGCGCGGCGGCGCCTTCCGGCTTTTCCGGTGCAGCAGAAGCACCGCCGCCGGCTTCCGTCTGCCCGGCATCGCTTGCGGCTGTCGTTTCGCTCATTGGCGCACCCCCTTCAGCGTGTCCACCTTGGTCAGGAAGGCCTGGCGGGCGCCCTGGCTCTGGTTCTGCACCACGTTCGCGGGCAGCGAGCGCACCAGGTCCCCCAGCGCGATCAGGGCGTCACGGACCGCGGCCTGCTCGAGGGCCTGCTGGTCCGCCTTGCTCTTCGCGGGCGCCTTCTTTGCGGTTGCTTTCTTTGCGTTTGCATTCTGGGGTTTCGGCTCATTCGCCATCGAAGCTCTCCTCTTCGTGGATCGTCGCCTGCCTGGCGAGTTTCTGGGCATCGGCTTCACTCATGTTCAGGAAGCCGAGAATGCGCAGCGCCATACGGCGCTGCCCGTCGCGAAAAGCGGTTTCCTGGGGATCGCCCGGCATGTGCACCTGTGCGTTCAGGTTTCCCTGCTCGCAGAGATCCCCCAGGACCAGGGCGCCGTCGTTGCCGGCGAAAACCCGCTTGTAGGCACGGCGCAGCCGCAGGAACCGGATCGGTCTCATGCCGCACCTCGCTCATTACCGCCGGAGCCCAGGCCCAGCGCCTGCCGCAAGCCGCCGCTGTCCAGGGCCTGGCCGGCCGATTGCGCGGCCGCCGCGCCGCGCTCCAGCGTTTCCGCCTGCTGCGCTTCCTGTTGCGCCTGCTGGCGTCGCTCGCGAATTTTCGCCACCTCGCGCGGATCGCGCAGGATTTCCGGGGGCAGGGACAGGCGATCGCCCACATGGCGCAGGGCCTGGTCGCTGTTGATGTTGTCCATCAGGCTCGGGTCCTGGCTGATATAGGGCGCCATGACCTCGACCAGCTGCGAGACTGCGGTGACCTCGGACAGCCGCTGCGCCTTGGCCAGCGGCGAGACGTACTCGATCGTGATGTCCTGGTCGTGCAGCTCCGGTGGTACCTCCCCCAGGGCGCCGGCGCGCAGCATGATGCCGAAGACGCGTTCGATGATCGGGCCCAGCAGCTCGACGTAGAGGCGGCCGAGGAACGGCCCCAGGACGCGCAGGGCCTCTTCGTCCAGCTTCAGGACCTGGGTGGCGGTCATCCGCGGATCGCGCGACATCTGGATCAGGTGGCGGAAATAGGCCTGGTCGATCCGCTGGCGGATGGTGTCCAGGAAGCTTTCCTGCAGCATGGGATCGGCACCCGTCTGCAGGCCCGATATCGGCGACCAGCGCCCCATCAGCAGGTCGCGGCGGACATAGTTGATGGCGCTGGCGCCGGTGCGCACCGGCCCGACCACACCGTCATCGGCCACCATCAGCGGCGGATCCGCGGATTTTTCCACGACACGGAAGTTCAGCCGCATGCCTTCCTGCAGCGATTTCACGTCCGCCAGGGCGCGCCCCCCGCAGCCGCGGCCCCAGCTTTCACCCGAGCGCTTGTTCCAGCGCGCCACCACCATGGGCATTTCATGATAGCCGCGCTTGCGCAGGGTCTGGTTGTGATCCATCAGGATGTAATCGCTGGCGACCGGCAGGTTCGCCGAGTCCCGCGCGTCCGACGAACGGCGTTCGCTGTTGGGATAGATGGCATGCAGCATGCGGAACTTGCGTTCGCCGTTGCGCTCGGCTTCCTTGGCCAGGCCGGCGCCGGCCGCCTCACCGAACTTCTGCACCACCTGGCGCGCGGTCATGTCGAATTCGCGGTGGACCGTGTCGATCTTGCCGTCCGCGTTCTCCGCGATCGCCAGCTCGTTGATCGGCCGTGACTGGAACAGGATGCGCTGCCCGGGGCGATCGGCGATGTACATGCCGGCCGTGCCGAAATCCACGATTTCCTGATAGACTTCCGAGATTACGGGCGCGAAGCCCGAGCGCGGCGAATTGAAGACGTTCATCATCCGGTTGCGGGCCTGGGACAGCCAGAGCGCAACCCGCTCGTTGTCGTTCAGGCTGTTCCGCTCCGCACGGATCGAGAACCATTTCGTGAAGGGATTGGTCAGGCTTCCGTGCAGCGCCGCGGCCAGGTCGCTGCTGGCGGACTCGCCACTGGAATCCAGGATCCTTTCGCGGTTTTGACGCCCAGGCGTCTCCTTGCCGCTGAAGGATCCGATCAGGGGCAGCAGGAACGCGCGGATCTGCTCGAAGTGACCTTCGAAGTGCCGCTTTTCCTGCATCAGCTCGCGATGGCGTGCGATCGTATGTTCCGCTGCCTGATCCAACTCAGCCCCCCAGCAATGTCTTGCGGCCGACGTTGGCCTCGCTGGTGTCGCCTTCCCCGCCGGTCAGCTGGGTGGAGCTGCGGCCGCGGGCACGGCGCTGGCGCGTCAGGCGCTCACGCCTGGCTTCCTCGACCTGCGGATCCTTGGGTTCGGGCGGAGGAGGCGGAGCCGGCGGCGGATCGGGCGGATCCGGCGACTTGAATGGATTGCTCACGGGGCTCACTCCCTCTGGATTACGCGTGTGAGAGCATTCTCAGCGCCGGAGAGTGGACCACCTTGTTCGTGACTTGCAACAGGCCAGATGTTCATGAACATTTTTCTTGGCCAATACAGGTCTATTAAGAACACTTTCGTTTCATTATTCCCCGTTTTCCGGGTTTTTACTTTGATTGTTGGTGGCCTCAGCCTGGCGCCAGATCTGATAGAGCCGCGTGCGCCCCAGGCCGTAGTATTCCGCCAGCACCTTCCATGGGATGCCCTGGGCGCGGGCCTGCAGGAGCTTTGGCCCCAGGGTTTTCGGATCCACGCTTGCAGGACGCCCCATTCCGGCTGCCTCCCCTTCAGTCGAGCGCATAGGCCTGGCGGCCGCCGCGGTCGTATTCGCCGCGCGGCCAGCGTTCGTCATCGATCGCCCGGGTCTGGCGCTTGCCTGGCTCGCTGCGCCGGCGCCCCAGGGCCGCATCGCCTTCCCCGCCGCCCAGCAGCAGGTTCTGCAGGGCGTCGTGCGGGTGCGAATATTCGTTCTTTTCCGGCTTGTCGTCATAGCGCCCCGATCCGCCGGCCATGCGGCGATAGCGGTAGCCGCTGTTGAAACCCTTGCGGATCATCAGGCAGTCCGGCGATATCAACAGGCCGGGCGCCCCGTCGATCAGGCGGTTCAGCGGATCGCGCACCGCCTCCAGGCGCAGGCTCAACGCGTTCCCGCCCGGGGCGGCCGTCCAGGGAACCTCGGTTGCCGAGGAGAAGATCTCAAGCCACGACATCTCGTCCTGGTCGCCGGCGAAGGCGCTTGCCGGATCGCCGTGCGCGGCCGCGATGCGCAGGCCGGGATAGTGTTCGCCCAGGATCCGCTTGACCATCTTCCCGAAGGTTTTGGCGCCCATGTTTTCGGCCAGGATCTCCTCCAGGATGCGCCACTGCCCGTTGGCCATCACCTGCCCGACGATCACGGCCGGCGTGCGGCCGGCATCCGCGCCCAGGCGCAGGGGCAGTTCCGGCACCGCCTGCAGGGGCTGGGAGGCCACGTGCAGGTCGTCGCTGAAATCATCGAAGACCGGCATGCCGTGGCGCGAATAGCCGATCTGGTTCTTGATCATGCGCCGGATGTACCAGTCCGGCTGTCCGGCGCATTGCTTCTGGTAATAGTCCGGCGGCAGGTTCTCCAGGTTCTCCGCCTGGCCGGACAGGCCCGACGGCTGCTTGAAGAAGGCCCAGTCCTTGGGCCGCTTGTAGATCACCTGGTCGCAGAGGTAGTTGTCTTCATCCGGCGCGTTGAAGTCCATCAGGATGCCGTACCAGGAGGGGCCGCCGTGATCCTTGGCCGGATAGCGGCCGGCACGTCCCAGGGCGTAGGTGAAGACCTCCTCGGACAGCAGGTCCGCCTCGTTGAGGTAGAAGGCCGTCGGCTCATAGCCCTTCAGAACATCCTCGACGTTGTTGTCGCCGATCGCGACGAACTCCAGGATGAATTCCACGCGATCGCCGGGCGCCAGTTCGAAGAGGATGGTGTGCGTGGCCGGCCCGCCGGAGGCGCCCACCCAATTGCCCAGCTCGCGCGGCACCCACTTGTTCCAGGATGGAATGGTGGTGGACCAGAGCTGGCGATAGGTGTCGCGCACCACGCACAGCTTGAAGTGCCGCACGCCGGTCAGCGGTGAGGGGCGTTGCTTCTGGGCCAGTCGGATCGCCTTCATGAAGCAGCAGGAGGTCTTGCCGCCGCCGATCGGCCCCATGATCGCCTGGACCATGGCCGTGCTGGACATGAAGCGCGCGGCCACCGGCCCCGGCGGCTTGAACTGGATGTTGAGCACCCCGCCACCGTCAGGCATGGCCACCTCCCTGACCCGCCGCCTGGTCTCTTCCCTGACCCGGGAGCGACGAACGGCGTTCGCCTGCCCCCTGTCCCCGATGAAGCGCAATCGATTTTCGCGCGCTCCGGTCCGGCGGACCCCACGCCCCCGGGTGTGGGCCTTCTGGTTTCGCGCGGAAAGCTTTCCGGCAAAAAATTCGGTAAAGCTCGGAGGCACCCCACGTATGCCCGTCGCGGGCGCGCGATTTGGGCCCCCGGGGGTCCGCGACCCCGGGGGTACCTGCGCACGAACCGACTGATTTCAGATCAGCCGGCCACACCCCCCCTATGCCCAGATTTTCTGCGGGTTTCCGGCTGGCTGTCCAACCCCCCCCTGTCCAACTTCGGTCGATCGGCAGAGGCCAAGTCATTGATTTTCCTCACTCTCGATGATCTGCGCGTGCACCAGGTCGGCGCCGTCCGGATCGCCGCTGTCCGTCACCTCGCCCGAGGCATCGGCCACGATCGACAGCTGCACCACCTTGCCCTCGACCTGGACGGCCACGGGCAGCTTCTGGTGCACGTACGGCGCCAGCTCCTTGGCCGCCTGGATCTGATGGCGGAAGGCGTCCTCCTTCTTGCAGCCGAGCTCACGCGCCAGGTCGGCGACAGGTCGGCTGTACGTCTCCGCCAGCACCACCAGGGGCGAGCGATACTGGCTCAACAGATACTCGGTCCAGGCCTCGGTGCGCCGGTTCTTGGCGCCAGGCGGCCGTCCAGGTCCCCGCCGTACGTCCGGCGCCGCCCCCGCCGCCTCTGCCGCCTCCTGCGCCACCTGGTCAGCCGGCTTCAGCGGTCCCGGCAACAGCTCCAGCTGCTCGCCCTGGTCTTCCGGCTCCGGCGCTTCACCCGGCCCGCCGGCTTCCGTCAGCGCCGAGCCCAGCCCGCTCTTCCCGTCCTGGTCACCGCTCATGAATAAAACCCCAATATTTAATTGGCTGTAACGCTTCCAGCTCGAGCGTTACACCCAGCGTTACAGGCAAACGCCCTTTCAACTGCCTGAATTGAAAGACTCTTTCTCTACTCTGAAGGGGAATGTTACGCTGTAACGCTTGTAACGGTCTCTCGGTCTCCGCGCGCACGCGTGCGCATACGCGTATAAGGGCCGAAAAGGGCGTTACAGTCGTTACAAGCGTTACGGATAGGGGTTTTCGCTTTTTTATCAGTCGGTTACACTGTAACGCCTCTCCCAAACCCAGCGTTACAAGCGTTACACCGCGGCGCCCCCTGAAGCGAATTGACTGAGACCAATGGGGTTCGGGGCGCGCGAAAGCGAACCTAAGCAGGCTAGATCGAGAGCCCCGCGTCGGGCAAGCCTCTTCCGTCATCATGCCTCCGTGGGGCGATCCTCTTGTTGAACGATGGCCTCGATCGGGATCAGCGTGCAGCGCGACGCCGCACCGCCCAGCCTGACCAGGCAGCCTTGCCCCCACCTGGCGCCGGGAATGCGCCGGGCCGACTGGACCCAGCCGCCGGCCGTGCCGCTGCGCCCGCTCCATTGGCTGCCATGGAACAGCGCCTGCAGCCCCTGGTGCGAGTTCGCCACGGCCAGCCAGGATCGCTCGTCCTTGCGGATCACGCGCAGGCCATAGTTGCCCAGCAGGTCATTGGCATCGGCCACATAGTCGAACTCGCCATGCTGTTCATATTGCCGGACCTCTGCCGCCTCCTCGACCAGGCGCCCGATCGTGCGCTTCGAGCCGCCGCGCCACGCGTCCACCACAGAGGTCAGGAGATGCTGAAGCCAGCGTTCGTGATCCCGCGCGGCATCGTCCTGTTCGGCGATGTCCGCGGCGGACAGCCGCTCGCTCCAGACGGCCAGCTCATCACCGGCCGGCAGGTGGTCATGCAGCATCAGGTCCGCCACGGCCAGCAGCGTGCCGAACTGATCACTGCCCCGCGCGCCGTGACCGCCGCTGGTCAGCTGTGCGCGATAGGCCTCGAGGGTTTCCTCGAAGCGCGGCCAGCCGTCCAGCAGGCGCCGCTTCAGCCGTGCGCCCAGATCCATCATCGTCGCGCGGTCCACCTTGGGCGGCGGTGCCGAGCGGTCCAGCTCCAGCAGCTCCAGGATCGCCATGCGGCTGCGGTCCTGGGTCAGCAGCGGCGGCACCAGGATCGAGCTGAACAGGAAGCAGCTCCTCGCCTGGAATTCGGTGCCGTGATGATCGGCGCCGCCGCGCAGCACCACGCCGCCCGAAGCCGCCTGGCGCGCCAGCTTGATGACCTTATAGGTCGATCGGTTGTCCTCGTCGTTCTCCAGTTCGTCGATCGCCACGGGCAGGCTGGCATGGCCCAGCTTCTGCCAGATGCCGGCGGCCGTGGGATCCGACACGCTGACGATCGCATCGGCCAGCACGCCCTGCAGCACGTCATGCAGCGTCGACTTCCCCGTTCCGGCTTCGCCCGTGATCCAGGCCAGCGGCCGCCACTTCAGCGCGCCGCCCAGCATGGCCGCCCCGATCCAGCCCATCAGCAGATGGGCGTCACAGTCCGGCCGCCGCCAGTTCCAGCTCTGCAGCAGGGTCAGCAGCTGCGCCGCCGGCCCCGTGTCGCCTGGCGGCTGCCGGCGATGGGCCGGGCGCGGAATGGCCGCGGCCGAGGGATAGACGTGACGCCCCACCTGACCCGGCTGCGCCAGGTGATGCATGGCGCCATCGGGGTTCGGGCCGCGATCGGGACCGGTGGTCAGGATCGCATCGCCCAGATGCATGACCAGGTGGCCCTGATCGTCCTGCCAGGTGCCCGGGCCGCGCACCCGCCCGAAGACATCCCAGACGCCGGCGCGCGCGGCTTCCTTCATCAGGGATTCCGCCGCGCGCTCGGGGCGCCAGCCGGTGACGGCGCCATCCTTGTCGGTGCGCGGCCAATAGTCGTACAGCTTGGCGATATGCCGGCCGAACAGCGATTGCACCCCCAGGCGCGAGTGATCCTTGGCCTTCAGGGCACGCAGCTGCCGCTCCGCGTCCAGGTACCAGCAGACCTCCCCCTGGATACCCAGCGGCAGGACCGGACAGCCCTCGGGCAGGTCCCCGCCCTTGCGCGAACGCCGTTCGCCACCGCCGCCGTCCTCGCTGTCCGGCGGGCCGGGGTTGGGCGGCGGCGCCACCGCTTCCGCCAACTGGATCGTCTGTCGCACGTCCTGGAATGGATCTTCCGTCATGGCCGGTCCCCCACCTGGTTCATAGCCGCCTGTCTCAATGCCGCATCGCTCATATCAGCCCCTTTTCGAACGCCATCCATTCGGGCAGCGTGAAGGTCCCCTGTCCGTCGTAGTCCGCCTGGCTCTTGGGCAGCCAGACTTGGTTCGTCCCGGCATCCACCAGCCAGGCCTTCTCGGTTTCATAGATCGGCAGGCCCGCGACCTCGATCGCCTCACCGGAGCCGCGCGCTGACGCTCCATGTGCGGCGCGCCGAATCGGGGCTTCCCGTGACCGCGCAACGACCTTTGACAGATCGCCAGCCGGCCGCCGGCATGCGGGCAGCTGTCCAGGAAGAAGCCCTCCTCAGCCGTCCAGGCGACAGTCCAGGGCACCGGCACGCCCCCGTAATGCAGCAGCTCTGGCATCACGCCGCGCCCCCCGTTTCGCTGTCACGCCGGCCGGTCAGCAGGTCGTTGATGTCCTTGATCGCGCGATTGGCCGGCCGGGCCAGGCGCACCTGGTGGCCCTGGCGCAACAGGTTCGTGACCCCGCGGTCCAGGCCGGTCAGCGCCTGGGCATTGTCCCATTCGTTCTGCGCCAGGATCGTCACCTCCAGCCGCCCGGGCAGGCGCAGGTGCTGCAGGTTGCCCAGCGAGACCGCCGCAATCACGCGATAGTCCGGACAGGCCAGCGCCGCGGTCAGGCCGTCTTCCAGGCCCTCGCTCACCAGCACCGCCTCCCCTTCGCCCGCCCGGCCCAGCGGCCGCCGGCTGGCGCCGCGCCACAGGCGGATGGAGCCGCCGCGATAGTCGCCCAGCACCAGCTTCGGCTTGACCAGGTCCGCCTTGCCCCAGCGCCCGCGCTTGTCCTGGCCCAGCCAGGTGCGATGGACGGCCAGGAAGCCCTCGCTGATTTCGCCGCTGTCCGGATCCACGCGCTCCCCGGCGATCGCCGTGACCAGGGCCGGCAGGCAGGCGCCGGCCTCGCTCGACCACAGGCGCGGATGATAGCGCAACGCGCGCGGCTGCCGGCCCAGCCGGTCCAGCTCGATGCCGCGCGAGCGCAGGTAGAGGTCCGCCGGCGTGCCGGCGATGCGCTCTTCGGCCTGCAGCCAGAGACGATAGGCCGAGGAGCGGCGCTTCTCGGCGTTCGCGCGATCCTCTTCCGCCCGGGCCGTGGCCTTGGCCGCGATCTCCCGGCGCCGGATCTGCAGGGCGGCCGGGTCCAGATCCTCCAGGCCCAGCCAGCGGCGCGCCCAGCGCACCGCCTCGCGCTTGTCACCGCGGAACAGCACGGCGGCGACTAGGTCCAGGGCATCGCCGGCTTCGCCGCTGGCGAAGTCCGACCACACGCCGGCCCGATCGCCGCCCAGGTGCACGGCCAGGGACTGCCCCGCCTCGCCGGCCAGGCTGCCCGCGCGCCATTCGCGCCCCTCGCGGTGACCGCCGGGCAGCAGCTCCGGCGCCAGGGCGTCGATCCGTTCGGCCAGCATCTGGCTGATCTGCGGCAGGGACAGCAGGTGGCTCATGACGCACCCCCGCCAGGGCCAGAGGATTGCGCCGGATCCGGAACAGGACAGGGCAAGGCGTCCGGATCCGGCGCACCGCACCCGCCGCCCGAGAGGGCAGGCAGCGGAGCGTCGGGACGATCGGCCTGGATGATGGCGATCAGGTCATCGGGGGTCAGGCTGGACGGCACGGCACGCTCGATCACGGCCTGCTGGCCACGGCCCGGCGGCGGCGCGACCAGGACACGCCAGCCGGCCGCCTCCCAGCGGGGCAGATCGGCCACGGAGGCACAGTGCACCAGCCGCGGCATGATCAGGCCGCCGTATCGTGCTGCAGGCCCGGGGCGCCGGGGCGCAGGGCCGGCAGATCATAGAAATCCGCCGGCCCCACCTGCCCATCCGTCAGCCGCCAGATCGCCGCAACCACATGCGGCCGGGGGACACGAAAATCAGGTTCCGAGGGGCTCAAACAGATGCAGCGCGCGGTTTCCGTGGAGATGTCGAGAAGATCGCCGAGCTCTCTATTACTCAACTCCTTGATTTTACGCCATTCATCAAGCCGCATTACTAGATATCCCTATTTTTCGGGTAAGTGGCCACCATATTTAGTGGCTCACGTTAACCTGAATTTTGGGTTATCTTCAAGTCATGTTGTCCACAGAAGATCTTTCCGTAACACGCTATTCAGTTTTGACCCATTTTCCGGGTGAGCGGACAGTTAGCCCCATGACTGTCCATAAAACGTCATCCGAGCTGTTACGGAAAAAGAGAGAAGAGGCCGGCCTCACCCAATCTGAACTGGGGGAGCGCGCGGGCATGACGCAGCAGCGTGTTCACCGCTTTGAAAGCGGGGAAACCCGTTTTCGCGTCGAGGATATTCTTCAGTTTTCTGAAGCGCTGAAATGTGAACCGAATGATCTCATTCCCGGCGCCCGAACGCTTTCCGATCGCGAGCGCGCTCTGCTTACGATCTTCAGCCAACTCCCCCCGGAAGAGCAGGACAAGTTTTTACGCGTCGGCAATGCGCTCGCTGAACCGCCGCCCGAAGACAATGGCGGATCCACCGGTCAAACGCCGCACCGCAAGGTGAGCTGATAGAGGGCGTTTCCTCAATCTTGCCTGCGGTTTTTTTCCTCCATCCGCGCACGATCCAGGATGTCGCGCTCGACTGATTGTTGCCACAGATGCACACCGAAAACCGCCATTGCCGTAAGGAACATCATCATGATTGCTGCCGTGGAACCACGAGCTGAATAGAGATCCAGGCTGTCTATGACATAGATACCGGCGCCGACCGCTGCGAGCATACCGATCGTCCACCACGATGGCACCAGGGCCAGCAGCGCACGCGGGCCCTGTTGCCACAGGCGCACCAGCCCAATACCCAGCGCGACGATGGCGATGCCGCCCACGGTCAGCAGCCAGAGCGCTGTCGTGCCCCAGGCGAAGACAAGCATCAGCCAGTTCCAGGCAGTGCCAAGCGCGCTCAAGATATCCATCGTCCCTGCTCCCTATTCTCTCCAGATACCCCGGCCGGCACGGCGCGCCCTGGCTTCGGCCGCCTCATAGGCAGCGGCGCGCGCGGGATCCCCGTCGTCTGCATAGGCATAGCGCCCCCAGACACGCGCCCAGCCGCGGCGCAACAAGGCCTCACTGACGTCCAGGTCATCGCCGGAGCGGCGGCAAATCGCCACGGTCCTGCCATAGCGGTCTTCGTGCATCCGGCGGCAGGACAGCGTCCGCTCTGTAACCAGGTCTTTCATCTGCCGGCGCGCCGCCTGGCCGGGCTGTCCCGTTTCCAGCTCCGGCGCATCGATCGCCCAGAGGCGAATGCGGATCTCACCTGTTGAGGTGTCGAGCGCCAGGGTGTCCCCGTCGATAACACGCGCCTGGCCATCCTGCACAACGGGGCCGCCAGCCACCAAGGCGCCGCCTGCTGTCATCAGCAAGGCGCTAAATAGGACTGCTGCTGTCGCGGAATGCTTCCTCATTCCGAGCGCCGCCCTATTCTACGATAGAGCCAGACGCCGCCGACAACCACGATGGTTAATGGCGCCCAAAAGAAGATGCCCCAAAGAAGGCCGTCCACCACCTGAATGAGCATCCAGTTCAGATACCAGAGTATGGCTTCGCCCAAATTCATTCCTCAGTCCTCACCATTTTGCTCACAGCTGGCCCCAAAATCCTTGCCAGAACTCCTTGAGGGAATCCTTGCCGTTGTCTGAGTCCTTGCGGAATTCCTTGTAGGACTCCTTGCCGCAACAACACAGCCGTGTGTCTTTTCCATCCAGAGTGGCGTCTCCTTGATGGGTTCCACAGTCATTACGTGAGTATGCCGTGTGACCGTTTCCGGGTCTAACCTGATTTTTAGGTTGATCTTTAACCTAGAAAATAGGTATTTCTATCTGCATTGCCGTTCGACACGGCAGAGCAGGGAGGAAAGCCCAATGCCTGAGCCCCTTGGTTCGGACCTTTTCAAGAAGGACTACAGCGCGGCGCGCTTCCAGCGACTGCTGGAGCGGTTGCAGTTTCGCCAGGTGGCCTCGGGCGGCTGGCCCACCTTCCGCGACGAAAGCGGCGTGGCGCCGGACCGCGTCTTCGAGGCCGCGGCCCTCATCATCGATGGCCAGCCGACCTTCCATCGCCGCCTGACCCTGGCACGGATCTGCGAGGCCAGGCGCCACGCCTGGCGCCAGCAATACCGACAGGGCCGCACGCCGCTGATCCACAGCGGCGCCCCCAAATCTACTTCACAGGAGAGTTTCTGATGCCGCTACCAGACGAGCACCTGCGCGTGGCTTCGTTGCGCGAGGTCGCCCCGGCCAGCAGCCCGACCATCAGCCTGTTCGGAACGGCGATCGTGCGCCTGCCCTGGGCCACGCTCTATCGCCCCATCGACGGCAGCGCGCCGCGCTGGTGCTACCGCCACCACCGGCCGGAGGCGCGCCATGATGCCTGACAGCCTGCACCTCCCCGATCGCCATCACCTGGAGCGCCGGCCGCTGCGCCAGGCGGAGGCCGGCACTGGCCTGGACACGCGCATCCTGGCGCTCACCAGCGAGGCCATCGGCCACCTGATTGACACCCTCGAGGCGGCCGAAAACGTGATCGCCCACGAGCGCCGGGCGGCACAGGCGGCGCTCGATCGCGGTGATCCCGAGCTGAGACGCCAGGCCGAAGCCCGCCTGGGAGACAGGGCCTGGCACGCCGTCGCGGATGAACCTGTCCTGCAGCTGGAGCGCGCGCTGAATGACCTGACGGCGGCCATGGCAGTGCCGGGAGGGCGCCCATGATGGCCATGACCAACGCGACAGCCCAGGGCGCGCAGCCCGAGCTTCAACCGGCGGCGGGCCGGCTGCCGGCGGATCCGGACAACACCGATCGGCAGATCCGGGAGCTCCAGCGCATGCTGGACGAACGGCGTTCGCGCACGCCGGCCCTGATCGCCGCCGGGTCCATCGGCGCGGCCGAGGCCAGGGCGCGCATGAGCGCACTGGAAGGCGCCCTGGAAAACCTGCGCTTCATGGCGATCGTCGGGCGCATCGCCCGGGCCGACTTCGATGGACAGGGCGCCGCGCCGGCAGAGATCGAGGTGGTGCGCGGCGGCGCCCGGCTCACCTACCGGCTGGCCCGGGAGGCATCATGACCGATCGTCAGGACAGCCCCTTCCATCCCACCGAGGCACCGCCCAAGGGCGGCACCACCGTCGCCTTTGCCACCCCGCGCGAAGCCGAGCGCTACCGCGTGCTGCGCACCGGCTATGGCCAGGACCTGCACAATGCCCTGGAGCGCATGCTCCATCAGCTCAACCTGGTCCAGGACGATATTGCCCAGGGCCACTGCACCCTGCCCGCCTTCGACATCAACCGCCTGCGCCAGGACGTCGCGCAGTTGCTCTGCGAGGCCGAGGCCAGCTTTCGCCAGATGAAAGGATCCGACCATGAGCAGCGTTGAACCGACAGGCGGAGGCGCGGCGGCCCAAGACGCGCCGGTCCAGGGTGCGGACGACAGCGCGGCCTTCGACTGGCCGGCCCTGCGCCAGCGTGTGCGCGAGGTGATGGAGGAGCGGGGCTGGGGCGTCAGCGCCCTGGCCCGCGAAAGCGGCCTGGACGGCGGACGCATGAGCCGCTTCCTGTCCGGCCAGGCCGCGCTCTCCCTGGAAAGCCTGCTGGCCTTGAGCCACGCCCTGGACCTCAGCCTGCTGGAGCTGCTGGGAATGGAAGAGGGTGCACAGGCGCGCGGCCAGGGCTTCGCCGAGCTGGCCATCGCCCACATTCACCCCAATCTGCACAACCCGCGACGCACCTTCGACGAGGAGCAGCTGCAGGAACTGGCCCAGTCCATCGCCAGTCACGGCCTGCTGCAGCCGCTCGTGGTGGCGCCGCGCGCGCACGGCGACGGCTATCTTTTGATCGCCGGCGAACGCCGGCTGCGCGCGCTGCAGAAACTCAAGTTCAGCGGCAACTGGCCCGTGGATCGATTGCCGCAGGAGGGTTTCGCCCCGGCGCGAATCCTTTCCGTCGGCCCGGAGCAACAGCGCGCCATCGCCATCATCGAGAACCTGCAGCGCGTGGACATATCGCCGATCGAGGAAGCCCGCGCCTTCGCCGCCCTGCGCAGCGACAGCGGCTGGTCAACGGCCGACATCGCGGAAGAGGTCGGCAAGACCCGCCGCTACGTGCAGCAGCGCCTGGCCCTGGTCGAGCGGCTGTCTGCATCGGCACAGGGCGCGCTCGAGCAGGGCCACCTGTCCGTGGCCCAGGCACGCATCCTGACCCAGTGCGAACCGGCACGCCAGCGGGACCTCTTGCCCCGGATCCTCCAGGGAGACCTCAGCACCGAGGCCGAGATCCACGCCGCCATTACCGGCACCCAGGGCCGGCCTGAAGAAGAGCCCCGGCAGGAACAGCTCGACGTGGAAGACCTGGCCAGCGGTTCAGGGGGCGAGCGGGACAGCACGGCAGAACCTGTCGAGGAAGACGCTGACGGGGACAGGCCGGATCCCGTGACGGCCTGGCTGATCGACCCCTCGGGATACAGGCAATACCCTTGGCTGCCCCCTGCGACACAGGTGCTGTTCGAGGTCTTTCAGACAGAAGCGGGCGGGCATCCGACCATGGACGCCTTCACGGGGGGCGCGGAACGCATCGGCAGCGCCCGCACCAACCTCAAGCCGCAGCTTCAGTTGCGCATCTTCGATGATGGCGCGGGCAGCTATGCCGCCGTCGAGATCGCCATGTCTCCGGAAACCGGCCTCTTTGGCCAGGCCGTGCGCCTGGACCTGAACGGCCTGGGCTTCATGGGGCCGATCCGCATGGAAGGGGCTATCTACGCCAGCCCCAATGCGGCCTTCCAGCATGGCGCCCGGTTGCTCGCACAGCGCTGCCACGTCCGCCTGAACCTGGCCGGCACGAAGAAGGAACAGCGTGCGCTGCAGAAGATCCTGGATGTCCTGGCGAAAATGCACATTCGGGTGCCGGCCGCCGCCGACGAGGAAACACCGCCGGACCCGCCCGGATCTTCCGATGCCGGCGCGCCGGCCGAAGGGCCTGGCGATCAGGCAGCGGACGCACAGCCTGTCGCCTACCGCTACTCCGCCGCCGCGATCGACCATGCCGCCCACGCCCTGGCCTTTCACGACAGCGGCATCTGGACGGTCTGGCAAGACCTGACCCAGGACGAGCGCGACGGCTACCTGGAGCGCGTGCGCCTGGTGCTGCGCGCCGTCGATCATGCAGAGGAGCACGCGACATCATGACCCTGCGCCGCCTGCTCACCACGCCCGAAGTTTGCCGGCTCCTGAACGTCACGCCGGACTGGTTCTATCGCAACCGCCTGCGTCTTCAGCGCGAGCAAGGCTTTCCCACCCCGCTGCCCGGCCTTGGCCGCGACATGCGCTGGGACCCCCGCGCCCTCGAGGACTGGCTGGACCGCGTCTCCGGCCGCACCCAGGGGCCCACAACGGTCGAGGTTCAGAGCGAACCGGACTGGGAAGCCGAGCTCGAGAACCGCATCCAGCTGGTCGCCAGCAGCGATCATTGACATCAAGGAGAAAAGAAAATGCCTGAAGAAATGAGTGTCGGCGATGAGTGGAAATTCACTACCACCATTCCGCTATACGAACGGATTGACCTTGAGGATAAAGAGGGTCTGCAAGCACTTATTCGAATGATTGACTTCGCGAGAAACAACAAGCACCTGCACGAGCAGCTTAATCAGCTGTCCCAGCAAGGACCTCTCTGGGATGGTGACGTGATTTGCAAGGCTGATCGCGGAGACCTCCTCAAGATTGGCGCTTGCGTCAAGGTCTGCGTTCGAGGAGAGCAGGGGTACAACGCCTGTTCCTATTATGGCCACGAGCTCCTTGGTATATACGATTGGCTATATGGGCGGCTTGGAAAGAACCTGCCTGACGATCAGCCCCAACTTGCTGACAATTTCACGGAAGGCGGCGGTGCGGCGTGTGATCCAGAGTGGCCGCATGAGGGTGCTCAATACTTCTGGCTTAACCACAGAGGCCGGCCAGAAACCAACATTTGGCGCAATGATCGCTTGGACCGCTATCGCCGCGATTGCTTCCTCGGCATCTTCAAGACCCACGCCCTGGCCGATAATGCAGCGCGGACCATTAAGAGAATCATGGAGCGCCTGAGGGTTGGTGATAGCGTGACGATTGCGCGTGGGGCAATCGACGAAGAGACGATTAAGCTATGACAGATCCTCGAGTGAAGGCCGTGGCGCGGACTCTATGCAAGGCGTTCGGCTTGGATCCGGACACAACAGAAGCCCCCACGGCCTTCATGGAAAAACACTTTAGGCGGGCGGGTGCTGCATCGCATGTCTCGTGCGGAGATCTGTTTGCACACGAAGGGCGGTCGCCTCTTTGGCAGGAGGTGGCGGGAGGGGCGAAGCTCATTCTCAAAGCCGCCGATGCAGCTGCATGCCGGCCGATCGAAGAGGCTCCGACAGATGGGCGGCCATTCATTGGCCTGGCCACAGACGGCGGCGTTTACCGCGTCTGGATCGGCCCGTCGCCGACCTCCGGACGCCAGGCCTGCATAAGCTACGGCGGGCCTTTCGTGGAGGGGTACATCACCCACTTCCTGCCCTGGCCCACACAGTTGGAGAAAGGCTCATGACCCGCCACCCGCTGTCCGCCTTGCGCGAGGCCACCGCCATCGAGCCGCCGCATCAATGCCACTTCAATATTTCACTGCGCGCGGCGGGCTTCCACCTCCGCGCCTGGTGGCACCCAACCGGCACGCTGATCTACCGCAATGTCCAGACCACCGTGCCCTGGGACCAGGCGGAAGATCTTCCGCCCACCCTGCGTCACATGCTCGACAGCGTGGCGCGCACTTCACCGAAAGGAGACCCCCATGACTGAGACCGCCAACCCCGGCGGCGTGGCCGCCGATCGCCTGCGCTCCTATGTCGAGCGCATCGAACGCCTCGAGGAAGAGAAGTCGGGCCTGACAGACGATATCCGCGAAGTCTATTCGGAGGCCAAGGCTGCCGGCTTTGACACGAAGGTCATGCGCGAGGTGGTCAAGCTTCGCCGCATGGACCAGTCCGATCGAGAGGAAAAGGAGACGGTCCTCGAGGTCTACAAGCAGGCCCTGGGGATGGCCCTATGACGGGACGGGAAAAATTCATCAGCCCCGAGCCGGCGCCTGAAGGCCTCGAGCGAGAGCTTCTGACAATCCTGGCTGAGGAATGCTGTGAAATAGGGCAGCGCGTGACGAAGGCCCTGCGCTTTGGAGTGAGAGAAATCCAGCCAGGTCAATCGCTCACGAATGATGAACGGATTGCCGAGGAGGTCGGCGACCTTCTGGCCGTGCTCGTGCGTCTGCAAGAAATGGGGCTGCTGTCCAACGAAACGATCACGGACAGCTTTGAGAGCAAGCAGAAGAAGCTTGGTCGCTACCTGCAGAACTCTGGAGAGGAGGCTGTCCGATGACCGGTCGCCTGTCTCAGGATATCGACCAGCATGGCGAATGGGGCTCGGAAGAAAACGCCTGGGATCCCGAGACTGCCGAGGTCGGGATCCAGCTCTTCGCGAACGCCGTTCAGGTCTGGTCGATGTTCCAGCGGCGGCCGGTCACGGTGTTCATGGCTGCAGAAGCTTTCAACTGCGCGCCGGCGCGGATCCGTGAGGCGGTCGAGCATCACTACTGGATGTTTCTCAAGAGCGACCTCATTGAGCACGAAGGAGAATGAGCATGCATGAAGAGGATATCGCCTCCGAGAGGCCCAAGGGATCGAACGCCGACGAATGGCAGCTCTTCCTGACGGAGTATCCCATCGCCTACGTCGCCGTCCAGATATCCGAGGCGATTGAACAGGCCGCCCGCACTGCGAAAGATCGCTGCCGTGAACGCTACGAACGGGAACTGGCAGAAAGAACCCGTTTGGCAGGGTATCAGCGGATCGCGCTTGAGGATTGCCGGCAGCGCGCGCAGCAGATCGAGGCCAGGAACTCTACACCTATGGACCTTGGACGCGGCGTAACGGCAGGCGTTTGCATCGCGGCCGCCTGGTTGGTGCGCGACCACAATGAAGACGAGCTTGCGCGCCAGCTCCTGGATAGCCACGGCATCGATCGCAGCGCGGCCGAGGCCTGCCGGCTGGACGCCCACGACATGGATCCGCTGCGCCCCGTCTTCGATGACATCGACGCCAAGAAACGTCACACCACCTGATGCCGAAAAGCAAAACAGTTGCAGAGGGTTACGGGTCCGGGACAGACTGACCCGGGAAACAGGGCAAGGCACGAGAGGACAGGGCCATGGCACAAATCAAGGTGCGCTATTTCGTCGAGAAGCCCGGCCGCAACGGCGGCCGGCGTTTCTTCTGGCAGCCGTCCAGGACACTGCGCGAACTGGGCTGGGCGCCGCGCCGGCTGGCACGGGCCACCGACAGCCGGGAAGAGGCCATTGCCGAGGCCGAGGCGCTGAACCGTGAGCTGGACGCCTGGCGCGGCTCCGGCGGCGTGGCCGTGCAGACCAGGCAGGGACCGCCGCCTGGATCCGTCGCGGACCTGATCCGCCGCTACAAGGCCAGCCCAAAGTTCAAGTCCCTCAGGCCCAAGACGCAGAAGGACTATCGCGCCCACCTGCAGCTGATCGAGGACTGGGCCGGGCCGGCGCCCGTGCGCTCGCTCACGCGGCGCCTGGTGCAGCGCTGGTACCACGCCATGCAGCCGGGCACCCCGGCCAAGGCGAACGCCGCGCTGCGCGTCCTGCGGATCCTGCTGAACTTCGCCATGAATGAAGGCGATGTCGAGGTGAACGTGGCGGCCCAGCCGGGCATGATCGGCACCCAGCCGCGGCTCCGGATCTGGACGCCCGAAGAGATCGAGGCCTTTGTCGAGATGGCGGACGTCCTGGACCGGCCGTCGATCGGCGATGCCGTTCTCTGCGGCGCCTACCTCGGGCAGCGCGAGGGCGACCTGCTCGAGCTCACCCGCCTGCAGGTCTCCGGGCAGCGTGTGCGCCTGCGCCAGTCCAAGCGATCGGCCAGGATCGACGTGCCCATGGTGCCCCGGCTGGAACGGCGCCTGAAGGCCGCGATGGCGCGGCTCGAGCACTACGGCTGCACGGCGCCGCAGATCATCGTCAGCGAGACCACCGGCCGTAAGTACAGGGCCGACAACTTCCGGCACGTCTTTGCCGAGATCCGCGCGGCCGCGGCCGCAGACGGCATGCCGTCCCTGCAGGGCCAGCGCGCGCCCGATGCGGCCGAGGAAGCAGAGCCGCCGGTGCCGGCGCAGTTCATGGACCTGCGCGACACGGCCGTCACCAACCTGGCCGAGGCCGGCTGCACCATTCCGGAAATCGCATCGATCAGCGGCCACAGCGAGAAGAGCGTCTACAACATCCTGCAGCACTACCTGGCGCTCAACAGTGCCATGGCCTCCAGCGCGATCGCCAAGCTGCTGGCCTGGGAGGAACGCCGCGACCAGGAAGCCGCTCGCGCAAAAGGCGAACAGTCCGCGAACGAACCGGGCCCATCCAGAGCACGAAAGTTGGACAGTCCACTGTCCGCAGAGTTGGACAGTTTGCCGAAAAACCCGCTAAGTCATTGAAAAGAATGGTGGGCGCACAAGGACTCGAACCTTGGACCCGCTGATTAAGAGTCAGCTGCTCTGCCAACTGAGCTATGCGCCCACGGGTCTGTTTTTCGACAGAGGCGCCTGATAGCAAGTTCTCAGGCGCTTGTCGAGACCATCCTGATGACCTGTTGCGATTTTCGCAATGCCCGACTGCGCTGCTCTAGGCCGGATCCAGGCGATCTGTTTCCGGCAGGCGTTCCTGGCCATCAAAGCTGACGCCGAGATCGGTCACCAGACCGTTCTTCAGGCCGTAAATCCAGCTGTGCACCTTGACCGACTGCCGACGATGCCAGGCATTCTGGATGATCGGCGTGCGCGCCACGTTGAGGGCCTGGGACATGACGTTGAGTTCGCACAGGCGATCCACCCGGGCGTCCACGTTGTTGATTTCCTGCAGTTCCTTCTGGTGTTCGCCATGCAAGCGGCGCAGCGGCCAGAGCCAGTTGTCGATCAGGCCGAACTGCTTTTTCTCCATCGCCGCCCGCACACCGCCGCAACCATAGTGGCCGCAGACGATCACATGGCGCACCTTCAGCACTTCCACGGCGAACTGCAGAACCGACAGGCAGTTGAGGTCGCTGGAGACCACCAGGTTGGCCACGTTGCGGTGAACGAACAACTCGCCCGGATCCAGGTTGACGATCTCGTTGGCCGGCACACGGCTGTCGGCACAGCCGATCCAGAGATACTCCGGGGCCTGCTGCCGCGACAGACGCGGAAAGAAATCCGGGTCCTGCTGCGAGCGCTCCTCGGCCCAGCGCCTGTTGTTCTCGAGCAACTGTGAAATCATGACACCCTGCCCTGCTTGTGACACCATACCGGATCAGCTTCCGGACAAACGGCACTGGCTATATCACGCCTTTCTCGCACGTTCCACCGGCCTTTGAAGAAAAACCATAGGCTCCATGCGCTTATTCCGGCTCCTGCTGCTGCTCCTTCCGCTGCTGCTCGTCCTCTATGGCGTCTGGCAGGGCAGGCTCGAATTTCCCGACCGCTGGAACCCCTGGGCGCCGCTGGATGTGGCGAACGAACCCACACTGGTCACGGGCTGGAAGCTTGGCCGCCTGCGCGACAACGACGACCTCTGCCGGCAGGCGCTGGACACCTCGCGCCTGGCGTATTCCGCCCTGCCCGACAGCGAACCGCAGGCAGGCTGCCCGCTCCACCGACAGCCTGCGCATATCTGCGGCCGGTGATATCGGCTTCAATCGTAGCTTCGTGGCGACCTGCCCGCTCGCGGTCGCACTGGCGCTCTATGAACGGCACAGCCTGCAACCCGCCGCCCGCGATATCCTTGGAGAACAGGTCACGGAGATCACGCACCTGGGAAGCTATGCCTGCCGCAATGTCTACAACCGGGAAGAAGGACGCCGCAGTGAACACGCCCGGGCCAACGCCCTGGATATCTCGGCCTTCACCCTGGCCGATGGCCGGCGCTTCGAGGTCGAGACGGACTGGCCACGGGGAAGCGAAGCGGAGGACAACGCCGCAGCGCGCTTCCTGACACGCGTCCATGAAGGGGCCTGCGCCTTCTTTCGCGTCACGCTCGGCCCCGATCACAACCAGGCTCATGCCAACCATTTCCACCTGGACATGGGCGGCTATTCGGCTTGCCGCTGAACGGCACGGCTTGGCGTGCACCGCTATCCGACCTAGGTTGACGGGAGTGTTCGCCACCGCATGAAAGCGAGAGCATGCCTGTCCTACAGGGTATCAAGCTGCGCATCGATCAGGCCCTGAACCTGCAGGAGCGTGAATTCCCGGCTCTGGCCCTGGCGTTCGTCTATTTCTTCTGCCTGCTGGGCGGCTATTACATCCTGCGGCCGGTGCGCGATCAGATGGGCATCGCCGGCGGGGTCGATAACCTGCAGTGGCTCTTTACCGGGACCTTCGTCGCCATGCTCTGCGCCGTGCCGGCCTTCGGCTGGCTGGTGGCGCGCTTTCCCCGGCGGCGCTTCATGCCGACGGTCTATCGCTTCTTCATCGCCAATCTGGCGCTCTTCTGGCTGCTCTTCCAGTGGCCCGAGGCCGAGGTCCACACCGCGCGTGCCTTCTTCATCTGGGTCAGCGTCTACAACCTGTTCGTCATATCGGTCTTCTGGTCCTATATGGCCGATATCTTCACCCGGCAGCAGGGCACCCGCCTGTTCGGCGCCATTGCCGCCGGCGGCACCCTGGGCGCGCTGACGGGGCCGGCGTTGACGGCCCTGCTGGCCGAGGACATTGGCACGGTGAACCTGCTGCTGATCACCGCCGTCCTCCTGGAAGTGGCGGTCTTCTGCATCCGGCGGCTGGCGCGCTTCGACTTCCGCAGTGCCGCAGAAAGACAGGAGAGCGACAGTGAAGACGGCAACAGGGGAAATCGCCCCATCGGCGGCAATATCCTGGCCGGCGCCACGGCCTTCTTCCGCTCGCCGCACCTGCTGGGCATCGGTGCCTTCATCCTGCTCTATACGCTGACCTCCACCTTTCTCTATTTCCAGCAGGCGGAGATCATCGAGAACGCCTTCGACGATCCGGACCGGCGCACGCAGGTCTTTGCGATCATCGACCTGACGGTCAACCTGCTGACCCTGAGCCTGCAGCTCTTCGTCACCGGACGTCTGCTGCAATGGACCGGCACCGCTTTCGGCCTGGCCCTGCTGCCCGTACTTTCGGCCATCGGCTTCCTGGGCCTGGCGCTGAGCCCGGGGCTGATCGTGCTGGTGGGCTTCCAGAGCCTGCGACGCGCCACCAACTATGCGATTACGCGGCCATCGCGCGAGGTGCTCTTCACGAGCATCCCGCTGGAGCAGCGGTACAAGGCCAAGAACTTCATTGATACCGTGGTCTATCGTGGAGGCGACGCGGTCAGCGGCTGGCTCTATTCGGGCCTGGGTGCTCTGGGCCTCGGACTGGCCGGCACGGCCCTGATGGCGGTGCCCGTCGCCCTCATCTGGCTGTTCATTGGATACTGGATAGGACAACGTCATGACAGACAGACCGACAGACAAACCCAAACTGCCGAAACACCTTCGTAGAACCAGAGCGCAGAGTGCCATCCTCTCGCGCAAGGATTTCCTGAAGCTCTCGGCCGCCGGCCTGGCCGCCACGGCCCTCGCAGGCGGCAGGGTGGGCCTGCCGCCCGCGGCCGCTTCCGAATCCGCGCAAAGCATGCGCACACGGCAGATCCCCGCCAGCGGGGAAAGCCTGCCGGTTGTCGGCCTGGGCACCTGGCAACAGTTCGACGTCGCCGAAGACGCGCCCGAGATGGAGGCCCTGACCGAGGTGGTCCAGCGCCTGTTCGACAACGGCGGCAGCGTGATCGACTCCTCGCCCATGTACGGCGCGGCCGAAGCCCGGGTCGGCGAAATCCTCACCGAGCTGGACGCCCACGACGACAGCTTCCTGGCCACCAAGGTCTGGACCCGCGGGCGCCAGGACGGCATCGATCAGATGAAGCGTTCGGAAATCCTGCTGGAGACCTCGACCATCGACCTCATGCAGGTGCACAACCTGGTCGACCTGGACACCCACATGAACACCCTGCGCGACTGGAAGGCCGAGGGCCGCATCCGCTACCTGGGCGTCACCCACTACACCACCGGCGCCCTGGACCAACTGGCGGATATCATCGAACGCGACCAGCCCGATTTCGTGCAACTGGCCTATTCCATCGGCGTGCGCGCGGCCGAAGAGCGCGTCCTGCCCCTGGCCCGCGACCACGGCGTGGCAGTCCTGGTCAACCGGCCCTACGAGGGTGGCGGCGTCTTCCGGCGCGTGGGCGAGCGCGAACTGCCGGACTGGGCGCGCGACTTCTGCGACAGCTGGGGCCAGTTCTTTCTGAAGTACATCCTGGCCAACCCGGCCGTCACCTGCGTTATCCCCGGCACCAGCAGTCCGGAGCACATGGACGACAACGCCGGCGCCGGCTACGGCCGCCTGCCCGACGCGGCGGAACTGGACCGGATGCGGAGCTTCTGGGAAGATCTCTAGGCATTACATCCGGATGCGTTCACGCTTCGGGTCGAAGAAGGGCTTGATCGAGGCCTGGGCCCGGCAGCGCTGCCGGCCGATCTCCAGCTCGAACGCCGCGCCCTCCAGGTCCACCGCCTTGGGCGCCCGGCCGCCGGAGAGTGTGACGTAACCCATGCCCAGCGCTGCCCCGACCTCGTGCCCGTAGGCGCCCGAGGTCAGGTGCCCGACCCGTTCGCCGTCCAGCCAGACCGGCTCGTCGTGATAGAGCAGAGGTTCGGGATCGGACAGGCGGAACTGGACCAGACGCCGCTCGACACCGGCCTGCTTCTGCTTCAACAACGCCTCCCGGCCATTAAAGTCGTCCTTTGTCCAGTCGACGGCAAACGACAGGCCGGCCTCCAGCGGCGTGTCCTCGTCCGTCAGGTCGTCGCCCCAGTGGCGATAGCCGCACTCCATGCGCAAGGAGTTGAGCGCATGCAGGCCGGCCAGTGCCGGCGGCTGCGTCGTTTCCATGATCGTCTCGAAAACATGGCCCGTGAATTCTGTCGGGATATACAGCTCCCAGCCCAACTCGCCGACATAGGTGATGCGCGAAGCTTGGACGAGGGCGGAGCCCAGCTCGATCTGTCGCGACGTGCCGAAGGGAAAGGCCGCATTGGACAGGTCGGCCGTGGTCAGCGGCTGCAGCAGGTCACGTGCCCGTGGCCCCATAAGGCCGATCACCGCCATGCCAGAGGTCACGTCGGTCAGGTAAACGCGCTCACCTTCTTGCAGATTGCGCTCCAGCCAGACGAAGTCGCGGCGCTGGCTGCCGGCGGCGGTCACCACCATGTAGCGGTCTTCGGCCAAGCGCGTGACCGTCAGGTCGGCCTCGATGCCACCGCGGTCGTTCAGCCACTGGGTGTAGACCACCCGCCCCGGCGCCACGTCCATCTGGGCCGCCGAGACCCGGTTCAGGAGGGCCGCCGCATCCGGGCCTTGCACCAGGAACTTGGCGAAGGTGGACAGGTCGAACAGCCCGCAGTCGCTGCGCACGGCGCGATGCTCGGCGGCGGAATGCGCGAACCAGTTCTGTCGCCCCCAGCTGTATTCATAGATCGGCTCCACGCCCTCGGGCGCGAACCAGTTGGGACGCTCCCACCCGGCCAGTTCGCCGAAGCAGGCGCCATGCTGTCGCAATGCGTCATGAAGCGGCGTGCGCCGGACCTGGCGCGCCGTCTCGTACTGCCGAAAGGGAAAGTGGTCGTCGTAGAGCAGCCCCAGAGTCTCGCTGACCCGGGCCTCCAGGTAGGTCCGGTTGGCCTGGAAGGGCTGCAGGCGCCGGATATCCACGTCGCTCAGGTCGAAGGGCGGCTCGCCGGCCTCGATCCACTCGGCCAATGCCTTGCCGACACCGCCCGCCGACTGGATGCCGATGGAGTTGAAGCCGCAGGCCAGATAGAAGTTCTGCAGTTCCGGCGCCTCGCCCAGGATATAGCGGTCGTCGGGGGTGAAGGATTCCGGCCCGTTGAAGAAGGTGTGGATCCCCACGTCCTGCAAAGCCGGCACACGTTCCATGGCCTGGGCCAGGATCGGCTCGAAGTGCTCGAAGTCCTCCGGCAGGGAGTCGAAACAGAAGTCGTCCGGAATACCTTCCAGGCCCCAGGGCTTGGCGTTGGGCTCGAAACAGCCCAGCAGCAGCCGGCCTGCATCCTCCTTGTAATAGGTACATTCGTCCGGCACCCGCAGCACCGGCAGCTTCCCGCCCATGCCGTCCATCTTCTCGGTGACGATGTAGAAATGCTCGCAGGCCTGCAGCGGCACCGACACCCCGGCCATGCGGCCCACTTCGCGCCCCCACATGCCGGCACAGTTGACCACCACCTCGGCCTGGATGGGGCCCTGGTCCGTGTTGACGCCGGTCACTCGGCCATCGGCCTGCTCGATGCCGGTGACCTTCACGTTCTCCAGCACCTTCGCACCGTGGTTCCGCGCCCCCTTGGCCAGCGCCAGTGCGATGTTGGACGGATCGGCCTGGCCATCGCCCGGGATCAGCACACCGCCCTTCACGTCCCCCTTCAACTCCAGCAGCGGATAAAGCTTCTTGCACTGCTCGGGCGAGAGCATCTCGGCTTCCACGCCCCACATGCGGCCCATGGCGGCGCCGCGGGCGAATTCCTCCATGCGTTCCCCGCTCAACGCCACGCCCAGCGAGCCATGCCGCACGAAACCGGTGGCGACCTCTGTCTCCGCCTCCAGGTTGGCATAGAGCTCGCAAGAGTAATGCGCCAGCCGGATCAGGTTCGGTGTCGCCCGCAGCTGGCCGATCAGGCCGGCGGCATGCCAGGTGGTGCCCGAGGTCAGCTGCTTGCGTTCCAGCAGGACCACGTCCGTCCAACCCTGTTTGGCCAGATGGTAGGCCACCGAACAGCCGACGACACCGCCGCCAATGATCACTGCACGCGCCTGCTTGGGAAGGTCTGCCATGGGTATGAAGTCCTTTGATCACATGAAGTTGGAAGAAACAGCTCAGTAAACGGGCGGGGAAATCACCCAGACGATGACAGCCGGCTCGCGGGCCATGTTGCGCCAGCGGAAAGGTTCCTTGCGGATCTGGAAGGAATCGCCGGAAGCCAGCTTGAAATGCTTGTCCCCGATCCAGAGTTCGATCTGGCCAGAGACCACATAGCCCACCTCTTCTGTCTGGCGCAGAGTTGGTTGCGCCAGCTCCGCGCCAGGGTTCATGGTGCTGAGGATCACCTCGAAGGATCCAGAAAGATCGGGCGAGAGCAGTTGCTCTACCAGGCCCTTTTCCTCGACCCCCAGGGTGCGGCGATAGCTGCGGCGCACCACATGGCCGCGCTCGTGATCCGGTATGTCCTCATGCTGGAAGAACCAGCTGAGCGGCACGTCCAGCACCTGCGCCAGATCCCGAAGGTCGAGCAGAGTCAGCTGGGACAGGCCACGCTCCACTTGGCTAAGGAACCCGACAGACCGGCCCATTCGCTTGCCCATTTCCGGAAGCGTGAGACCACGTGTTTTCCGCAGGGCCCGAATTTCCGCCCCTACGGCCACCTGTACAGGATCACCCTTCTCCGTCTTGCTCATCCCCGCCACCATGAATGAGAGAAGATTTTATTTTCATGATATGAAAATAATGGAATTTTTTTCATGGTAAAAGGGAAAGATTGCCTTTGGTTCCGTAGCCTTCAATAGCTCGTAAAATCTTGAGTTCCGTCGCGAGTGCAATTCGCTAAACTGTCGCTGGAGTTGAATCCTGGCACGACGCCAACAGCGAGATGGAAGAAACGGGGGCAGGCAGACATGATTGATACGGCACCGCTCTGCATCGTTCATCCAAAGCTTCAAGAAAGCTGGATCGACTGGAACGGGCATCTCAGCGACGGCTACTATGCCGTTGTCATGATTGAATCCACGGACAAGGCCCTGGCCTGCTTCGGGGTGACACCCGACTATCCGGCGCGCACCGGCCGCAGCGTCTATACCGGCGAGATCAAGCTGCGCTACCTGGCCGAGGTGAAGCTGGACGACGCACTCAGGATCGAGACCTATGTGGGCCACCACGATGAAAAGCGGGTGACCCTGCACCACCAGCTATACCGAGAGGACCAGAACGTCCTGGCAGCCGAGATGGAAGTGCTCTGCCTGTCGGTCGACCTGGCCGGCCCGAAGGTCTGCCCCTTCGAGCAGCCTGTCATGCAGGAGATCACCTCCTGCGCCGGCAAACACGGTCTCTCTCCCGACCGCGCCGCCCGGAACTTGCAGGCTTGAGGTGCACCACAGCACAGGAATGCTCAGGCCAAATCTCACGATCCAGAACAATAATCTGTAAAGCGCCGGTCAAAAATATGGCGCCCCTTGCGGTCTACGGTGAAGACTATTCGACAAGTTGCGGAAAACTGTGGAGAGCCAAAGCCAAATACCACTTTCGAGTTAACACGATATCTCAATACACAGACCCTCCCGAATACCGATAGCCTCCCCCGGATCAACAGCAGAACAAAAATAACTGCAGTCTAAACTGAATAATCAGGTTCGGGGTATACGGGGCATTCCAGGTATTACGTCAGAAATCGTCGTGCAGTCTTGTTCCCGCACACAAGTCAAGATTCAAGTGCCTGCATGCCTGTCCGAAGAACTGGCTCCGATTCTTCCCTTCCTGGTCAGTGGCGTAACTCATACCAAGGGAGAGTTCTTCATGTCACACGGATCAAGCAGTAAGGGTGGTGTCCTGGCACCCCGCTCACGCCTGTACCAGGGCCCCTTCGGGCGCATCTTCGCACAGCTGCCCCCCTGGTCTCCTCCGGGTCTCGACGAGTCGAACATCGCCGATCACCTCCTGGAGCTGGCCCAGACGCAGATGGTGGAAGCGCCTGGCAAGAAGCCTGCCGAGGTCATCTCGGACACTGATCTCAGCAACCAGCTGGACACTGAGTTCGATTCCGAGATTCCCGCCGGCTACACCTATTTCGGCCAGTTCGTCGATCACGACATCACCTTCGACCCGGCCTCCTCGCTCATGCGGCGCAACGACCCCGAGGGCCTGCTGAACCATCGCACGCCCCGGCTGGACCTGGACAACATCTACGGTCACGGCCGGGCCAACAGCCCCTATCTCTTCGACCAGCAGGATCCCGACAAGATGCTCATAGGCAGCATCGAGGGCTCCAACCTTCCCGACCTGCCGCGCACTCATCCCCTGAACAGCCAGGGACGCGCCATGGTCGGCGACATGCGCAACGACGAGAATGCAATCGTCTGCCAGCTGCAGCTGGCCTTCCTGCTGGCGCACAACACCCTGGTCGACCGGGCCCGCAGTGCCGGCCTGCCCGATCCCTTCGAGGCGGCCGCCCGGACCCTGCGCTGGCTCTACCAGTACGTCGTCTGGCACGATTTCATCAAGCGGATCACCCAGCCCAGGATCTGGCAGGACGCGCTGCGGCACGAGGACTGTCCCGACGGGCGCAGCGAATGGAACATCGGCCTGGGCAGCGTCTACAACTGGAAGCACCAGCCCTTCATGCCGGTGGAATTCTCGGTGGCCGCCTATCGCTTCGGTCACTCCATGGTGCGCAACGCCTACCAGACCAACCAGCCACACCGCGGCTTCGGCAACTTCGCACCGCTGTTCGACAACACCGGGGCGGCCGATCCCGACGACCTGCGCGGTTTCCGGCCCATGAAGCCCGGCAACTCCATCCAGTGGGACTGGTTCCTGGACATGGAGAGCTCCACCGGACCCTTCCCTCAGCTGGCCCGCAAGATCGACACCAAGCTGGCCAACGCGCTGACGGCCCTGCACGAGGCCGAGGCCGGCTCGAACCTCAACATCCTGGCCTTCCGCAACCTGCTGCGCGGCTGGCGCTTCGAGCTGCCCTCGGGCTCCTCGGTGGCCACGGCGCTGGGCTTCACGCCGCTCGACATTCCGCCCGAGCGGGATGCCCTCTGGTTCTACATCCTCGCCGAGGCGGAGGACGGCGGCGGCAATCGGCTGGGCCAGGTGGGCTCGGTCATCCTCTGTGCCACCTTCGCCGGCCTGCTGAAGGGTGATCCGCAATGCTGGATGAACATCGATCCCCGCTGGACGCCCGACAAGGATCCCCTGCTGCAGGCGAACGACAAGCGGGACTCCGACGACTGGGAGGTCGCGGCGATCATCCGGCTGTCCGGCCTGCCGGTGGCCGGCGGCGACTTCAACTGACGCCGTGACCCGCCCCCCTGCCCCAGGCAGAGGGCGGCAGCGAGGTGGCTCATGGACTCGGCACTGATCGAGGCGGCGATCGGACTGGTGCTCGTGTACCTGGTCTTCAGCCTGTCCGTGACCAGCCTCAACGAGGCCATCGCCTCGCTGCTGCAGCTGCGGGGCCGCGTCCTCTACCGGCGTCTGCAGGAGATCTTCGCCGGCGAGGCGGAGTTCATCCTGAACGACCCCCTGCTGCGCAGTCTCTCGGCCAACGGCCGGCCGTCCTACATTCCGCCCGCCCTGTTCGGGGAGGCGGTCGCCGTGCGCTTGCGGGACTACCTGGACAGGATCCGCGACCTGCGCAAGGCGGTGGCGACGGAGGCCGCGCAGGCACAGGCCCTGAAGGAGGCGGCCGCCCAGTCCCTGGCCGACCTGCCGGCCCCGATACAGGACTACGCCTCGGGCCTGCTGGAGCGGGTCGGTGAGACGGCCAGCGACATCCGGGGCGAGATCGAGCGGCTGGCCACCCGCCACTTCGACGAGATCGCAAGCCGCTTGAGCGGCGTCTATGCGCGCCGAATGAAGCTCTTCTCGGCCATCATCTCCACCGTCCTGGTCGTCGGCGCAAACGTGGACAGCCTGCGCATCGTCAACCTGCTGCTGGCCGATGCTTCGTTACGCCGCCTGCTGGTCGAGCGGGCGGACAGCCTGGGCGAAATCTCGGGCACGCCGGACGAACTCGCGGCGGGCCTGGATGACGCCCTCATCTCGAGCCTGCCCATCGGCTGGGACTGTGCGCCGGCCATCGCCTTTTCCGGCATTCCGGACCTTGCCTGCGGGTTCCGCCCCGACGCCCTGGCCGTCAGCCTGCTGGGCTGGAGCGTCTCGGCGCTCGCGATCATGCTGGGCGCACCCTTCTGGTTCGGCACGCTGCAGCGCCTCACCAACATCCGCGGTTCGGGCAGCAAACCGGAGGCGGGGCGCTCGAGCTAAGGCCGGAAGCGCTTAGCCCTGCTCCGCCAACGCCGCCGCGTCGATTTCCTCGGCACGGCGATAGGCAGGACGTTTCGTGCAACGCGCCACATAGGCCTCGAACACCGGCCGCGGCTCCAGGATGCCCAGCATCATACCGTACTTGAGGCCGCCGGCGATCATCAGGTCCGCCATGGTGAATCGCTCCGCGGCGATCCATTCCCTGCTCTCGAGCTCCCTGGCCAAGGTGGTGAAAACCTTCTCGAAGCTGCCCCAGCCGGCGCGGCGCGCATCGATTTCCAGGCCAGACATCTTCTCGAAATAGGCGGCCTCGATACAGCTGGCCGCGAAGAAGAGCCAGCGGTAGTAGGCGCCGCGTCGCGCATCCTCCAGAGGCAGCGCCAATCCGCTCTCGGGGACCTTGTCGGCCAGATAGGCGCAGATGGCCGGCGCCTCCGTCACCGCCACCTCCCCGTCGCGCAGGGCCGGCACCTTTCCCATGGGGTTGATGGCCCGGTAGTCCGCACCATCCTGCTGCCCCGACCAGATGTCGATCAGCACCTTCTCATGCGGCAGGCCCGTCTCCTCCAGCGCCCAGAGCGCATAGAACGATCGCGTCCGCGGTGCCCAGAACAGTTCCATGGCAAGGCCCTCATACTGTAGTTGCGTTATCCGAATATCGGTCCCGAACGGGCTCGTCAGGAGAGCTGTTTCGTTCCATTGGGAAGGACCTCCAGGATACGCTGAGCCGAGACCTGTTTAGGCCGCGAGGCAGACCCTCCTTCCGATTCAATGGACACTGCAAGCAGGCCCGTGCGGCCCGTGCCGATCACGGCATCCTCGAAACCGGCTGCTATGACGGCATCCGAAAGAGCATAAGCGTCATGGCTTCCGCCATCCGGCAAGGCAAACACGAAATCGAAATCAGTAGGCTGTCTCATCGTCTTGTTCCTTTGCGTGTATCCCCTGCCGGCATTCTCGGTCTGTCCGATAGCTACAATTATACCGCAGCCGTGACGATGATTTCCACCTGCAGTTCGGGACTGGCCAGGCGGGCCTCGCCGCAGGCGCGGGCCGGGGCGTGGCCTTCAGGGACCCAGGCGTCCCAGACGGCGTTCATCTCGGCGAAGTGCTTCATGTCGTCCAGCCAGATGACCGCCTGCAGGATCTTGGTGCTGTCGCTGCCGGCATCGGCCAGCAGTTTCTCGACCTTCTGAAGGATGTCCTGGGTCTGCTTGGTGACCGAAGCGCCGGTCTCGCCCACCTGTCCGGCCAGATAGACCGTGCCGTTGTGAATCACGGCCTGGCTCATGCGCTGGCCCACGCCCTTACGTTCAATGCTCATTCCCTATGCTCCCGTTTCCTGTGATCAATTCAGAGTCCGTGTGCGTTCGTGAAGCCGTCCAGGAAGCTGCTGAGGTTGAGTCCCAGCTCGTCGCAGAGATAGCCGCCCTCCTGCACGATCACGCTGGGCAGGCCCAGTTTCGCCAGCCGTTCGCCGATGCGCGCGAAGCCGGGCGTGGAAATCTTCATCCCCTCCAGGGGATCGCCCTCGTAGGCATCCAGGCCTAGCGCCACCACGATCGCCCCGGGCGCGAAGGCCTTCACCCGCTGCAGGGCCCGGTCCAGGACCGGCAGGTAGTCATCGTCCGCCGTGCCCCGGGCAAGCGGCAGGTTGAAGTTATAGCCCAGACCCGGGCCCTCGCCGCGCTCATCGGCATGACCCCAGAAGAAGGGGTAGTAGCGCACGGGATCGGCGTGAATGGAAACCGTCAGCACGTCTTCGCGCTTGTAGAACATGCCCTGGGTGCCGTTGCCGTGATGCACGTCCACGTCGATGATGGCCACCCGCGCGTGACTCCGGCGCAGTTCCGAGGCGGCCACGCCCGAGTTGTTGAGGAAGCAGAAGCCGCCGGCCATGTCGGCATAGGCATGGTGGCCCGGCGGGCGGCTCAGCGCATAGGCCGCCGGCGCCCCCTCCCGCACCAGGCGCGCGGCATGGGTGGCGGAATGCGCGCTCCACAGCGCCGCCTGCCAGGTCTCGCCCGAGATGGGACAGGCGGTGTCCGCCATGTGATAGCCCGCCTGCCCCACCACCGAGTGCGGATAGCGGCCATCCCTGTAGTTGGGGTGGACGTTGGGCACCACCTCCTCGGACGCCCCTTCGATGCGCTGCCAGCGCGCATAAACGTGCTCCAGGAAGTCCAGGTATTCGGGCGTGTGCACGGCAGACACGGCGGACAGGCCATAGTCCGGCGGCGTCACCTGCTCCAGCCCGCTGTCCAGGGCCGCGGCCAGCAGGCGCTCGGCGCGTTCCGGCACCTCCGGATTGGGCTTCTGCGCGCCGCTGACCAGGAAGTTCCTGGGGTAATGGCGCTTCTGGGCTTCGTTGAAGACGACTTTCATGCTCGGCCCTTACTCCTTGCGAGATTCGGGAGAGAAAAATCAGAAGGCGACCTGGTCGCCGCCCTTCAGGTTCAGGCGTGCGCGCGCCTCGGCAGGCGTGGCCACCTCCAGCGACAGCTCCTCGGCGATGCGGCGAATCTTGCGCACCTGCTGGGCATTGTCGGTGGCCAGTTCCCCGGGCGCAATGGTCAGGTTGTCCTCCAGGCCTACGCGCACATTGCCGCCCAGCGCCAGCGCCGTGGAGGCCAGCGGCATCTGGTGCCGCCCGGCGCCCAGCACCGAAAACTCGTAGTCGGACCCGAACAGCTTGTCGGCAATGCGCTTCATGTGCGTCAAGTTCTCCGGATCCGGGCCGATTCCGCCCAGGATGCCCAGCACGAACTGGATGAAGAAGGGCGGCTTCACCAGGCCGCGGTCCACGAAGTGCTTCAGATTATAGAGATGCCCCAGGTCATAGCACTCGAACTCGAAACGCACGCCGCGCTCCGCGCCCAGGCGGAACAGCGCGGTCTCTATATCCTGGAAGGTGTTCTTGAAGATGAAGTCACGCGTGGACTCCAGGAAGGGCTTCTCCCAAGCGTGCTGGAAATCCTGCATGCGCTCCAGGATCGGGAACAGCCCGAAATTCATCGACCCCATGTTCAGCGAGCACATCTCGGGCGCCGCCGACAGCGCCGCGGCCATGCGTTCCTCCACGCTCATGTTCTGTCCGCCGCCGGTGGTGATGTTCACCACGGCGTCACAAGACTGCTTGATGCGCGGCAGGAAGCGGTGGAAGACCTCCGGGTCCGGGCTGGGCCGCCCGTCGGCGAGGTCGCGGGCGTGCAGGTGCAGAATGGCCGCCCCGGCCTCGGCCGCGGCGATGGCCTGCGCGGCGATCTGTTCCGGGGTGACCGGCAGGTTCGGGCTCATGGAGGGCGTGTGGACCGAGCCCGTCACCGCACAGGTGATGATGACCTTGCGTGGCATGATCGGACTAACCTGACACCGGCAGGCCGGCCTCCCGCGCCAAGGCCTCCAGGCTGTCGCCCAGCAGGCCGATCAACTCATCGATCTGAGCCTCTTCGACGATCAGCGGCGGACAGACCATGAAGTGATCGCCCTTGTGGCCGCCGCGCGTGCGCCGGGAATAGATGATCAGGCCCTTGTCGAAGGCGATGTCCACTAGGCGCGCATGGGCGTTCAGCTCCCTGGGCAACGGTTCCATGGTTTCGCGGTCGCTCACCAGCTCGAAGGCCTGCAGCAGGCCCAGGCCGCGCACGTCGCCGATGAAGGGGAAGCGGTCCATCAGGCCGTGCAGCGCGGCCCGCAGGCTCTCGCCCCGGCGCGCCGCATTGGCCGGCAGGTCCAGGCGTTCCAGCTCGTCCAGCACCGCCAGGCCGGCGGCGCAGGCCAGCGGGTTGCCGGCATAGGTATAGCCGTGGATGAAGCCGCCAGCGTCCAGCACCGCCTCGACGATCCGGCCGTCCGCCGCCATGGCGCCCAGCGGAGCATAGCCGGCGGCGAAGCCCTTGGACAGCGCCATGATGTCGGGCCGCGCCGCCGGCCAGTGATCGGCGCCCAGGAAGCGCCCGGTGCGCCCGGCCCCGGTCATCACCTCGTCGTAGATCAACAGGATGCCGAATTCATCGCAGATCTCGCGGATGCGCGGCAGGTAGCTGTCGGGCGGCACCAGCGCTCCGGTGGAGGCGCCGCCCACCGGCTCGACGATGAAGGCCAGAACGCTCTCCGGCCCCTGGCGCAGGATCTCCTCGCGTAAGTGCTCGGCATAGCGCAGGCCGCGCTCTTCGTCGCTGTAGTTGTCCCGGTCCAGATAGCAGGTGGGCGCCGGGATCTTGGGCATCTCCTGCATCATCGGCGCGAACGGCTGGGTCATGGTCGCCGTGCCGGTCAGCGCCAGCGCTCCCAAAGTCGAGCCGTGATAGGAGGGGGTGCGCGAGATTACCTTCCAGCGCTGCTCCTGCCCCATGGCCAGGGCGTACTGGCGCGCCAGCTTGATACAGGACTCCACCGCCTCGGACCCGCCGGAGACGAAGAAGATGCGGTCCAGCCCCGCGGGCATGCGCAGCGCTGTGCGGCGCGCCAGCTCCTCGGCCGCCTCGGTCTCGAAGTGCAGGCGATAGCCGAAGGTCGCCTTGTCCATCTGCGCGCGCATGGCCGCCAGCACGTTGGGATTGCCATGCCCGATGTTGACCACCATCGCCCCGCTGGAGCCGTCCAGGTAGCGCTTGCCCGAAGCGTCCCACATGTAGATGCCCTCGGCCCGGTCCAGCAGCGGCCGCCGCTGGCGGGTCTGGTAGAAGAGATGTGATTTGGGGCGGTCGGCAGTGCTGTCCATGAGATGCTTGGGTGCCTCGATTGAGTCAGGAATAGAACAGGCCGACGCAGTCGCGTGCCTGCCAAGTACCCCGGAACCCTAGCCGTCTGCGAAGCTTCCCTGCAAGGCATTTGGCGAGATCTGGTTCGGCCGCCACGGTCTCGACAGCCGCGCCGCCGGTGCCGGCATGTTTCGAGGCACCCTTGCAGGGTGCGCCTCAACATGAGGATATATTATAAGTATTTGAAAAACAAAAAACTTCCTCACGCTGAGGCGCCCGGCCCGCAGGGTCGGGCCTCGAAGCGCGTCGGCACTGATGGCACAACCTGGAGAACACCAAAGGAAAAGGGCCGCCCCGAAGGACGGCCCTTAAGTGATAACAACTCTCGTCAATCTTGATCAGGATTCATCGGGCTTGTGCTGGTCCTCGACGTAAACCTGAGCATCGCTGACGTTGCCGCTGTAGACTTCGCCATCGCTTTCCTTGATGCGGACTTCGGCATCATTATTCATGTCGTCAGCATCAACATTATTGTCGAAGCGTGCCACCTCTACTTCATGATCCTCGCCATCTTCACCTTTTACCCGAACCGTCATGACAGTGTCCCCGTTGTCATCCTTGAAATTGACATTCGAGGACAGGTCATCCTGATCCCAGAGGATATCCGAGAGGTCCGAAAGGTCGATGGCATCATCGTTTGTATTGAAGTCCTTTACGGTATCGGTATTGCCGGAGTTCGTCAGCAGGTCGGCTAAGGCCTCGTCATCGAAGACGAAGGTGTCCTCGCCATCACCACCGTCCAGGGTGTTCTTGCCGGCCCCACCGATGAGAACGTCATCGCCTTTACCGCCTTCGAGGGTGTCATTACCAGGTCCCCCAGAAAGCAAGTCGTCTCCTCCGTAACCTTTAAGGGTGTCATCGCCAAAGCCGCCAACAAGCTCGTCACCGGAGGAAGTGCCCTCAATTAATTCGCCATCGTTAGCATCAGGAATTGAGGCCATAGCAAACATACTGGCGCCTTGTGTGTTTGCAGCCGAACCTGTCGATTCAGTTATATCTATACTGTTGTTATTCCCTTCATTCCAGTTACCGCCGTCCACAAAATCCAGAGAACCATCCCCAAGCCCTGTTAGGCTATCAGAATCAGTAACACTGAGATTTATTTGAATATCATCCCCATCTATCCAGCTATCACTATCCGATGTATCAAAATCACTTATATTTATTTTTATTGAATCTAAGAAATTTTGATATTCGGAAACAGAGCGTTCTTCCGTTAAACTAATCTCCCAAGTTCCAGAGCCATCTGGTTCATTAACATTACCATCATCATGCGTTACAATTTCATAAAAATCACTGCTTAACCCATCTGGGTTATCAATAGAAACGGTCATCATACCCGCGACTAGACCACTTATAGTCATAGTTGCTCCAGTCAGGTTGGGCCGATCATCAGTTACAGTAACTGTTGGATCCCATGTATCGCCCGTTACAGACTTTGCACTCCCATTCTTTGTGGGTAGAGCCGCTGTCGCACTGCTTACCGTTACTTCTGGAGGCGTATCATCTCCACCATCGCCAGAGTCCTCATCGCCATCATCAATGGGCGGATCATCACCCTCAGCTCCAATCGTAACCGTGGCCTCATCGGAGGTTTTCTCGCACTCGTCGACCACCTCGTACTTGAAGGTATCCTGGAGGAGGCCCCCCTCGTTTCGCGTCACCTCCACGCTCTGGATCGAGAAGTTCGCACCTGCATCATCGCTGTCGTCCCGGCCAGCCGGGCCGATCTGGATGCTGTGGAAGTCCTCTCCCGGGTCCACGGTGAAGGTTGCAGTGGAGCCGTCGAGGTCGTCCACATCAACTTCATCTGACTTCAGTTCTGTCCCGTTCTCGTCGAAGATGGTGTAAGCCACCTTGCCATCGGGTTCGCCGTTGTACGGCTTTGCCGTGAAGGTGGCGCTTTTCACGGCCTCCTCGAACTTGACCCCAAGCCGTTCGGGCTCGTCGATCTGATTGTTCGACGGAGCACCGGCCCCGGTCTGCTTCACACCCAGGCCATTGCCGGTATTGAAGAGCGAGCCTCCCTCGACAAAGTCGCTACCAACCTGGATGTAACTGGTGAAGGTGACCTCTCCGAGAGCCGGGTCCGTGATCTGCGTTTCTGTAGTGTGAAGGGGGCCATTGCCGATGCTGGCTAGGTTGACCGTGGCGGAATTGGATCCGGACCCATCGCTTGCCTCATTGCCCAGCCACCAGATCCTGTCATCCGAGGAGAAGGTGGAGTTGCTCTCATCAAGGGGGGCATTGTCGATCACCCTGTAATTACCAGTGGTGCCATCCTTGATGACCAGGATGCCCTCTGTCGGAGCTTCGGTAATCCTGAACTCAAGATTCTCCAGCGAGGTCTCGAGATCCGCGCCACCGAGGCTTGTGTCATTGAAGGTACTATCCTGATCGTTGCCGATGAAGCCGTCGATGGAGAACTCACGCACATAGGCGTAATCGCTTTCGTCAAGATCGAGACCACTGCCGTCGTCAAAGGCCCCTTCAAGTGCACCGCCACTGTGGTCATCCAGATACTGGTCCAAGGACACGGCCGTACTGTTAACATGGTCGGCCTGCGGCGGCGCGCTGGCGTCGACATCGATATCCACCTTGGCGGTATCGATGCAGTTGAGGCAATCCGGATCATCGTAGACGCCGTACTCGAAGTCGGTGCTTCCCGGGATCTCGCGCGTTTCGATGCTGCGCAGCACGAAGTCGGACAGGTTACCGCCTGATTCCTCGTTGTCCTGGGGCTCGAGCACCAGCTTGTCGAAAGGCACACTGACATCGAAGGACCGAAGACCATCTTCGGAACCATACTCGATTCCGCTGGCGACCTCGTCGCCGCCGCTATAGGCGGTCCACTTCATCTTCTCCGCATCGATACCGGGGTTGGCTTCATAATGACCACCCGCTTCATCGCCTCCGAAGAGAAGACCGAGCTGAACCGTGGCCCCCAGAACCTTCTGACCGGGCGTGAAGACAAGCTTTTCAGCCTTCCCGTCCTTCCAGTCGACCTCTTCGTCGCGACCTGGTTCGGACTCAACACCAATGCCGCCGTATCCATCTCCGACACTGCCATCATACTTGAAGTCAAGAGCCGCAGACTCCCAGTTGTCACCATCCTGGCGGAAGGCTTCCAGCAATATATTGCCTTCGTCGTTTTCGAAACTATCCGTCCAGTCGCTCAGGGACGTGTTGTCGTCATCATTCGAGAGGCCATAGCTTGTTGTGTCTGCATCCTCCTGGGTTGCAGCCCAGAAGATCGCGTGGTCGGAGGTGAAGGTGCCACCCGCATCCAATTCCTCCAGAGTCGTGCCATCCCACTTATAGAGCGCGCCGAATTCAGGCGACTTCGTAACCTTGAAGGTCAGGTCATTGCCCTCGACATCCCAACCACCAATGACATCATCGCTCAGATCACCACGCTCCGAGAGCTCTTCAACGTCGAAGCTCTTGAAGGAGATGATGTCATCGGCTTTGGGGATATCGGGGTCGTTACTGCTATCAAAGGCAGTTTTTATCTCTACATCGGTGATGGCGCAGACTGTATTGACATCGTCTAGGTCATCCGCAGCAAGCGGTTTGTCGTTACGACCGTCAACAGTTACCTCTGTAAGAGTCTGGAGATTGAGATCAGCCCAGTCATCGGTGCGCTTGGGCTCGCAATCCTCGCTGCCCTCATAGATCGGACCATACTCGGTGGCCTGGACCTTGCCCTCGAACGTCACCTCGCCTTCGAAATCCTGAGGCAACTGGAACTTGACGGGGGAGCTTCCCTCGCTAAACACGATCTCTTTGATGCCGCTCTGGCCATCAATCTCCGAACCGTCTTCATTGACCGGCGTAAATATGAAATCGTCGCCATCCTGATCCACCTTCAGCCAAACTGGCTTTTCGATGACTGCATCCCCTGTATCCACTTTGCCAGTGGCGTCAACAATCAATGGCTGGCCGTCAGTGTAGCTGTCATAAGTTCCGTCCGGCTGACGGAAAACGAATGAACCACCCGGAATGGTCGGCGGTGTCAGCTTGATGCCCGTAATGGATTCAGTGCCGTCGTTATCCTGAAGACTGGTTGTGAAATGGACTGGCACCGAAAGCGGCCCGTCATCGCGAGTCTGACAGTCGTCGTCGACGTCATCTTCCACATCATTCGACTCTCCAGTCGTAACAATCGCCGGATCAACATCACCGGAAATCTTGAAGCCGATCTTGTTGGAGACTGTTTCTGTCTTGTCTCCGCAGTCGCCGCAGATCTCTTCCCAGTTGTCCTTCAGCTGGCGCTCGGAGAGGTCCGAGAAGGCATCGTCATCGAACTCGATCGTGGTGGTCTCGATATCGAGGACGAATTCTCCGCTGTAATCATCGGGCAGCTTGATCTGCAGCCCAAAGTCAGAAGGATCACTTCCCGTCAAATCGGAATTTTGATTGACGAGCGCCTGATCCGGATCGAGCTGGAGCTCTTCCAGACCCGGAGCCGGAATATCGAGAGTCAGCTCTCCCCCATCGATTGAGACATCCGCCGCTACTTTCTCACCATTCTTGTCTAACAGCCAGATGGTGCCTTCATCGGCCAGTGTCTGATTACCCTGCATCCAGGTTGCACCGGCCGTGGCCAGCGCCGACCCGATGTTCAGTGTGACTTTGGTGATGCCCTCGGAACCGTCATCGTCCTGGGTTTCGGCTGAATACTTGACCGGCAGGACCAGCGGATCATTCGTCTGCTGATCGCCCTGGTCTTCCGAGAAGACGTAGGTCTTATAGTCCGCAGGATGGACAGTGAGCTCACCCCCGTACAACACGAGTCCGCCATCACCGGAAATCTGGACCGTATGTTCCCCGCTATTTTCTATATCGAAGGTATAGTTCCCCGAACCATCATCTGACCGGGTAAGCGGCCCGTTTGGACCAATCACTTCCACTTCTATATCTGATAGATTCTCTGTAAAAGCCTCATACACTTCTTGTTGAGAAATATCTCCGAGATTAGGGAAGTTTTCCCTAACAATAGCCCATATATCTGATAAAAATCCCCCGGAATCTACCTCTCCACCATTTCCACTTATCTCAAGTTTTTCGCCCTTGTTCAAATGTATACTATATTCGTCCTTATTATCGATGGGACGAGTATCATTATATTTCTCATGACCAAAAATCGATATACGGCCGACCCCATCTCTTTCTTCAAGATCGGACCTATTGATTTCCCTAGGTGCACCTTCACTTGACCCATCAACAAGCTCATAGGGTGGATTAGCCCATTTAAAATTAATGCCTTCAAAAATGGGGCCTGTGCCAGTTCCGTGGAACCCGGTTTCCTGCTCGCCACAGAACCCGTCGACAGAGTTATAATCGCCAAAGTCCGTCTCAGCCTCGGCAACAACACCCGAAACGTTGAACTGCTGGGAGACGAACTGATCGGCCGTCTTGTCCCCGCAGTCGCCCTCGCAGATCTCGCGCC